>CAYFVJ010000190.1:1828-4808 GCA_964346555.1 uncultured Alteromonadaceae bacterium | reverse complement strand
GCAATCGCCCGGGCGGTGAATTCCGCCAGCGTCGCCTGCACGTCCCGCGGCTTCACCTTGCTGTGTGAAGCTAGTCTTGATTGCAACCAGCCGGGGCTGAAATGCTCACGCCCGGTGCTTCGAGGACCCACACGGGTGAAGTAGGGGTCGTTGAAGCAATCCGCGAGCAATGCTTCATCGACATCGCCCTCAGCCGACCAGGCGCCCGCGGCATCGTAGGCGGCGCCGCGGCTTTCTCGGATCCAGTAATCTAGCAGCGTATTGCCCGGGCCGCAGTCAAATCCACCTGCCAGGGTCGCGCCGTCCAGCAGCGTGGCGTTGGCGATACCGCCAATGTTGACGATGGCGCGGCAACGGCCCGGCCGCGCAAAGCGGTCGAGGTGAAAAGCAGGAGCCAGTGGTGCACCCTCGCCGCCGGCGGCAACATCGCGGCGGCGGAAATCCGCCACGGTAGTGATTCCAGTGATTTCGGCGATCGTGTTGGGGTCGCCCAGCTGTAGCGTAAAGCCCGTGGCGCGGCCGCCTGCTTTTCCCTGCGGACGGTGCCTGACCGTCTGGCCGTGGCTGCCGATAGCGGTGATGTCTTCGCGCTCAAGTCCTGAATCATCGAGGAGTGCCAGGGTTGCTTGTGCGAAGGCGTATCCAAGACTTCGGTCCAGCTCACCCAGTCGGTCGATCTCGTTCTCGCCCGGAGAGGAGAGGGCGGCAATTGCGTTTTTTTGTGAGTTGTCGAGAGGGTGTTCGCGCGTGGCAACCAGTGCCAGTTCGCCGTTTTCACCAAGTGTCAGAACCAGGGCATCGATGGCGTCTGCGCTGGTGCCAGACATCAGTCCGACATAGCGCTGCACTGTCACTATTGACCACTTTCCGCTTCTGGCTCTTTTGACTCCGCGATTGCAAGGCGTGACCCGGACTGCAATTGCGCCAGCTGCTGCGCAGCGCTGTCGATGCTGGACTGGAAAGCCGGCAGCTCGGCGGCTGCGAGTGATTTTGCCTTGGGCAGCTGCTTGTGGATCGTGCGTGGGTTGCGGTGAATGCCGTTGACCAGAAATTCGTAATGCAGGTGCGGGCCGGTCGCGGCGCCGGTCGCACCCACGGTGCCTATGACCTGGCTCTGTACCACCTTCTGTTTGTCGCTCACTTTGCGCTTGTGGAGATGCAGGTACTTGGTGATGTACTTTTCACCGTGCTTTATGAAAACGTAGTTACCGTTCGCCCGCGTGTAGCCGGCTTCGATAACCCGGCCATCACCGGCGGCGAAGACCGGGGTACCCCGTGGTGCTGCATAGTCGGTGCCGCGATGCGGACGCGTAGTCTTGTATATCGGGTGTTTGCGCGCCAGGTTGAAGTTGGAACTGATGCGGGTGAAGTCAACCGGTGCCATCAGGAAGGCCTTGCGCATGCTGACGCCCTGCTCATTGTAGAAGCTCTCTCTGCCACTCTTGTCGCGATAGCGGAACGCGTTGAATGTCTCCCCGCGATTTGTGAAGGAAGCGGCGATGATCCTCCCGTCGGAGAATTTTTCCCCGTCCAGGTACAACTCTTCGTACAGCACATGCATGGTGTCACCGCGGCGCGGGTCCAGAACAAAGTCGATCACGCCGGCAAAGATATTCGCCAGTTCCATGACCAGGTTGGTCGACAGGCCCGCATCCCGGCCGGCGATAAACAGGGACGACTCGATTTCCCCTGACGCCCATGACTCGCGAATCTCGGGTTCGCGAACGACTTTCTCGCTGGAGAAGCCTCCGTCCATGCGTCGGTAGATGACGCTTTGCAATGGGTCCAGTACGTGCTTGACGGCGCTCAGCTCGCCGTCCTCATCGGACAGAAACGCGAGTGTCTGTCCGGGATAGATCCGTTCCAGTGCTCTGCCCTGCGGTGCGGTATTGACTATGTCGTAGACATCCCGGTCCGTGTGTCCGGCACGTTTGAACAATAGAGATAGATTGTCGCCGCTCTGGATGATCAGTTCCCGCCAGGCCGGCGCGTTTTCCCCGGATTCCGCCAGGTCTTTCCCAGGCTCAAGCGCTTCAGCAGGCTCTTCTGGCACGGCTGCGAGGGGTCGTTCAAATTCCGTAAGGTTCTCGAGGTCGGTGGTGTTCGTCTGTTGCTCCAGCCCCGCGGTCTCGATCAGCGGTATCCTGTTCGCCTCGACCTCACCGCCTGGCGCAACCAGGGTGGCGATAGTGACGACCGCGGTGACAACCGCGAACGCCACAAGATGACGATGACTAATCTGCGGCCGTTCGTGCAGAGGCGTGGCGCCACGCATCTGTTTGAGTGGAAACATTCGGCATATCCCGTAACAACAATCTGCCAGTATATAAAATCAGGCGGCGTTGCATATAGTTGTCAGCCACGGGAGCGGCACCAATATTGTGCCTTCAGCAGGTCATTTTATGCTCCACAATGGTGCACTTGCACTATCCTCCTGCGCAACCTGCACCGTGCGTGTACCGATTGCCCGTGTTTGAGTGTTACCTTTGGTGACTGAGCCGGTCTGCACGTCAATCCGCTGTATTCGCCCCAAAAAAGAGCCTGAAAACGCCCTAAATCTGTTCGCCGTGACGCTTGTGCGTCCCGCTGATTATGTGAATATATGTAACAGCCGAGTAACACTGTGCTCGGCACTTGTTCCCGATACAACTTACAGGAGATCTTTCTGATGAAGCGCTTACTGATTGCCCTGACGCTTGTCGCTGGCTCAACCGCTACGCTGGCCGATTGCCCGGCACCCCTGCCGCGCGAGCGCCCGTCGATACCGGATGGCCTTGCAGCAAGCGCCGATAAAATGAAGACGGCGGGAGAAGAAGTGCGTGTTTACGTGCGCACGCTAGAGGCTTACCTCGATTGTCGAGGTTCTCTGCACCCACTTCAGCATAATTACCTGGTGGACCTGGCCGAGGGTGTAGCGGAGGCCTACAACACGGAGCTTGCACACTTCTTCAATCGCAGCGACATGCTGGCGAACAAGTGA
>CAYFVJ010000190.1:0-1728 GCA_964346555.1 uncultured Alteromonadaceae bacterium | reverse complement strand
CAACACGGAGCTTGCACACTTCTTCAATCGCAGCGACATGCTGGCGAACAAGTGACGCAGTCTTCAATCCCGGCTCCCTCTCTTTAATCCTCACGTTTTCAATCCGAAATTTTGCCGCGATATAAACATAAGCGCGGTACTACCTTCCCGGTCGTCTAAAGGAGCGTCGCGGACGGCGTGTAACGCCGGCGTGAATTGGCAGCTGACGGCTATTTCTGTATCTTTCGCGCTCTTTGCAACGTCGCGTCGCTTGGGTGGTAGTGTCTGGTGAGTGGTGAACTTTTAGAAGATTTGCGCCAGCGTGGCCTTGTGTTTCAGGTCGCCGGCGAAGATGCCATGCCGGCATGGCTGGATGCCAAGGCAAGGACGCTTTACTGCGGTTTTGATCCGACTGCAGACAGTCTGCATATCGGTTCACTTGTTCCTCTTCTCATGTTGCGGCGCTTCCAGCTCGCCGGACACAAGCCCCTGGCACTGGTTGGCGGTGCCACGGGTCTGATCGGGGATCCGAGCTTCAAGGCCCAGGAGCGCCAACTCAATACGCCGGCGATAATTGAGGCCTGGGTGGACAGATTGCGCGACCAGGTCAGCCGCTTCATCGACTTTGATGCCGGCGAATGCGCCGCCGAGGTAGTAAACAACCTGGACTGGACGCGGAACCTGGATGTGCTGACTTTCCTGCGTGATGTCGGCAAGCACTTCTCGGTGAACGCCATGATCCAGAAAGAATCCGTCAGGCAGCGGTTGGAACGCGAAGGCAGTGGTATCAGCTACACCGAGTTCAGCTACATGATTCTCCAGTCCTATGATTTCGCCGAACTCAACCGTCGCTATGATTGTGGTCTCCAGATTGGCGGTTCCGACCAGTGGGGCAACATCACCGGCGGCATCGATCTGACGCGGCGCCTGACCGGAAACACTGTCTACGGCCTCACCATGCCGCTGATTACTAAGGCCGACGGCAGCAAATTCGGCAAGACGGAGTCCGGCACCGTCTGGCTGGATGCGGCGAAGACATCGCCCTACGCGTTCTACCAGTTCTGGCTGGGCACGTCGGATGCGGATGTCTATCGATTCCTGCGATATTTTACGTTTCTGGATGTCGCCCGGATAGCGGAAATCGAGCAGCAGGATGCGGCTGGTCAGGGCCGTCCTCAGGGCCAGGCTGTCCTGGCCCGCGAAGTGACCCGGCTGGTCCACGGTGAGTCGGGGCTGCAGGCGGCCGAAAGAATAACCCGAAGTCTGTTCGACGGCGACCTATCTGCGCTGTCCGATGCGGATTTTCTTCAGCTGCAGCAGGATGGCCTGCCGTCGTCAGCCTTGATCAGAGAGGCGATGCCCCCGACGCTTTCGCAAGTTCTGACGGAGGCGGGCATGGTACCGTCCGGTAAACAGGTAAAGGATGCGCTGCAGCGCGGTGCGGTTCTCGTAAATGGCGCCGCGTTAGGCTGGATTGACAACGAATCGCCGACAGCCTGCTTCGCCCCGGAGCGCGCGTTGCACGGCCGGTTTTATGTCGTAAGGCTGGGCAAAAAGAAGTACCATCTGTTCGACGTTGGATGAGAGGGTGCCCTGGCGGTGTCACTTTTTTCAGAAATCTCTGAAATTGTTGTTGTCAGGCGCCGTTCTATCGGTATAATACGCGTCCCGGTCGAGGGATAGCCCTTCCGGAAAAACCTGCCCCAAGCGGTCGGGTGTTTGTTAACAGTCAGATGAAGACAGATGTGT
>CAYFVJ010000189.1:0-4834 GCA_964346555.1 uncultured Alteromonadaceae bacterium | reverse complement strand
TGTCGTCCTGCAACAGATTGAGAATGGCGCGGTCGGTACGGTCGAGTTTCATGGCAGCCCCCGGTCTTTTGGGGCCAGGTCTGGCTGGCTGTTGGTCGATTAGGCGCGGGATCAGGCCGCGTATGCGGGGATACGAAGCTCCTCCCCAGACCAACAGCCAGCCAGACCTGGCCCCACTAGAAAGAGGGTCTATGTTACACCGTAGATCTCACGTGCATGCTCAGCATAGATAAATCCATCGAGGATAACCTCGCGAGCGTACTTCGGGTATCGGCATGCCGACGCACTGTACGCGCGCCGTCGGCTTGCCGGAGCCGACGCCATAGGCTAGTGTCGTGGGCTGGCATCTCGCAACGTTTCAGACCAGATGAATCACCTCGCGCACGCAGTGCTCGCGGATCCGGCGCCCGCGCAGTGCCTGGGCAACCTTTTCGGCGATGCCATCCGGGGGCCGCTGTCCCGCCAGGATCTCCCGGAAGGCGTTATCGCGGGTGCGCGGGCGCACCGGCAGATCGACGGCCTGACGGACCGACACCCGACTTCGATTCACCTGCGGGGGCTGTTTGCGGGAAATCTGCGCCGCTACGCCGGCATTATTCTGGATGTGGCATTCGATCACTATCTCATCCGCCACTGGCCGGCGTTCTGTGAAGTCAGCCGACAATCGTTTACCCTTGGGATCTACGACGCCATGCACCAGCACCCCGCGTTGCTGCCTGCTCGGGTCCGCCCGCTTGCTTCGCGCATGATCGCCCGCGACTTCCTCAACCGCTGCGAAACGCTGCAGGGGGTGGAAGATTCCCTGGGGTTTTTGAGCAATCGGCTTACGCGGGGCTTCGACGTGGCTACGGCCTGCCGCGCGCTGGAGCGTCATGACGCCGCCTGCGAGCGCGGTTTCTTGCAGGTATTTACCGACGTGAATCATGCGTTGGTGCGCCGGGGCCCGGTCCGGGACCTGACTCCGGCGATAGACCCCCAGCGATGACCCCGGCGAAGAGGACCCAGTGTGTCAGGTGAAATTTCCATCAAGCATCTGGACAAGGTATACGACGACGGCTTCCGCGCCCTCAGCGACATCAACCTCGAGATACAGCGCGGCGAAATCTTCGCCCTGCTCGGCGCGAATGGCGCCGGCAAGACCACGCTGATCAGCATAGTCTGCGGTCTCGTCAACGCCACGGGAGGCGCTGTGAGCGTCGCCGGCCACGACATCATCCGCGACTATCGCGGCGCGCGTGCCAGCATCGGCCTGGTGCCCCAGGAGCTGACCACCGACGCCTTCGAAACGGTCTGGGGCGCGGTGTCCTTCAGCCGCGGCCTGTTCGGCAAGTCGCCTGATCCGGGGCACATCGAGAAAATCCTGCGCGATCTGTCACTGTGGGAAAAGCGCAACAATCGGCTGATGTCGCTCTCGGGCGGCATGAAGCGGCGGCTCATGATCGCCAAGGCTCTGTCCCACGAGCCGCGGGTGCTGTTTCTCGACGAGCCGAGCGCGGGCGTGGATGTCGAGCTGAGGCACGACATGTGGGCTATGGTGCGCGGGCTGCGCGAGAACGGTGTCACGATAATCCTCACGACCCACTATATCGAGGAAGCCGAGGAGATGGCCGACCGTATCGGCGTCATCCGCAACGGCGAGATCATCCTGGTCGAGGACAAGGTGCAGTTGATGGCCAAGCTCGGCAGCAAGGAACTGCGACTGCACCTGCAGCAGCCGCTGGCGGCCATACCCGACGCCCTGGCCGACGAGCCGGTGTCACTCGAGGCGGACGGTCACGACCTCATCTACAGCTTTGACGCCCAGCGCGAACAGGCCGGCGTGGCGCGCTTGTTGCGCCGTCTCGGCGAGCTCGGCATCGAGTTCCGCGACCTGCAGACCCGGGAAAGCTCACTTGAAGACATTTTTGTCGGGCTGGTCAAGCGGCCCGCTGCCGACGCCACTGAAAAGCAAGCGGAGTAAAGCATGAACCTGCAAGGCGTGAACGCCATCTACCGATTCGAAATGTCACGCATGCGGCGCACCCTGATGCAGAGCGTGGCATCGCCCGTGATTTCGACCACGCTGTATTTCGTCGTGTTCGGTTCTGCCATCGGCGGGCGTATGGGCGACATCGACGGCATCAGCTACGGCGCGTTCATTATCCCGGGACTGCTCATGCTGTCCCTGCTGACCCAGAGCATCGCCAACGCCTCGTTCAGCATCTACATGCCCAAGTTTTCCGGTACCATCTACGAAGTGCTCTCCGCGCCGGTGTCCTACTTTGAGGTGGTCCTTGGCTATGTCGGCGCGGCGGCGAGCAAATCGGTAATTCTCGGCTTGATTATACTGATAACCGCGCGATTCTTCGTCGACTATCAGGTCCTGCACCCGCTGTGGATGCTCGCTTTCCTGGTGCTCACGGCAGTGACGTTCAGCCTCTTCGGTTTCATTATCGGTATCTGGGCCGACGGCTTCGAGCAACTGCAGGTCGTGCCGCTGATGGTGGTGACGCCGCTGGTATTCCTCGGCGGCACCTTCTACTCCATCGACATGCTGCCGAGCGCCTGGCAGACGGTCGCGCTGTTCAATCCGGTGGTCTACCTGATCAGCGGCTTCCGCTGGGCGTTCTACGGCGTCTCCGATGTGCATATAGCCGTCAGCGTCGGCATGACCCTGGTGTTCCTACTGGCCTGCGCAATCACCATCAGCTGGATTTTCAGGACCGGTTATCGTCTGCGGCCCTGAATCGTAGCTTGTGCAAGCCGTCCGCCGTCAATGGCCGCAAAAGCCTCGGATCTGGGCGTGTATTCTCCGCTACCGAACAGCAACGCACTGTCCAGCAAAATCCGCTGTGCCGAGCCGATCGCGCCCACCGCATCGATATCGGCACCCGGCGTTTCCCCCGCATTACGGCCACTCTTCAGATCGACCAGCTTGACCTGGCGGAATTCGGCGCCCTCAGTCACGATGAGCGCCTGCCCTGCAGCCAGCTGCCCACGACATACGCCAGCCCACCGGCGAGCATGCCGGGCAGGATCTCGTAAACAGTACTGACAATGCGCGGGTCCGCCCACTGGTAGGCAAAGACCGTGGCGGGACCAGCAATAATCATCGCCAGTGCCACCGGCTGTGTCGGTCGCCTGCCCAGAGCATAGGCGAGCAGCAGCGGGGCAAATGCCGCGCCCAGTCCTGACCAGGCATACAGCACCAGAATGAATACACTCTCATTTGATACAAGAGCAATGATCAGGGCCAGTATGATCGTGCCGAGCGTGATCAGGCGTGTCACGCCGAAGCTCTGAAAGCGCCTTGGCAATAGATCCTGGCTGATGGCGGCAGAGCAGCTCAGGATCAAGGAATCCGCCGTGGAAATTGTGGCGGCAAACAGACCCGCCAGCACCAGACCACCGAGCAGATCCGGCAGCAGTTCCGCTGCCAGCGTGGGCAGCGCCAGCTCGGTATCCTCGGCGACGTCGAAGGAGGCGATGTCCGGCAGGAGCAGGCGCGACATCAGCCCGACAACCAGCGCCAGCGTGTAGAAGCTGACATACCAGGAATAGTAATAGACGCGGGTGCGCTGCATGCTGTCCTCGCTATCGAGTGACATGAAGCGCACCATGACATGGGGCTGGCCGATCACGCCGAACCCCGCGAACATCCAGCCGATCACGAACAGCGCCGGACCTGCAGCACCGAAGGCGAGGTCCGGCGGGAACAGGTTCATGTAGGTTGCAGACACGTCGTTGAGCGCCTCCACGCTGGCATCGATACCGCCGAATTTGCTGACAGTAATCCATACCATCACCAGCATGCCTGTGAGCATCACCATTGACTGGGCGACATCGGTCCAGACCGACGCCCGCAGTCCCCCGGAAAAACAGTAGAACAACACCATTCCGGCACCCAGCAAAGTGCCCAGGCGCTGCTCCCATCCGAACAGTACATGCAGTGCCTTGCTGCCGGCGCTGAACTGCGCTGCGGCATAGATACCCAGGAAAACCACCGAGAACAGCGCCGCGAGAACACTCACCCAGAGATGGTTCTGCCCGTACCAGTTCGCCAACATCGAAGGATAAGTCAGCGAATCGAACTTGCCCGTAGCCCGCCGCAGACGGCGGTGCACCAGGAGGGAAATAAGAAAATCGCCGAAGATCCAGCCCACCATCAGCCACACGGCGCCGAGACCGGTGGTGTAGGTAAAGCCGATCATGCCGATGAACATGTAGCCACTGTTGTTAGTGGCCACGGCTGACAAGCCAGCCACCGAGGGCAGCAGCGTGCGGCCAGCCAGCAGAAAGTCGCTGCTCTTTTTCCTGCGTACCAGCACGGAGGAAAAACCCACGAGCAGAAACATGAGCATGAAAAATATAAAGCTGCCCTGCAACATGATAAGTTAGCTCTTCGAGATGAGGGTGCTACAGTACACATTTTTACGCGCTTTTAAAAAAAGCTCTCTGCGTGCCGCGCTGCGCGCAGACCTGAGATAATCATCATATGGTCCACACACGTTTCTTACGCATCCCCAGCGGCACGCCAGCGTAATGCGCCAGCTTGTCGTTCTTCTCATCGGCCTGACGCTGATTGCCTCGGCCCTGTGGCAGCTTGAAAAGTCGCGCAGCGGGATCAGCACTCAGCACGTCGACATCGGCGAGACCCCGGCGACCCTGTACATGGATGAGTCGACGCCGCCAGCACCCGCCGTGATCGTCAGCCACGGCTTTGCGGGCTCCCGCCAGCTCATGCAGGCGTTCTCTTTCCACCTGGCCCGGGCCGGTTATCGCGTACTCGCTTTTGATGCTCTCGGCCACGGGCGCAACCCGGTGCCCATGTCTGGCGACGTCACCGCTATCGACG
>CAYFVJ010000188.1:0-4835 GCA_964346555.1 uncultured Alteromonadaceae bacterium | reverse complement strand
TTGTACGTTGTGCTGGATGGTCTTCCTGCACACAGGGCAAAGATGGTGGCCGAGCTTGCCGCAGTGGGACCGCTGCATCTCTCGCTCGACCACCGCGGTTTGTTCTGGATCCAGCAGTGTGTCGGGTTGCAGACGTTCCAGCGCTGTCGCCGGCAGAACCGCGGCACTGCCATTCTGCATGATCTCGCGGGTAGCGTCGGCAGAATGCATCAGCGGTATAACGGACAGGTTGCGCTGCAGCGTCGCCGCGAACAGCGGCCGGTAGATCGCGTAATCGGGCCATCCGCTTGCCTGCCACTGCACCGCAGCACCCAGAGACTCGGCGTCGGCGTCGCTCCGCTGCAGATACGTATCCAGCGCGGTTTTCTGGTCGAGCGACAGCTGTTCGAAGCCAACCGCCAGCTTATTGTCATGCACGCTGTCGGCGAACTCACCCAGCAGCTCCGCCTGTATCCTGTGGTGCCAGGGATTGTCGTGGATTTCACCCAGAACCAGATAATCCGCCTGTGCGAGAGCCCGATGTAGTGTCTCGCGATCCACGATTGCCGCCGTCGGGGCGTGCCATACGATGGCTTCGGCGGCGGCAACATCACCCGGCGCATGCACGGCGAATGCCCGTGGTGCAAACAGTACAAGCGCGAACCAACTGACGATCGTGGCGACACCGCCACGCGGAAGTCTCTGCAACATCAGGATATTCCCCCGACCAACGGGTCGATACAGGTGCGAACATCCGGACGCTCCGCTTCAGAGCTCACGAATGCGCGAGGCCAGTGTGTCGGCTATGTCGGGTTTGTTTGCGGCGATCTCGTGGGCGGTCAGGCCGACCAGTTCATGGGGGAATACCAGCCAGGCATCGGTCTCGTGAATGTAGAAGTCCGGTGTGACATCGGTGACGTTCTTGCTGGGTTTGTACCAGGGCGTCGCCACTTTCATGTTTTGCGGCATATTGCGGCGGGTCCTGTTGCGCAGCTTGTCAAAAATGGCGCGGATACTGCGACCCGAGTCGAATACGTCGTCGACCAGCAGCACGTTATCCTCTGCGTTGATGTTGTCGATGATGTAGTCGAGGCCATGCACGCGCACGGTCTTGTCCTGTTTGTCGATACCGTAGTAGGAAGAAGTTCGGATCGCGATGTGGTCGGTGGAGATGCCGACGTACTCAAGGTACTCCTGTATCGCGATACCAACCGGCGCACCCCCACGCCAGACGCCAATAATGAAATCGGGTCGAAAGCCGCTGTGATGGATTTTTTCCGCCAGGCGAAAGGAATCGATCAACAGCTCATTGGCCGTGATATAGATCTTGTCCATTGGCTTGTTTCTGCTACGCGAGAAAGCCGAACTTTACCACAAACACCAGCGCTATCGTATAAACGGCGGCGGGGCATTCGCGGGGACGGCCGGAAAGCAGCTTGATTGCCGCGTAGGAAATAAAGCCGAGCCCGATGCCGTCGGCGATAGAGTAGGTCAGTGGCACAGCCAGTGCGGTGACAATCGCTGGCGCCGATTCGGTGATGTCATCCCAGGCCAGATGCTCCAGGGCGCGGGCCATGATGCAGGCGACGAAGAGCAGCGCCGCACCCGTGGCAAAACCAGGGACGCTCTGGGCCAGCGGTGCCACGAACAGGCAGGCGAGGAAAAGAATGGCGGTGGTGACCGCTGTCAGGCCGGTGGGGCCACCCGCCTCGACGCCCGCTGCGCTTTCGATGAAACTCGTGGTGGAGGACGTTCCGAGCAGCGCCCCCGCCGTCGTAGCCCCGGAATCGGCGAGCAGGGCGCGGCGCAGGCGCGGCAGGTGACCGCGGTCGTCAAGCATGTTGGCACGATTGGCAACACCAACCAGGGTGCCGGCGGTGTCGAAGACATCCACCAGCAGCAGCGTGAGAATAACCGTGATCATCGACAGGTTGAATGCGCCGGCGATATCGAGCTGCAGCAGCGTGGTCAGGCTCGGCGGCGCTGAGAACACGCCGTGAAACTCCGCCGCGCCGCTGAGCCAGCCGATCGCGGTAACCACGAGCATGCCGACAACAACCGCTCCCATGATGCGCCGCGCCGACAGTGCCGCGATGAGAACAAAGCCCGCGAGCAACAGTATTGCGTTGGGGCTGGTCAAGTCGCCAAGGCTGACGATTGTCGCCGGATCTGCCACCACGATCCCGCTACCGGAAAGTGCAATGATGCCGAGAAACAGTCCGATTCCCGCGGAGATCCCGAGCTTCAGCGTTCGCGGTATGGCGTTGATGAGCCACTCGCGAACAGGCAGTACGCTCAGCCCGATGAAGATAATGCCTGAGATGAACACTGCGCCAAGTGCCGTCTGCCACGCGACGCCGAGGCCCAGCACAATGCTGTAGGTGAAAAAGACGTTCTGGCCCATGCCGGGCGCCTGGGCGACCGGGTAGTTCGCGTACAGGCCCATGATCAGCGTGCCCAGCGCCGCCGCGAGGCATGTCGCGACAAAGACGGCGCCGAAATCCATCCCGGCCTCCGACAGAATGCTCGGGTTGACCACGGTAATGTAGGCCATGGCGAGAAACGTGGTGAGCCCCGCTATCATTTCACGGCGGACAGTCGTACCGCGGGTGCTGAGTCCGAATTGGCGATCCAGCAGCTCGTTCATGCAGCTGTCGCGTCAAACAGCGCGAGATAGCGCTGGCGCTCGCTGTCCGGGAGCCAGCAGACCTCGAAGCTGTTGCGCACCAGGGTCGCGATCTCGTCGCGGGTGAAATCGCCTTCGTCTGCCAGTGCCTGCAGATTTTCGTTCAGGTAGGCGCGGAAATAGGCCGGGTCGTCCGAGTTGATCGTAGGCTTCATGCCGAATCTGAGCATCTGCCTGATCTCATCACAGGTCAGGGTCTGCACGACGAAGCGATTCGATACGGGACACACGGTAAGGCCCAGGCCGCGTTCAACGATGGCGGCGCGCAGGCCGTCGTCCTCCAGTGCGTTGATGCCATGGTCGATGCGATCGACGTCGATCAATGTCAGGCACTCATCGATGTGGCCGAGAATGTCTTTCTGGTTGACGTCGCAGTGCATTGTCAGCTTCAGCCCCAGGTCCCGCGCGCGCGCAAAAACCGACGCAAATTTTGCCGGCGGATTGTCCTTTTCGTCCGAGTCCAGGCCGACGCCGATCAGCCGGTCAATATAAGGCTCTGCGAGGTCAAGATGCGCCATCGCGGACTCCGCGCTCATGTCGCGCAGGAAGCACATGATCAGCCCGCTTTCGACGCCCAGCGTGCGTGCGGCATCGCGCTGTGCCCGGTGTATACCGTTCAGGACGGTGTCAAAACCGATGCCCCGTAGCGTGTGCGCCTGGGGATCAAAGAACGGCTCGACGTAAACGATGTTCTGCGCCGCGGCGCGCTGGAAGTAGGCCATCGTCAGATCGTAAAAATCCTGCTCAGTGCGCAGCACGTCCATCCCCGCATAGTAGATTTTCAGGAAGGAGGGCAGATCGTGAAAGTCGTACGCGGCGATAACGTCGTCGGGCGTCGCATACGCCAGGGCAATGCCATTGCGTTCGGCGAGCGAGAAAATGTGCTCGGGTTCCAGGGTGCCTTCAAGGTGCACATGTAGCTCGGCTTTCGGCAGTCGTTGGATGAAGTCCTGCATGTATTTTTTCCATTATCTGTGAATCGTGATCCAGCGCAGCTGAGTATGCCACCGCACTGGTCGGGCCGGCAAAAAAAAGCCCTCCGAAGAGGGCTGGAAAGCTGTTCTGCCGGCGAGACAGCCGCCGCCTCTAGAAGCGGTAGCCCACCTTGGCCACCCAGTGTCGCGGCAGCTCCGGGAGCACGATCTGGCTGCCGAACAGGTTGGTGAAGTTGCCGCGGAAGTACTCCTCGTCTGTCAGGTTTTTGCCGGTAACGCTGAGCTTCAGGTTTTCCATTTCCCAGGTAACCCCGGCATTGACCAGCGTGTAGGCCGGCAGCTCCACCGCTTTGGAAAAACCGGAGAAGGTGGAGTCGACATCGATCACACTGGCGTTGACCGCCACCCCGTTCTCGAAGTCGTAGGTTGCCGTCGCCGAGAAGATGTTTTCGGGAATACCCTGCTTAATGGCGTCGCCGTCGGCGGAAACAAAACCGATCGCCTGGCCGCCGTAGACTAGCGCTGGATCAATCTGAGGCATGTCGTCGGCGCCGAAAAAGCTGAACCGACTGCCGTTTTCCTGTGCCTCGATCATGGTCACCTCGACATTGGTCCAGGCCGCTGTCACCACCAGCTGCGGCGTGATCACCCAGCGTAGCTCCGCCTCTATGCCTTCGGTATTGGTTGACGCGTTGGTCACGATCGACTGGGCACTGAAATCCGTGCGCTCCTGCTCATAGTAGGCCAAAGCGAAATAAAGCGAATCCTCCAGATAGCTACCCTTGATGCCGACTTCCCACAGTTCCGACGCATCGGTGGCGTTATCTTCTCTTACTAAGTCCGTTGGCAAGTCACCCATCTGGTTTGCGATCACCGTGGATTGTTCGGCGGCGGTGACGTAGGGAATGAGCCCGAGCGGCGTATCCCAACTCACGCTCAAGTTCCAGGAAGTGATGCTGTCATTGTCACCGAAGGTGGCGATGCCGTCGGTATCGGCTGCTGACAACAGTTCCTCGTCCGGTGATCGAACTCGATTGGTATCCGAGTTCGATTCCATGTCTAACCAGTCCTGGCGCAGCCCCAATGTGACGCTGAGACCGCTGTCCCAGTTGAAATCGCCGAGGAAAGCCAGGCCCCACATGGTGTAGTCACCAAAGCGGTAGCTGTCGAAGTCCCGGTCGATCTGGGTCGCCAGCAGGCGGGTATCCAGCGAGGGGTCGCGCTCGGCGGCGGAC
>CAYFVJ010000187.1:0-4927 GCA_964346555.1 uncultured Alteromonadaceae bacterium | reverse complement strand
GTTGAGATCTCCCGCGTAGTGGCGGTGGACTTCTTCGCCGTTCGCCGCATCGAAGGCAATGGCATTGGCGCGGGGACGCACCAGCACAGCATCGGTCTGACCTTGCAGGAAAACCGGTTGGCCGTGATTGAGCGGAAAGCGGATGGTGTCGATGTCCAGTCCCGGGTAGCGTTGTTGCGCCTTTTCAACCATGGCGTCGAGCTGCGCCCCGGTGACCGCCGTCGGCGGCCGTTCGGCATCGCCGCGCGGTATTTCTGCTGCCCGCGGTGCGTGGCCGCCGAGCGATTCGAAAAGATACCACAGGCTGGTCAAAGCGATGATAAACAGGAAGGCGAGCGACCAAACCCCGGTCAGGCGATGGAGATCGCCCCAGAAGCGTCGCTTGCGATCGGCGCGCGGCTTCTTGAAAAACCCCTTCCACCAGCGTTTGTAGATCCAGAAGCTGGTGACCGTCGAGATCAGCAGCGGGATAGCCAGCAGCGACACGATGGGCACACCGATCTTCGTCGGCAGCATCAGATGGCGATGGGTTTCGCGCAGAATGCGATGGGCGCTGAACCAGTCGACGTCGCCGGTGACCTCGCCGCGGTAGGGGTCGAGATAGATGCGCCGACGTTCGCCATCCGCGGTCAGCGCGATCAGCTCAGCGGCGAACCAAGGCTCGAACGGCTCGGACAGGTAAAACGGGGTCCAGTTGGGATAGCGAGTGCGGGCGGCATCGAGCATGTCGCCGAAAGTGACCCGAGAATCGGCCGTTTCGACCCGCATCTCGGGCGTGATCAGCCAGTCGATGTCGTGGGCGAACACCGCGAGCGTGCCGGTGAACGCGATAAAAAACATGAAGAGGCTGATTTTCACACCAGCCCAGCTATGAAGGTCGAAAAAAAAGCGTCGCCGAATCGCCAATCAGGAGCCTCGCTTAGTCAGAAGCCACGGAAGCAAAAGTCGCAGTCAGCCCGATCACGTCGCTCGAGAACAGTGGGTCGGTGGCGGGACGCATTCAACACGCAGACTTTGCTTCACTCCGATCCATCGATGCAGACTCCAGCGCGGCTGCTATGTATCGTCGTTCCGATATTGGCCATGGCTGCTCTGTTGCACAGATGCGGTCACGAATCATCTGAAGCTGTAGCCGACCTCCAGGAAAACCGTCCGGGGTTCACCGGGGAAATGGCCCGTGCGCTCGATGAAACCGCTGCGAGCATAGGTTTCATCGAAAATATTGTCGATCCTCAGCTGGACCTTGACCGGGTCCGGCTCCCAGATGATCGAGGCGTCAAATATGGCGAAGTCCTTGACCGTCTGGCCCGACAGGCTGACCTGCTCGTCCACATAATCTGCCCCGAAGGCGAAGGCGGTGTTGATCGAGGGTAGCTGATACCGGGTCCACAGGCCCAACTGGTGCTTCGGCGCATTGGCAAAGCGGGTGCCGACACTGTTTCTGAAGCCTATCGTACCATTATCTTCGGTAATCTCGGTGTCATTGTAGGCATAAGCCAGCGTCAAGACCCAGTTGTCGGTCACGTCAGCAGCGACGTCGAACTCTATGCCGCGACTGGTCACCTCGCCCAGCGCGTTAAGATCGTCCCGACCGTCATCTCCGGCATCGACAGTTTGACCATTGGCGTCGAGCAGCAGCTGCAGGAAATTCTGCCGTTTTATCTCGTAAACGGAAAGGCTCGTTCGCACACCGCCATCGGCAAGGCTGGTCTTGATCCCGGCTTCGATGATCTCACCCGTAACCGGAGCGAACGGTCCACCGACTTGGGGGTTCTGATTGCCTTCGCTTTGCGGGACGAAGCTATCGGCCCATTGCACGAACAGCGATACATCATCACGAATCTTGTAAACCGCGCCGAAGCGCAGTGTCTCGTCACTTTCGTCCAGGTCGCCGTTGCTGAAAGAGTCGAACCGTACGCCGCCAGACAGGATGATGGGGCCGATGGTCACCTCGTCGAGCAGATAGAAGCCTTCACGCTCGGAGTCCGACACTCGAAGTGGTCTAAAACCGATGTCGTATTGCGTAGGATCGGTTACACCGTAATTCGGCGTCGCGCTCAATTCCAGCGGAATAATGTCGCCCGGCAGGCTGGTTCCTGTGAGGAAGCGCGTAACGAAATCCGCAGTTAAATTTGCCCTCCCGGACAGGAATTCGTTCGTGCCATCAAAATACTCGAAGCCGCCAAGCAAGCGGTTCTGGACGGGGCCGATATCGGCCGACCAGACGGCATTGGCGCCGAAAGTATACTGCTCCTCCGTGCGAGTCTGGTCGCGAAATTCACGGCCGACCAGGTCAGGTGCGCCATCGCCATCGCTGTCGATCAGCGCGCGCGGCTCGTGATAATTCTGGACCTGCTCTGCATCTGTATAGCGGAACGTGGCGTCCCAGGTCAGGTTGTCCGTGATAGCTCCGTCTGCTGCTACTTGCAGGTTGGTCGATTCCAGATTGAGGAAGTCGCTGGCCTCGTTGTGGTTCCAGCGGTTGGTAACAAGGAAATCGCCGTCGTCATTTACCGGCACCCCGCGCAGACGATTGCCGGCTTGATCCTGATTGTACTGGGTAGCCTGGACCACGATATCCGCAATGCCCAGATCGAATGAAAACCCGGCGTCGAGAATCAGCGTCTCCACGTCAGCATTGAAGCGGAAGCTGTCTTCTTCTTCGTAAAACACCCCGAAGCGCCCGGCGATGTTGTCGGTAAGGCCTCCGGTGATTTCGCCGCTCCCGCCAAAGCGGTCGCGGTTGCCTACGATAGCTTTGATGTTGGCTGAAAATTCCTGCTCCGGTTTCTTGGTCACATAGTTGAACAGTCCGCCGGGGGCGCCCGGTCCATACAGCATGCCGGCCGGCCCTTTGAGGAAGTCGACGCGCTCGACGTTAAACAACTGTGGCACGTTGAAGCCAATATACGGATCGCCGCGCAGCCCATCGAAGAAGATCTCCTCCTGTCGGAAGCCGCGCGCCGTTACCCCGGCATAGCTGAACACACTGACGCCGGAGATGTTGCGGTAGATGTCTTGCGCATCGCGCGCGCCCTGATCTTCAATCAACTGTTCGTTGATCGACGTGATCGCGATCGGTGTATCGAGCGGCTGACCAGGCAATTTCGCGGTGCTTGTCTCACCGACCTGGTAAAGCCGCTGCGCCCTGCCGACCACGATGACTTCCTCGAGACGTTCAGCCCTCTCGCCGCCGGTGGCAGTCGATGTCTTCTCAGGGTCGGCAGTGACTTGTTGGGCCAGGGAGGGCATGGCAGGCAGGCCCGTTGCGATGAGAGCGGCAATGCATGCTGCTCTGTTGGGAGTGGCCATCGGACCTCCTTTCGATGAGAATGGGAATTATCCAACAAACTATAATGGATAGAAACGGGTGTCAACTGCAAACGGGAATGCTTTTGAGGCAACAAGAGCCACCGCATTTTGTCGGCACGTTAACTGTCCGCAGATGGCGCACAGCGGACAGCTGCGGCAACTAACGCTAGGTTGCCGGTACCTTGCCGGGCAGCCTACCCCGCAGACGGCGCGCGAGGGCATCCACCCCGATATTCACCAGCGCGGTGACCAGGATCAGCAGCATGGCGCGGTCAAAGCGCAGGTCCTGGATGGCGCTGTCCACATAGAAGCCGAGGGTGGTGATACCGAGGATGCCGAGAATGGCCGTCTCGCGCATGATGATTTCCCAGCGGTACAGGGCCAGGGCGAGGAAGGGGCCGTAGAGCCGCGGTGTCAGTTCGTAGCTGTAGCGCTTGATGCCGGTCGCGGCACCGGGCCGCAGCACCAGCTGGTTGCTGCGCCGGCCGATCAGGTGGCCGATGATGGCGCCATTGTGCAGGGCCAGGGCAACGATGGCTGGCAGCATTGACGGGCCCCAGAGCTGCAGCAGGATATAGGCAAGCAGGTATTCCGGTGTGGAGCGCGCGATCACCAGGAACAAGTGACCGGCGCCGGTGCCGACGCGCCCGGTAAAGTGCCGCGATATCAGCGGGTAGGTCAGCAGCGCGACAAACCCGGTAGCCACCAGGGCGATCTGCGTCAGAACCACGGTGGTGAACAGCCCCGGCAGCGCCTGCAGGGCGAGCAGCTGCCACAGCCAGTCGGCGAGCGCGGCCCAGTCCGCCGTGCCGCCGCGCAACGGGGCCGGAACGATATCATGGCCGAAGAAGCGGGCCGCGTTGCCCCAGACGATGGGCAGGCCGTCGCCGAGCAGGAAAGGTGCGGCGACCACGTACACCGGGAGCAGTCGCGGCCGCACCCACAGCCGCAGCGTGGCGATCAGCAGGTAGAAGGTAAGCAGCAGCAGCCCGACCTGCGAGTAGGCACCCTGGGCGAAGGCGGATTCCAGATAGAAGCCGAGCGTTGGCATACCCACAAAGCCGAGGATGGCGCTGGAGCGCAGGCCGCATTCCAGGCGGTAGGCGGTATAGCTGGCCAGGTGCGGCGCCGCCTGGGCCACGCGGGTGAACAGCTGTCGCGGCACGCTGCCGGTGCGCCAGGGCAGCACCCGCGCCGGGGTCGGGTCGGTCTCCGCCAGGGGGCCATCCAGGGCGGACACCGGCTCATCGGCGAGTAACAGCTCGGAATGCTGGTACAGCGCCCGGGCCGCGGCGACCCGCTGGCGCTGACCGCCGGAGAGCTCCCCCGCACGGCGCCGCTGCAGCCGTTGCAGGCCGAGCTGGTCGAGGAACTCCTCGATAATCGCCACATCGTGGGCAAAGGGCCGCAGCAGGCTCACCAGGCTGTACCAGGTTGCGCACCGGTCCAGCCGTCCCATGAAGACGTTGTGAAACACCGACAGACTGTCCACCAGCCCGAGGGACTGGGGCATGTAGCAGGCGCGCTCGCGCCACTGCCCGAACATGAGATCCAGCAGCGTGGATTTTCCGGCGCCACTCCGACCGACCAGGGCGACCCGCTCGCCCGGCGCGAT
>CAYFVJ010000186.1:0-4929 GCA_964346555.1 uncultured Alteromonadaceae bacterium | reverse complement strand
GAGCTGACGCAACTCAACAGGCAAAAGTCGGCGGAGCCGAAATCAGAATCGAAAGTAGTTTCGTCTCGCAGTCAGGCTTGCAATTAAGTATACTGTCCCCGGAAGCCCCGGTTCATTGCAACCAAAAGTGTGGACGTTCTGCGTTGTTTGCTCGTTGGTTGCCGCGTTATTTAATCCACACTGTCAAGAATTGCATTGACGGCGCGGCGGATCTCAAAACGTGGCGTCTCCTCTGCGTTGGACAGAATGACGATTGCGCGTCCCGAGTCGGGATACAGGGTCAGCAGCGCTGCGACTCCGTCCATGCCACCCGCGTGGCGCAGCACGGGTGCACCCGACGGGCCTTCTACCTGCCAGCCAAGGGCCATGCGCACGCCGTTCCATGCGGTATCCATGCGCGGTTCATGCATAGCGGCGTAAGTGCCCGGCATCATAAGGCGCGGGTCATTGTCCAAATTGGCTTTGGCCCAGATCAGCATGTCGCGTGCCGAGCTGTGCAGGCCCTCGCTAGGTGCGAAGGCAATATTCCATGCCCGCCCACCACGCGGGCTGAGCCTGAACCATCCGGTATGCGGAAGGGCGATATTTTCGGTATCCGCGACGGGCCGAAAGCTGCTGCGTGTCATGCCTAGCGGCTCTAGTAGCTTGTCCTTGGCGTAGTCAGGGAAGGGTGTCCCCCTCAGCGATTGCACCACCGCGCCGAGGATGTTGAAATGGGTATCGGCGTAGGCCCAGCCGCTGCCGGGCGCGAAATCCGTACCGTCATTAGCGACGTTGGCGACATAGGCCAGCACGGCCTCTACTTCGCTGCGCCCCTTCGGCGCGGAGGTATCCGACAGACCCGCCGTATGGGTCAGCAGATTTAGGATGGAAATACCGCTGTGCCGGAATTGCGGCAGGTATGTCGACAGTTGCGCATTCAGGTCGACGGCCTGCTGCTCGGCAAGTTGCATGATCGCCGTCGCCGTGAACGTCTTGGAGATTGAGGCGATAGGAAACAGCGTGTCGGCGTCGACAGGCGCTTCCGTCTCAAGGCTGCGCACGCCGAAGCCCTTCGCATAAACTGGCTCGCTGTTTTCCAGAATGCCGACGGCCATGCCTGGTACGTCATGCGCCGCGCGCAGATCCTCCAGCACGCTGTCCAATCGTGTGACAGTGTTGTCGTCCAGCTCACCTGCATGCACGGTATCGGGGACGCAGAGGCATGCACTCGCGTTCATGGAAAACGCCAACAGCCACCGCGCGATTTCGTAATGTCTGGGAAAAGGCATCAGTTACGGGCTCCCGGTTCGAGATTGTCCACGTTGAGGGCCAGGCTGCCCCCCAGTAGGCGCGGCGGCGCCAGGCATGGCTGTCGCCGCCTGCTTTCGATGGCGGAGATCGCGCTTTCTACGTTTGCATGCGACAAAAACGTCTCCACCAAGTCATAAGACACGGACCCAAAGTCCCAGAACTCCTCTGTAGTGGTATTAATCATGACTGCGACGGACATATTCAACTCCGGTATCACCATCAGCCAGCTCTGCGATCCCCGCGACACGCCGCCATGATTGGCGTGCATTAACGAGCGGCCATCCGATAGGTCTATCTGCGAAACCCGCCAGCCCAGCGCATAGGGGTGATGGTCTGTCGGGTGGCCCGGTGTTTGTACCGGGGTCCAGAAGGTTTCTCTGGTATGCGGTTGAATAAAGCTGTCGTCGATAAAGGCGCTGCCCACCTGGGCCACGTCCGAGGGGGTGGCGATGAACCCGCCACCGGCAAGGCGGTGGCTGAGGTCTACCTTGCGCCAGCGGCGTACTTCGTTGCTGCGGCCCGCATCGTTCCAGTAAAAGGTCACTCGCTGCTCTGCATGCTCCTCGTCGGGGATTAACGTGGACAGGTTTCTGGGGTCGCTTAGTTCTTGCTCTACCAGCTCTTGGTAGGTTTTATCGGAGGCCTGTTCCAGGGTGGCAGACATAAGTACGATGCCGAGGCTAGAGTAGTGATAGTTGCTGCCGGGTTCAAACAGCAGCGGAGTATCGTCAAACAGCCACAATGCCTCGTTGGCGGTAGGGAAATGTTTTTGCAGGCTGGCCAGGTGGTACCTGCCTATCTTGTCCTGCACCTGACCGTAATGGGGGACGCCGGCGGTATGAGAGGCCAGTTGCCGCAGGGTTATGGGCCTCCAGTGCTCGGCGGGGATGTGCGGGAAGTAATCGCCAATGGGGTTATCCAGGCTCACCTCCCGTTTCTGTACCAGCCGGGCGAGCACTGTCGCCGTGACGGCCTTCGAGGTGCTGCCTAAACGAAAGCGACTGGCGGGGGTGGCGGGTACCTTTTGATCAATATCTGCCCAGCCGCTGGCGCCGGCCCAGACAACTTGTCTGTCAATGGCTACTGCCGCGGAGATGGCCGCCGTGTTAATCGCTTGCCGGTGTTGCTCCAGTGCGCTCAGTGCCGCTTTACCCGATTCGCCATAGTCGGGGGATGAAATCTCTTGCGCTGATGGAACCTCACCGGGAAGGACCCAGCTCTGGGCGGGAAGCAAGGGGGCTTGTCCGCGATGCGCGAAAAATTGGTACACGGGCAGACCCAGCCAGAAAACAACCAACAGAAGCAGCACGGCGACTGCGGCAACTTTGCTTTTCATGGTCACTACGACACATCCGGTTTGAGCGGTTACCAAAGGAATTACGAGTAGTAATCATGTATGAACAGCGACGCCGGGTCTTGCCGATTATGAAAAATGCTGGCCGATTATGAAATCAACGTACAGATTGGCGAAATTGGGTGGGTGTGACACCCGTTTGTTCGCGAAAGGCCCGATTAAACGGCCCGATCGAGCCATAACCCAGCTCTAGTGCCAAGGTCAGAATAGGGGTATCGCGGAGCGCCGGGTCGGTCAGTTGTTCCTGCGCGCGGGCGATGCGGTAGTGGTTGAGAAACTGGCTGAAGTTGCGGTAGCCCAATTTTTGGTTAATCACCCGCCGCAATTTATGCTCTGGCACGTCCAGCGACCTGGCCAGAGAGGCGATAGTCAGGCCAGACTCAGTGTAGCGCCGTGCCTCGATAAACGCCTTCAATGCCTGGCGGATCGGGTCATGAACAGTCGGTTTATCGGGTTCAGTTTCGTTGATACCTGAATTTTCGCGCGCTTCCTGAAAGGCACTCAGCACAGCCAGACATAAGCCATAGATAAAAACAAACACCAGGCCGGCGATTATCAGGCTGACCAAGGGCTGGCGCACCGCCACCGAGCGGGTAAATTCGTTAACAGCCAGAAACAGCATCAACGCCGCGGCAATCATGGTGATACACACCCGCGCCAGCCGGTAACCGCTGCTTAACTCCTCGCTAAAGCCTCTGACCGCCAGCCACAAAACGTGGGCGCTGAGTACCACAGCGAGGCCATGAGAAAAGTCATGGTAGAGCCCCTGCCCACCCAGCAACAGAAAGTAACTGGCGTGCCAGATCAAAAAACCGATCACCGCCGCTTTCAACCAGCGAGACCAGTTGACGGTATGGCACTGGCTGTTAAAGGCATGAATGCCATAAAACCACAGCGCGATACCGGCAAAATTGGTTCCCGCCAGAGCAATCAGGCGCAATGCGGGAAAGCTGTTGGAGGCGGGGGCGGTCAGCCCTAAATAGCAGATAACGCAAAAACACAATGCCGCCAGGCTTAGATGTTCGGCCGTGCGGTAGCGCCAAATCAGCAGCGCCGCCGTCAGCGACAGCGGCCCGGCGGTAGCTGCACGTAGCAGGAGATCAAAATAGCTGAGGGTGTCGGGTAAAAACAAAACGCGGTTATTTCTCTGCCAGTTCGATAATTGGAGCGAGTATAGCCTGCGCCAATGCGCCGCGATTCAGCGAATATCCCCCGGGAATGGCATCAGTTGTAAAGACGACGGCCATGCCTTCACTCGGGTAGCACCAGGCTCAAGCGCGATCGACCGTCTTGGTCCATCGGCTTCCAGGTATCTGGGCCATGGCAAGTGGTCCCGGCCAGTCCGCGCCGGAGCCCCGGTTGATCTTGCGTATCAGATTGCATAGTCTTCATCCTGCGCCTCGAGACGATGCCGGACCAGTGCCATTAGTTGGGTTGATTGGAATTCAGCGGAGAGTGATTATATTGCCCATTCGCGCGAACAGACGGAGCAACTGCCATGAACTCGCTATTTAAGACCCTGATCATCAGCCTGATCCTGCCATTTCCGGCAATGGCGCAGGATGATCGTCCGCAGGTTATGGTACTTGGAAGCTATCATCTCAGCGCAGAAGCTGACGACACGCTAACAACTCAGCGTCAGGCCGAAATCGTAGAGGTGGTTGAACGGCTGCGCCGGTTTCAGCCTACCAAGATTGTAGTTGAACTGATGCCGGAACACGAGGAAACCTTCAACGCCAAGTATCAGGCCTACCTTGCCGGGGAACATCCGCTCGCAGCCAACGAGCGCCAACAGATCGGCATGCGTCTGGCCGCCGAGCTGGGCCATGAGCGGCTGTACGCCGCCGACTTCACAATCGATCGGTTTGAGGTTTACATGGATTTTCCCGGCATGATTGCAGCGGCCGAGGAGGCGGGCCAGTCCCACCTGATCGAGAGCAACAGTCAGATCGGCGCTCGATATGAAGAAGTCCTGAAAGGCCGGGAGGATCAGTCTTTCCGCGAGCGGTTGATCGTGCTGAATGGCGAGGCCTTTGACTCGCTTCACTCACATTACCTGACGCTTTCACAGATGGGCGATCGGGATAGGCCGTACGCCACCGAGCAAATGAGCGAATGGTGGCGCCGGAACCTTCATATCTTCACCCAGACGGCCCAGGTTGCTGAGCCAGGCGACCGCATCCTCATCGTCTACGGAGTCGGTCATAAGCACCTACTCGATTATTTCTTCGGACATGCGGACCAGTTCACTCTCGTCGATCCGCTCGACTATCTTCAAGATT
>CAYFVJ010000185.1:0-4940 GCA_964346555.1 uncultured Alteromonadaceae bacterium | reverse complement strand
TGGATTTCGCTCTCGCTCATCCACCCTACAACTACTCGCCCGGCGCCTCGACCATGCCAGCGCGCACCGGGTTGAGCTCAATGTAGCGATAACAGGCCAGAGGGAGCCCCCGCTACCAAATCAATAACCTGGCAACATCCCGCCCATACAGGATCAGACATCCGTATCCTGGGTATTACTCGACTGAATGCCGAGTTTGCGCATCCGCTCCCACAGGTTTTTACGGCTGATACCGAGTTGCGCAGCAGTCGCGGCGATACGGCCGCTTTCCTGCTCCAGCATCCGCACAATGTAATCGCGTTCACAGCTTTCGAGATAATCCTTGAGGCTGGAATGATCATCACGCAGGGGTGTTGCCGGTGCTGATAACGCCGGATTCCCGGATAGTTCCATGATGCCGATGGTCGTCTTGTCGGATAGAATGCAGATACGTTCGATCCGGTTGTACAGCTCCCGTACATTACCGGGCCATTCCTGCTGCTGCAGGAAGGTTCTGGCGGCGGCGGACAGCTGCTTCGGCGGTCTGCCGCTGCGCCGATTGTGATCATCGATAAAGCTTTCTGCGAACCAGGCAATGTCTTCAGGGCGTTCCCGCAGCGGTGGGATGTGCACCGGAATGATGTTGATGCGGAAAAACAGATCTTCCCGGAAACTCCCGTTTTCCACTGCCTGACACAGATCCCGGTTGGTCGCGCATACCAGGCGCACCGAAGTGGGGATGGCGCTGGTTCCTCCCACCCGGCGGATGGCCTTTTCCTGAATGGCGCGCAGGAGCTTGGATTGCATGGACGCCGGCATTTCACCGATCTCGTCGAGAAACAGAGTGCCTCCCTGTGCCTGCTCGAACAGCCCCTTGTGCAGATTGCGGGCGCCGGTAAAGGCACCGGATTCGTGGCCGAACAGCTCGGTTTCCATCAGACCTTCGGGTATGGCCGCGCAATTGACCGCTACGAACGGGCTTTCGCCATTGCCGTACGCCGCCTGGTGCAGGAATAGTGCAGCATGCTCCTTGCCGACGCCGGATTCGCCGGTGATCAGTACCGGTACGTCATGACCGGCTATCCTTGTCAGCAATTCCTGCATCCTTTTCATGGCGGCTGAACAACCCAGTACAGGTACACTCGGTCCCAATCGTTCGGGTTGAGCGGCGCAGTCCGGGCATAGGCTTCGCAGTTTCTCCAGGAATGCGTCCATATCGAAGGGTTTGGTGATGTAATCAGCGGCCCCGCGCCGCAACAAGCCGACGGCCTGCTGCAGATCGCCGTAGGCCGTGATGTAGATGAGCGGAGGGATTTGACCACTACTGACCAGCAGCTCATCTAACAGCGATTCACCGTTTCCGTCAGGCAGACGGATATCACTGACCACCGCCGCATACCGGTGAGCGGTGATGCGGCTGCGCGCCTCGGCGAGTGTCTGGCACCAGTCACAATCAATGCCTTCGAGCTCCAGGCGGTCTTTCAGGGATTGACCCATGATGGCATCGTCCTCGACCAGGCATACGACTTGGGCATTGTCAGTCATCATGCGGCCTCCACTTCCTGGAGCGGCAGATGGATTGCGACACTGACTTGTCCATCCGGCGTGGTAATGCTGATCTTCCCCACGAGTTGCTCGATGATCTGATAAGTAACCCATAGCCCCAGGCCACTACCCGAGTCGCTGCTACCGACGAAGGGCTCGAACAACCGCTCAAGTTTCTCGACGGGGATGCGGTCGCTGGCATTGATCATGTTGATGTGAAGTTCATTATCTTGCCGGGAAACACGGCAGGTTATTTCGCTTCCTTCGGGTGCGGCATGAATCGCATTCAAGGCCAGGTTGAGCAGGACCTGGCGAACCAGGGATGAGGGCAGATCGATCGCCTGTTCGAGATTACTCTCCCAGCTAAGTTGCAAGTGTTTCTTACGTGCCTGCGGCATCACCAGAGTCTGTATGTCTTCGATATCCTGTGGTCCCAATGGCGTCCGAGTGATCCTGGCTTCCACGATCAGCGCTGATACCGTCGTACGTATCTGCTCGAGTCCACGTTCCAGCAGGTCCACGGTTCTCAGCGCCAGCGGGTCGTTACTGCCGTGTTTTTTGTAGGTATTGATGGCGTTGAGCATCCCGGCCAGGGGGTTGTTGATCTCGTGGGCGATGCCCGCGACCAGCCGGCCGAGGGCGGCAAGGCGGTCGGAGACCATTATCGATTTCTCCAGATCCTGCTTGTTTTCCAGCTCTCGCAACATCTCCCGGAACTGCTGGCTCAGGCGTCCGATTTCGTCCCTGGAATCAATCAGCTTGCAGTCCATTTCGGCAGGCGTCATTTTCCCCACCTCGGACATGCAGCGGGTGAGCTTGACCAGCGGCTGCGCGATACGGTTGCCGAACAG
This sequence comes from uncultured Alteromonadaceae bacterium, assembly GCA_964346555.1. Lineage (GTDB taxonomy): Bacteria > Pseudomonadota > Gammaproteobacteria > Pseudomonadales > Halieaceae > Chromatocurvus. The sequence goes on along the minus strand of CAYFVJ010000185.1, from coordinate 2,565 downwards.
CCAGCCCAGCGGCAGCAGACCGCCCAGAATTGCCAGCGTGATTATGCCGGCCTCCATGGACTGCAGCACCAGTTGCTGCGTAAACAGCGAGCCATCGTAGAGGATGGCGACATGGCCGACGACGGCATCCCCCATGCGCACCGGCAGGGCGATGATCATGTGTGCGTTTTCCGCGAAGTCGATGACGCGGTTGGAATCGGGATGCATGGTCAGTTGCTCATCCAGCAGGCGGAACTCGGCGCCCAGCGTCTGCAGTGGCACCGACAGCGGAAAACGCCGGGCATCCGTGGAGACAAACACGGTGTTGCTGTGGTCGAGCACCAGGATATTGTGCGGTTGCAGGTAACGGTTGGCGGTGTAGCGGGCGGGCGAACGGATGAGCTGGTAGGCACCCCAGACGGCGTCATGCTGGAGGTGCTCGCCGAGGCTGCGTGCCAGGACTTCCCCGAGCTGCTGGGCGTTGACGATCAGCGACTGCTCGAGGGTTCTGGTGGTCCGGTACAGCAGGCCGGCGGACACAATGGCACCGGTCAGCAGGATGATGAGCCCTAACGCCAGCGGGACTTTGTAACGGTAGCTAAGGTTGCGCAACATTCGATCTGGCCGCATCGCGTACGAAGCGCATGTTGCTGTCGATACTGTCGAACAGGCCGGGTTCTTCGACACTGAACCCGTCGAGGTTGAGTCTGTCCAGCAGCTGCTGTCCCTCGCTGTCGTTGCGCATCTGCGTCAGGACCTCCTGCAGCCGGATGAAATAGTCATTCTGCAGGGTGCGTAACGCGACCAGCGGCGGGAAACCGTATTGCGGCGATTTCCAGACGACGCGGGCGCCTTTGACCAGCTCCGGCGCCGTGCGGGCCAGCGTTTCCCAGATATAGCCGTCCACCGCGCCGGCGTCGGCGACCCCCTCGGTCACGGCGTTGATCACATCCCGGTGCGACCAGGTGAAGAACGCCGTGCGGAAAAACTGGTTCGGATTGATGCCCTGGCGCAGCAGCTCATACTGGGGCACCAGATAACCGGAATTGGAGTTCGGATCGGAGTAGGCGAACACCTTGCCCTGCAGATCGCCGATCTGCCGCGTCACCGAATCGCGGTGGTCGACGATCAGGTAGGACCGGTACAACGGCTGGCCGTTGAACAGCGGCACGGCTAGCAGCCTGAGGCGCGACTTGTGTTGCACAAAAGGATAACCGCATATCCAGGCGAAATCGATATTGCCCGCCAGCAGCAGCTCGGTCACTTCCTGGTAGCTGCGCCGCTGCACGAACTCGACCGGCTGTTGCAGTTTATCGCTCAGGTAGTGTTGCCAGTCCTGCAGAATGTCGAGGCGCTCGTCGAGGATCACCGGCGTCACCCCGATGCGCACGGCGGGCGCCGCCGGCTGCGTGTCCGCCGCAACAGCGCCGCCGGCGGCAAATGCCAGCAGAGCCCACAGCAGCAAATCAAAAATGAATCTGAACGACATGGGTGTTGCGTTGCACCTGGACGGGATCACTAGCCTCGATTCTAACGCATATCGCCGTCACTGGGGACTGGCGGCGGGCGTGCCCGCGCCGGCCGGCCGTCGGCGGTTAACCGCCGGTCATGGACATCAGGCGCACGATTTTCTCCGGACACGACGATACGGCGGCTGTTCCGGATTCCCGGGCGTTCAGCGATCGTTTTGGCCTGTCAGCGTTACCAGATGGTAACAAATACAGATCATTTCCGTTACCGGGTCGTAACTCCCGGCATCGCCAAAACCGTAACTCGTCTCGCTACGAAGGCATCCAGCCGGATGGTCTCTGTTTTGCATTCACAGCAACGGTCAAACGGCGAAGGATGTCTTGCAAGCCGCTCAGAAAATGTAAAAAAAGACCACCTGCACGGAGGAGTATCACTATGCGATCAAGCCCTGTCACCCCGTGTCTTTCGACCTGTCTGGCGCTGGCAGCCCCCGCGGTGTTCGGCGCCTCGACCGACGACAGGATCGAGGATCTGCAACGCCAGATAGACGAACTCAAACAGGCACGTCAAGAGTCCTCCACCGCGCCGGTGGCCGCAGCCGGCGGGCCGACGGCGACGTTCGGCGGGCAATACCGGGTCAATTTCTATAGCGCTGATAACGACCTGCCCAATGGAGACGATAACCAGACCGCTGCGCGCCTGCGTCTGCGGCAGAATGTGGACATTGCCTTCGACGAACAGTTCAAGACCCACGTCCAGTTCGAGCTGCAGCATACCACCGACAATGTGATAACCACGGACGTCCGGCGTGGCGGCAATGAGACCAATGTGTCGGTGCGACACGCGGTGATGGACTATACCTTCCGGCCGGACAACGCCTTCAACGGCACCAATGCACAGGTCGGACTCGTCCCGCTGCAAGATTACTTCCACCAGACCCAGTTTTCGGCGGACTGGGACTACAATCCGCTGGCTCTGTCGTTCATCGTACCCGCCGGCACCGGGTCGCTGCGCCTGTTCGCCGCCAATCTGGAAGAGGGCAGCGAAGCGGATGCCGATGACGATTTTGTTCACTATCAAGCCGATCTGACCCTGCCGCTCAATAACGCTACCGGC
>CAYFVJ010000184.1:0-4944 GCA_964346555.1 uncultured Alteromonadaceae bacterium | reverse complement strand
CCCCACGATGCGGCGTCTCCGGACATCCTCAATCGCCGACAACAGCCAAGCCAGCCCGAAGAGCATGGGCGCCCAAGCTACCACGCCGTGCAGGACGGCGCCGGCGGCCACGCCGCTGAAAAAAAATCCACCGAGGCCAGCGGCTGCCGCAAGCTGAAGCACGGCGAGGCGTTTTTGCGACCGAACTCCGAACGGGGACCGACCCGGCGCGGTGGGGGGCTGCGTGGATGTCCGCTGTGTGCCAACAGACAGACGAACCATCCAATCTAAGGCATTGAAAACATTGCCGAAGAGAAGGAAGACGGTACGCGGCAAGGACAGAATAGCTAGACATCATCTGACGCCCCATCCAGACTTCAAGTCGCTTACGAGCGTTTCGCAGACGCGACGTGAGACGATCAATGATTGTCTCGGTCAACGTCGTTGTTCAGGGCATTGCTTTGGAAATCCTGTTCTCTTGTCTGCGGGTGTGAGTCTGATTTCAACCAGTGTTTTCAGCATTAAATGAGTTTTTTGAAGGGCCTGGGTATTTAAGGGTGTGCATCATGAGAGCTTTGATGATGACGGTGCGACGCAGCGTATGGGCCGCAAGCGCAGGTCTTTTTTTGACTGGTTGCGCGCATTTCTCCGAGGGGAATCTTACCGCTGACTTTCCCGAAGCCGAACAGTTTCCACAGATTTATCAGGCTAAATTAATGGCCGCAGCGCATTGGCAGTTGATCGCAGAAAATGAGGCCTCGCTTATGGCCAGGCGCTTCAAGCCCGGCTCAGCCTTTACGCTGGGCGCTTCGGGTCCGGAGCAGAGTACTGATATGCGCTCGGATTTCGCGGAAGCCTATCACCACATGCTCAGCCAGGGCCTGCTGAACAATGAAATGCGTGTGTTCGACGAAGGCGGCGACTTTCAACTTCGCTACCATGTCCAGGTGCTGAGTTATCAGGAGCGAACCCAGCGAAACCTGCCCGCTGGGTTCTTCACGGGGTCGACCGCTGCCGGATTTCTTCTTGGAAAAGGACTGCAGTTTTCGAAGCCGGAAGTCATGCTGTTTCCGATCGCTGCAGGGCTGGATGCATATAGTATCAGCAACAGCGACACCGAGACTCCTAACACCGAAATTATTTTAACCACAACCGCCAGAGCGAACACTGAAGTGGTGTACTCAAATAGTTCTGTCTATTACTTCAGAGCAGTTGATCAGGAACTCTATGACGGCATTGAACCGAAGGAACATCGAGGCGGCTTCGATGTCAGGGGCCCTCGGGGAGGTGGCTCGTGAAGGCTCACTGGTTACCCGGGCAGAGCCTCTTGTCCCTGGCCGCCTTGCTGTGCCTGATGCTGTTGACGGGTTGCCAGCAAATCAGGACACAGCTCGGGGTCCCCGTCGACAATAATATTGTGGAGGAAGTCGGGCGGTCTGCGGAGCGCATGATGCGCTCTGCGCCTCGACTCGAGAGAGACCATATTCTGATTGTCACCAGTTTCGCCAATATGGATGCGCTCGGCAGGTCCTCGCGTCTCGGCCGTATGCTCGGACAGCATGCGGCTGCGGCCATTACGCAAAAGGGGTTCAATGTGGTTGAAGTGCTGCTCAGTGACACCCTTTACATCAATCCTGGACAGGGTGAGTTTCTACTGACACGCGATGTGGCGAGACTGGCGAGCAAGTACGAGGCGGACGCTGCGGTTGTAGGTACCTACACGGTCGCGCATGACCGGGTCTACATCACCAGTAAACTCGTGCGGTCTGAGGACGCGATGGTGCTTGCAGCTGACAGTTTTGAACTGCCGATCGGAGAAAATGTTCGCCGCTTATTAAATTGAGTTGCCACCCTGCGTCTTCGCAGAAGAACGCTCATGCCGGTTTCTTAAAGCTCCTGAATTCAGAGCCTTACAGCCCTGGAAGCCCATCACTCAAGTATCTCAGTTGTGCAATAGTTTTCATCGTAAGCTCCGAGTCGAGGAGGCCCTGGGCATCAGTATCTACTGCGCGTTGCGGGCCGGGAGCTTCGAGGACGGCGTCGTGATGGCCGTCAATCACGGCGGTGACAGTGACTCGACCGGTCTCATTGCCGGCCACCTGCTCGGCAGCATGCACGGCGTCGAGGCGATTCCCGCGCGCTGGTTGGCGCCGCTGGAGCTGCAGGCAGTGTTGGCGGCGGTGGCCGATGATCTCGCAACCGTTGCCGATTGGCCGCTCAGTCAGTATCCCGACGAATCAAGCAGCGAGTTGCAGGATCTCTATGTTGAGCGGTATCCGGCGTGACCCGGCTCTAGACGGTACCGTGGGGACGACTCCACTTCAATTGCCGATCAACGCGTGCCAAGTTCCGAAGCCCTCGTGGGACACGCCGGAGGACTGCCGCTGGGCCAAAGGATTGTAACTGACGCCTGGCTGATCACGGAGCCATTGAGTGCCGGGCGTCACAGGGCGCCGCCCGGCACCATCGTGCGGGAGCTGGGCGGGGAGGGTGCGGGCACGGGAACGATGTCTGGTACATGACCATGATTTACCTGATTGGCCGCAAGGCGGGTTTTGACTTGAAACCCACTTTAAATGACGAAAAACCATGATTAGGTGACGGCGACAAGTTGCCTATTCCGCACCAACTTAACCACGCATCCCGTTTCAACGTGACCGATGTCCGGGTTTTACTGGAATCGGCTGTCACGCTTGCCGGAATACGCACGCAAACACGCCCCGATGTTCGTGTGGCGCTGCGCGCTCAGGAGGGTGCCGGCGCGCTCGCGCGCGACTGCACACCCTGCATCAGCGCATTCAGGCGCGCCACTGCGGTGAGTGATTCCTTGGGGTTCACGGTTTCGCTGGCATTACCAAAATCATTTGCAGCACCGGCCTGCACCAGAATGCCGTCGCGGCGCGGGTAGGCTGACACGTGCGCATCCCAATACTGCACGCCGTACTGCACCTCGGGTTGCGGAATCAGTTTGGCGGTCTGCCCGCGCACTGGCACCAGTGACTCATCGCCAAGCAGTGCGCGGGCGCCATAGCCGGTGCAGTTGACCAGCGTGTGCTCGCGGAGTTTGTCGAAGTCCTCGGGGCCGCTCAGCGTCATGATTTCCAGCCTGCCCCCGAGGCGGGCGAAAGCATTGAGCAAAAACTGCGTGTAGCTACTGATATTGAACAGCATCAGCGAACTGCGCCGTGCATGGGCTACCGCAAAGGGGTTTTGCTGCGCGCTCAGCTCAACCGGCTTCGGGCCCAGGTCGGGTGTGCGCTCTCGGCTGAAGGAGGGGTAGGGTGGTTCCTCGGGATAGGGATTATGCGCCGGGCCGCCAAAGGGGGTATCAGACAGCTGGTAGATGTCCTGGTATTCCACCGGCTGACCGGGCAGGCCGAGGAGGTTCTGGTAGCGGTGGTGAGACAGCCGCGTCATGCGCTCCCAGCGGTCGCCAAAGGCCTCGCCGTGCTCGGCAGTGCAGATGCGCGAGTCCGGTGACCATACGCCGGTCGCGTTGTTCGAGCGTACCTCCGGGGGGAGTTCGCGGGTATAGATAGTCACCGCATAGCCCGCTCGCTGGGCCGCGACCGCAGTGGTCAGGCCGATGGCGCCGCAGCCGATCACAGCAATCTGGCGCGCTCCGGTGTTATTCACCAAGGCGATTGCCTCGGCCGCACTGCCCCACGACAGGGACCAGCCGCTGCCGCCATGCCCATAATGGTGCACTACCTGTTTGCGCCCGAAGCGCTCGAGCTCGATGCGTGGACCCTGAGCCCGGAACGGACGCGTGCACACATTCATGCCTATGATCCGATCGGTGCTGGCCTCAATGGGGGGCAGCGCCGGTATCGGGCGCAGGCCGCGCAGGGGCTCGGGCCAGGCCCGTTCGGGGGCAGACCACAGTGCGCGGCTGCCGCCGGCCAGGGCCAGGCCCAGGCCGGTGCCGGCGGCGCGGCGCAGTAGCTCGCGCCTGGCGACAGAAGTGCGGATAGGGGAATTGTTCTGCATCCAATGGCTCCAGTGTGGTGGGCGTGCAAGCTTAGGCCACCGGCGCTATGCAAGATCAAGGCCGCGCTACTGTAAGTGCTATCTGGTGCTGCCCGCGGAGACACCTGCGCGTCTATGCGAACTGTGCATCCGTCAAGCTCTTGCGCTGAAAGTTCCGGCTGCTACGCTTTGTTTCTTAGCGCTAGGGTCGCCTGAGCGGTGTACGTTACGGTCTTGGATTGCTGGAGGTGGAAGCGGTTCATCGGGTCACCTATGGGGTGAAGGCGTTGTGCGTGTTATGTTCCCATGAAAATCAAGTAAAATCAGCCGTTTAGATTGCTTGGTGCGTGCGTTAAGTCACGAGCTTAGCTAGCAATGATCGTTAAATGGCTAGCGATGATCTTCGAATAAAGAGGGCAAGGGCTTTCACTTGAATAAATCGAACCCGTTAACGAGGTAGGATTGCAAAACCTGACTGCACCAGAACTGGCGAAATGGCTTGAGGATGAGGCAACTGTGAAGCCTCTTTTACTGGACGTCCGTGAACCCTGGGAATTCCAGATCTGCCACATCAGCGGAGCTGTGACGATGCCCATGAATACCATCCCCGCCAGACTTGCCGACCTGGACACGGAGCAGCCGATTGTCTGCATCTGTCACCACGGCGTACGTAGCATGAACGTCGGAGTGTTTTTAGAAAGAAACGGATTTTCACGCGTTACCAACCTGACGGGTGGCGTGCATGCCTGGGCTGCGCAGGTCGATAACACGATGCCGACCTATTGAGTTTTTTCGATCGACCAGGCATTTCCAAAGTCTCCTGATTCAAGTTATTAAAGGCGCGTGTGGAAGAGCAGCTGACCCAACAACCCGCCGGCAAAGTGGCAAACCTCGACGATCTGGCACAGTTGACAGACTACGCGTTCATGGACCGTCTCAATTGCGACCCTGACGCGAACGCTCAGGGGAATGACCATGAGCCGCGCCAGGTCTTCA
>CAYFVJ010000183.1:0-4963 GCA_964346555.1 uncultured Alteromonadaceae bacterium | reverse complement strand
GGGCGCGGCGCGCGGCCCTGCACGGCGCGGCGCAGGTTGCGCGCCAGTGGCGGACCCTGGCGCACGGCAAATACGCCGGCCTTTTCCCGCGGGTGATTTATCGCCGTGGCAATGTCGCCGGCGGCGTAGACCCTGTCATCGCTCAGGGTCTGCAGGGTATCGCGTACCCGAATAAAGCCGCGTTCATCCAGTTCGAGGCCCGTCTCGCGCAGCCACGCGGCACCACCGGCCTGGGTGACCCAGACAATCTCGTCGGCATCGAATGTCTCCCCACGCTCTGTCGTCAGCCGGCTGCCGTCGACCTGGGTGACCCGGCAGTCTGTGTGCAGATTGACCCCTCGCTGCATCAGCCTGGTTTCGAAGGCGCGTCGCACCCGCGGCGCGTGCGTGGGCAGTACCTGGGCGCTGGCTGTAAACAGGTGGAACGACAGGTCGTCCGGATCGCGTCCCGCCGCCTGCAATTCCTGTCGCAGCCGGTACTGCATCGCGAGCAACAGCTCGACCCCGCCGGCACCGCCGCCGACCACGGCGATCGTGGTCGCTCCTGCGTGCGCGCGGATGCGCGCCAGCAATGCCAGCCAGCGGTCGTTGAACGTGTGGATAGGTTTGACCGGAACCGCATAGTCGGCAGCGCCGGGCACCTCCCCGACCTGGGGTGTCGAGCCGATATTGATCGACAGCTGGTCGTAGGGCACCGACGGCCTGTCGCGGCACAGCACCCGCTGCGCCGCCAGGTCCAGCCCGGTGGCCTCGTCGCGGAAAAACCGCGCCCCGGCAAATTCCGCCAGTCGGCTCAGGTCGATGTGCACTTCATCGTAGCTGTAGTGCCCGGCGATATAGCCCGGCAGCATCCCGGAGTAGGGCGTGTGCGTGTCGCGGCAGATCAGTGTGAGGCGCACGCCGGGGATCGGCTGCATGCCGAAGCGCCGCAGCACGCCGACATGGCTGTGGCCACCGCCGACGAGGACGATATCGCGCAGAGTGGGCTGATCGGGTTGTTGCATCCGCAGTGTTTTCTCCAGGTGCATCAGATCAGTGGCTGATGCCAAATGTAAATTGGTTAGGTGACAAGCGTACCACTTGTCCGGGCCTTCACGGACGGTAACGTTATCCCAGGGCTCCGGCTAATCTGTACCCAGGAGCCTGTCGGAGAGATTGGCGCCATGGAAAAGTCCGCATCTTCAAGAACAACCGAAAGGTATGGTCTTGCGACCGATGCGCTCAGCGAGGACCGGCCCCGGGTCAGAGGCTGGTGGTGCGGCGCCGGATTCGCTACGCTGCCTGGCTGAGTCGACGTATCGGGGAGGGATGTAAACAGCATGAGCCATGGCAGTCCTTTACGTATAGTGCCGGCGCTCCTGGCCCTGGCGGCGCTTGCCGCGCACGCGGAGGTCGAGGTCGTCGAACGCGAGGCGCAGCCCTGGTACGAGGCCGCCGACCGTGCCGTCGCCCGGGAACTTGTCAGCCCCAGAAATTCCTCCGCGGAGGCCATGAGCATTGCGGAGATCGTTGTGCCCCCAGGCGTGGTGGTCAAACCGCACCATCACCTCATGGAGGAGGTCTACCACGTGCTTGAAGGCGAGGGTGTGGTCATGGTCGAGGACGAGAGCCGCCTCGTGTCCGCCGGGGACAGCGTGGTGATCGAGCCGCATGAGTGGCACAACGTGCGCAACGACGGCGAGGTGCCGCTGCGGATGTACGTCACGTGTGCGCCGGCCTGGGCACCTGAGCACCTGATCTTCCAGCGCGATCGTATGCCTGAGGACTGAGCTCCCTGCGGGCGTAACCGCGAGAGCAGGTCCAGCCTCTGAGCCAGGTGCCGGGAATGAACAGGAAGACCGGGAGATGGCCCCCGCCTTGCAAGCGGCGAGCGGTGGACTGCGCCGGCGCGGCAAGTCAAACTAGTCAACAATGCGGCTTGGCTTTCCCACTTCCAGTGGGCCGGATCCGCCACCGCGCAGGCATCCACCAACGAGGTTTTCGGCATGGCCGAGCGCATCAACGGCCGCCCTGCGGCAAATGAAAAAGCCACCGGCGAGCGGGCAGGGGGCGGCAAACTGGATTTCTTTCTCGAATTCATCCGCCACCCGCGCCAGATCGGTTCGGTCATTCCAAGCTCGCGCTTCCTCGAGCGCCGCGTTCTCGATGCCGCGGGCCTGGCGTCGGCGCAGACCGTGGTTGAACTGGGACCGGGCACCGGCGGCACCACCCGCTCGATCCTGGCAGAGATGCCGGATGACAGCCGCTTGCTGAGCATCGAGATCAACCCGCTCTTGCATGCCAAGGTCAGCAAGATCGAGGATCGTCGGTTGATCCCCCACCTGAGCAGCGCCTGCAACCTGAGCGATGTTCTGGCAGAGCATGATCTGCCGGCGCCCGACGCCGTCATTTCCGGAATCCCCTTCTCGACACTCGACCGGGGGCTCGGTGAAGCGCTGGTCGGCGCCATTCCCGGCGTCCTCGCCCCGGGCGGCTGCTTTGTCGCCTACCAGGCGCGTGACAGCGTGGCCCGACTCACCGACCCGGTCATGCGCCGCACCCATACGGTGACCGAGTTCCGCAACATCCCGCCTATGCGAGTTTATCGATGGACGCCGGCAGAGCAGGCCCCATTGATATAGTTGACTAGACCAACCAGACCAAATAAAATAATTTTATGAAACAAGTGAATCTATATGAAGCCAAAACTCAGCTTTCGAAACTGGTAGACGCAGCCGCAGCCGGCGAGGATGTCATCATTGCGCGGGCCGGCAAGCCGGTGGCACGATTGAGTGCGCTGGAGAGACCGGCGGGCAAGCGCCGCATCGGGATCCTGGATGGGCAGATCAGCGTTCCCGACGACTTCAACACCACGCCTGGTGACAGTGCCAGCCGACTCTCCCGGCAAAATCGGCGGAAACTGCACAGCCTCTGCAGTGAGTGAATAGTGTCGACGCTGCAGAGCTTCCATTATTTGACGCAGGTCATGATAACGGCGAGCCGCAAATCGCCGGCCTTGGGAGAAGCACGGCATGTCGATAAAAACAGTCTGTATCGTGGGTGCGGGGTTTGGCGGCCTGAGTGCCGCCAGGGTCTTTCTCGCCATGGGCTATGATGTCTGCGTATACGAGAAAGAAGCTGATGTAGGTGGGGTCTGGTCGGCGTCTCGACGCTATCCCGGCCTGACCACTCAGAATCCGCGGTCCACCTACGCCCTCTCGGACTTTCCCATGCCCGAAACGTACCCCGAGTGGCCTAACGGTGAGCAGGTGCAGGCCTATATGCATGCCTACGCCGAGCATTTCGGGTTTCTGGATCGTATCCACCTGAACACGGAAGTGATCAATGCAAGCCTCGACGAGCAGGCCCTGCGCTGGACGTTGACGCTGCGCAAAACGACAGCCGATTGTGAGCAGCCTCCGACCACGGCAGTTTGTGACTACCTGATCATCGCCAATGGCATTTTTTCCCTTCCCCTGGTTCCGGACTATCCCGGCGCCGAGGAATTTGCAGCCCACGGGGGCCAGGTGCTGCACACCAGCCAGTTCAACGACAAGCAGACGATCAGGGACAAACACGTTGTGGTGGTGGGCTACGGCAAATCCTCTTGCGACGTGGCCAACGCGATCGCGGATTCGACAGCCAGCACAACGGTGGTCGCCCGCAATCTGATCTGGAAACTGCCCAAGCGTCTGGCCAACGTGGTCAATTTCAAGCACCTGTTCCTGACCCGGTTCAGTGAGGCCCTGTTCCGCTATATCCGCCTGCGGGGTTTCGAGCGCTTCCTGCACGGCGCGGGGGACCCCCTGCGCCGTGGAATGCTGGGATCCATGGAGTGGGTCATCGAGCGGCAGCTGCAGCTGCGGCGTCTCGATCTACACCCGAACAAACCCCTGGAAAGTATTGCGCGCTCAACCGTCAGCCTCGTTACCGACGGTTTTTACGAGAAAATCGCGTCCGGGGAGATCGGAATAAGGAAGAATACGCAGATCAAGCGGCTGGAGCCGGGCAAGGCCGTTCTGGAAAACGGTGAGACGCTGCCTGCCGACGTGGTGATCTGCGGTACCGGCTGGCGCCAGGTGTGTCCGTTTCTGGATGACGCCATCATGCAGAAGGTGACAGACGACGAGGGCAATTTTCGACTCTATCGGTCTGTTCTGCCCATCGGTGTTCCGCGCCTGGCATTCAACGGCTACAACTCGTCGTTCTTCAGCCAGCTGAACTGCGAGATAGCGGTGCTATGGCTGGTGGATTACCTGGAGGGAGGTGTCGAGCTGCCTTCTCTGGCGGAACAGAACGCGTACGCCGATCGCCGACTCGCCTGGATGAAGGCGAGAACCGATGGCAAGCACTCCAAAGGCACCAATATCATTCCGTTTTCCATCCATCATATCGACGAGCTCCTCGACGATATGCAGATCAACCTGCGTCGACGGACCCGGGTCAAGCAGTGGCTGAGTGCACTGGACCCGGGCGATTACGCACACATCCTGCCGGCGCTGCAGCATAAGTATGGCCATGGGGAAGAGCCTGTATGACACTGCTTTGGAGCGCCGCACAGGCGAGCTGACCGGCATTGACACGCAAATAAATCGGGAGGGAACAATGGCGAATCTGGATAACAAGGTGGCAATTATTACCGGTGGTGCGGCATCCATCGGCAAGGCGATAACCCGCAGGCTGCACGCGGATGGGGCGCGAGTGGTTATCGCCGCGCGCAGTGAGGACAAGGGCGAGGCGCTGGCAGCGGAACTCGGCGAGCGCGCCCTGTACGTCAAAACCGACATCACGCGGGATGAGGATCTGCGCCATCTGGTGTCACAGACTGTGGCGCATTTCGGCGCGCTGCATATCCTGGTCAACAACGCCTGCGTCTACGGGGACGATGGTGCGCAGACGGCTCGCGAGACCTGGTTGTCGACACTCAACCCCAATGCGGTATCCGCCGCTATCCTCGGCGAGACGGCGCTGGAGCAGCTCGCCG
>CAYFVJ010000182.1:0-5023 GCA_964346555.1 uncultured Alteromonadaceae bacterium | reverse complement strand
CGTGCGCGATGTCGATGCACTGGCCGCCACCGCGGTCGGCATCAAGGCGCTGGGAGCATGTCCTCTGCGTACCGAAAAGCGCGGTGAAGGGCAGCGGGATATCGCCGTTACGCTGGGTGGCGTGACCGTTGCACCCGGTGATTACATCTACGCAGACAATAACGGCGTGATCTGCAGCGCAACAGCCCTGGCCTGACGTACACTGCCGCGGCCCAATTGGCGGGCTCTGGAAGCTGGCGAATTTACGCGTTGCGGCACTGTCAGTCAAAACGCATCGACAGGTCCAGGGCCCGCAGGTCCTTGGTGAGCGTGCCGATAGAGATAAAATCCACGCCGGTTGCCGCGATCGCCGGCAGTGTGTCCAGCGTCACGTTGCCGGAGGCCTCCAGCTCGCAGCGACCCGCCGCGAGTGACACGGCTTCGCGCAGGTTGTCAGTGTCGAAGTTGTCGAGCATCACGCGCTCCACGCCCGCCGCGATCGCCTCCTGCAGTTGTGCCAGGGTCTCCACCTCGACTTCCACCGGGCGCTCCGGCGCCAGCTGGCGTGCGGCGTCCACGGCTTGCGCAATGCCGCCGCTGGCGGCAATGTGGTTTTCCTTGATGATGAAGGCATCGAACAGACCGATACGGTGGTTGCTGCAGCCGCCGCAGCTCACGGCATATTTCTGCGCCATGCGCAGTCCCGGCAGTGTCTTGCGCGTGTCCAGCAGACGGGTGTGCTCCCCGGCGATGCGCTGGCGATAGCTGTCGCAACGGGTTGCCGTGCCGGAAAGCGTCTGCAGGAAATTCAGCGCAACGCGCTCGGCGGTGAGCAGCGCGCGCGCCGGACCGCTGGCAAGCAGGAGGGTCTGCCCGGGCACGATGGCATCGCCATCCTCCGCCTGCCAGTCAAGCCTGCAGCGCACATCCACGGCGGCGAATACCGCGCTCGCCCAGGGACGCCCGCACAACACCCCGGCTTCACGCGTGATCACGCGTGCCGACGCGGTGTGGGCAGCGGGAATCAGCTCGGCGCTGATGTCGCCGCTGCCGACGTCCTCGGCCAGTGCGCGCGCGACGTCGTCGTCGATGACCTGTTGCGCTACCTGCAAGTGTGGTTTCATGCCCGCGTCCCTGGATTTTTCCGCACGACAAAGCGCGGGATAATAGCAGGCACGCCGCAGGTCGTCAGTGAGGACAGGCATGAGATTCACGCTAAGCGGGGGCATCGTCGCGCAGGCACGCTGGTGCCCGTCGCCAAACTGTAACGAACGACCTGCGGGCTGTGTTCCCGATCTGCTGGTCCTGCACAATATCTCGCTGCCGCCGGGCGAGTTCGGCAACGGCTGCATCGAGGCGTTTTTCTGCAATGCACTGGACACCACTTCCCATCCCTGGTTTGCGCATATCGACAACGTTCATGTGTCCGCGCATTTCCTCGTCGATCGGCGCGGCACGGTCACCCAGTTCGTCAGCTGCGACCAGCGCGCCTGGCACGCGGGCGTGTCTGCATACAAGGGGCGCGAAGCCTGCAACGACTTCAGTATCGGCATCGAACTCGAGGGCACCGACGACACGCCCTACAGCGATGCGCAGTACGCAACGCTGTGTGAACTGGTCACCGCGCTGCTGCGGGCCTATCCCACGCTGTCTCCTGAAAACATCGCCGGCCACAGCGATATCGCCCCCGGCCGCAAGACCGACCCGGGCCCCGCGTTCGACTGGCAGCGCTTCTATCGCGACCTGAATCGAGCCCGGTCCGACCAGGGCGTTCCATAGCAGGGCAGGCTTGCGCCGCGAGCCGGGCGAGACACGCCGGAAACTCATCCATGAGGGCTCGCATAAAGCTTCCGGGCATCGGGCCATGATCCCAGGGGCCAGTCATCATATTTGTTCGCCATCCCTACACGCCCGCCCCTTTCTGGTAGTCTTGCCTGAAAAAGAATGCTCGGGTGGGGGCGCAACAGATGGCGGCGCGCGATGACACGGCAACAGCCACGGGCCCGGGACGCGTCTCACTCACCGGCGGTGGCGATCGCGAGAGGCTCGTCTGCACGGTAGCATTTCACCCGCGGCGTGAATTGATCGGAGCGCGCGCGGAATTTGCCCTGCGGCGCGCGGGAAATGCATTGACGCTCGGTAGAGATGCGCCCTGCTTTGTCGTGCACGGAACCGACGCTCGCCAGACTTTGCAGGATCGGCATGTCAGCCGCCGCGCCCTGCGCATCAGTGGCGGTGGTCTGCAGTGGCAGATCGCCCGCCCCCAGGGCAGCAGCCTCCTATGCGTGGACGGTCGCGATATCCCGGCCTCGACCACGGTGGAAACGCCGCGACTGCGCGCAGGCGTTCGACTGATGCTGGCACACAGCGTGGTGCTGTTGCTGCGTCTTGAGCCCGAGGTCGCAGATGAAGGCTGTATTGATGCGCTCGAGGGCATGCTGGGCACAAGCCGCTATATGCGCGCCCTGGCATCTCAGGTAGGGCGTGCCGCCGCGATCGACAGCGATGTGCTGCTCCTGGGTCCCACCGGTACCGGCAAGGATCTGCTCGCGCGTTCCATACACGCGCAGAGTCGACGCGCGGATGCCCCTATGATCGCAGTCAACGTTGCCGCCATTCCAGCCGAATTAGCCGCGGCGTCACTGTTTGGCGCTGCCCGCGGTGCCTTTACGGGTGCCACCGACCGCAGGCTGGGTTATTTTGAACAGGCCAGTGGCGGCACCCTGTTCCTGGACGAAATAGGCGATGCCCCGGCGATCCTGCAGCCGCAGCTGTTGCGTGCCCTCGAACAGCGCGAGATACAGGTGGTCGGCGGCGATATCAGGCCCTTTGACGCGCGTATCATCTCGGCAACCGATACGCTGATTGACGAGCACGGGGCCGATTTCCGGGCCGCCCTGCGACATCGTCTCGGCGCTGTGGAGATTCGACTGCTGCCGCTGTGTGAGCATCCCGAGGATATCGGTGTGCTGGCGTCTCATTACCTTGCGCTGGCACTACAAGAAACACGCGGCGAGGATCTCTGGTGCCTTCTTGCGGACAGTGCATTGGCGGTGGCGCGCTGTGCCTCCCTGTTCGATGCGCTGCTCGGCTACCACTGGCCCGGTAATGTCAGGGAATTGGTCAACACCTTGCGACAGGTTGCAATCTCGGCCGGGCACGATCTACAGATGCCCGCGGGTCTGGTGGATCGGCTGTCAGTGCCGGCGGCGGGCGATGCGGATGAGACTGCCGGCAGGCCGGTGGGCGCAAAGCACAGAGCGCCATCGCGGCCGCTGGATGAGATCAGCGAGGCGGACTTTGCCGCCGCGTGGGAGGCGGGATCGTATGAGGTGGCGCGGGTCGCGCGCCGGCTCGGCGTCAGTCGGCCGGCGATTTACCGTTATTTGCGCGAGTTCCCCGAATTCCGCCTTGCCAGCGACCTCACGCTGGACGAGATACGGCATGCGCTGGCGGAGGCGGACGGTGACTCGCGCCGCGCCGCTGCGAATTTGCGCGTGTCTTTTACAGGCTTGCGTTCGCGCCTGAAGGATGTGCGGGCGAACAGGCCTCGTGACGATCAATCCGACCCAGATGCTGAGTGAGAGCCCTGCGGGGCCCATGACTTGTCAATGAGGATCGGGCGTTTCCGGATTCAGCGTCAGATCGCCGAGGGCGGGCAGGGCAGTGTACTGCTCGGCTATGATCCGCAGCTGAGGCGACAGGTCGCGATCAAGCTCTACCGCCTGCCCGATCAGCGTGAGCGCCGGCGCCAGGCGCTGCGCGAGGCGCGTCGCAGTGCCCTGCTGGACAGCCCGCGGATTACGCGCGTCTACGATGTGCTGGTTGCCGGCAATGATCTCGCGGTGATCATGGAGTATGTGCCGGGTTGTGATCTGCGCGACGTCTTGAGCGGCACCCGACTGTCGCTGGCGGCGTCTCTCTCTATTGCATCTGATATTGCCGCGGGGCTCGCGGCCGCCCGGCTCCGCGAAATAGTTCACGGTGATATCAAGCCGGCGAATATCCTGATTACCGCCGAGGGCCGGGCGATGCTGACTGATTTTGGCGTGGCGCAGGTCGGTGATGATCCGCGTGCGACGGGCGTCAGCCGGAGTGCGCTGACGCCGGAACATGTTCGCGGCGAGAGGCTGTGCCTCGCGTCTGACATGTTCGCGCTCGGTGTGCTGATCTACCGGATGGTAGGTGGTGTGTCTCCCTTTGCCGACGGCGAGTTGGGGAGACAGGCCATGTGCGAGGGCCGTTTTGTTCCGCTGGGAGAATCCGAGAGCCCGATCAGTGGGGACGTGCCCGTGGAGCTGGAGGCGCTGGTCGCGCGCCTGTTGTCGCCGGATCCGCGGCAGCGGCCCGGCAGTATTCACGCTGTGCGCCAGGCACTGCGCAATGTTGCGTTGGCGTTACCCCTGGGGGAGTCGACGCCGGTACGGGCCGAGACGCAGGCCTTCCACCGCAATGAGAGTGCGGCGGATGTGCCGCCAGCGCTGGCGGCCGCATTCGGGGATAGCTCCCGGCGCAAGCAGTTCCGCGAACGGCTGCGCTCTTTTGTCGCAAAGCACCCCGGGCGCACGGCGGGAGGCGTGGCGCTGGCGCTGGCGTCGACCGCGCTTGTCTGGCTGTTGCGGCCCGCGCCCTGCGTCGAGCTTGAGCCGCCCGCCCTGAGCGTCGACGCCCCGACTGCAATCGCCGGCGATATCAGCAGGGAATGGCTGCAAAATCAACTGCGGCAGGGGATCAGCGGGTATACCCCTCGGGTCGAGATAAGCGGGGTCCGTGGCGATACCAGCGCCCCGCAGGGGACTGTTCGCCGGGAGCGGCCCGATCGGTGCGCCGCAGACTATCGCCTGCAGCTGCGGCTGGATTGCCGCAGGAATCTCTGCCTGCTCGCGCTGTTGCGCGATGGTCGGCCCGGGCGGGCCGGTGTTCCACTTTTCGCGGACGCCTCCATCGAGGAATGGCGCGCGGCGATAGATCGCGTTGTCACTGCCGCTCCCTAGGAGCCTGTCGGACTTAGGCTCATCTGCTGCGGCTGATGGGAATCGGTCCA
>CAYFVJ010000181.1:0-5079 GCA_964346555.1 uncultured Alteromonadaceae bacterium | reverse complement strand
GTGGATTCGGCCACCGACAGCGTGGCCTCCCTGGCCGTTTTCGGCGGGCTGCTGCCAGACCTAAGCGCGGTCGCCGGGCATTCACCAGGAGGCGTTCGAGCCGATGCAGGGCGAGGACGTGAGCGCCCTGCACCTGGCGCGAGCAGGCGATCCAGCGCAGGACATCGCGCCGTGCAAGTTCGAGGAATTGGCGAAAATCCGGGACAGGCGACGCGGCCGCAGCGTAGTCGCAGCCATTGAGAATGCCACTGAGACGCCCCGCATCGCGCGCCGCGCTTAGGTCTGGCTGCAGCCCACAGCCGAAATCGCTCCCGGGGCTACAGATTTCCCTGACATAGTTCGGTGACACCGCGTGGATACGGTCACACAGGGTAATGGCGGCGCGCACCGGGTTCAGGCAGTCGCGGTAGCGTGGATCGATGGCGTAGTCCGGTACCGGGGTCAGGTCGGGAAACCAGGCAAGCAGAGAGGAGTCGTCGCCGGCCAGTGGCCGAATGCCCTGCAGCGCCAGGTTGTGGATGGTATACACCAGCGGCAGCTCGGCAATGGGGCGATACGCCGGGTCATCGCGCAGCAACAGGGCGAACAGGGCGCTGTGCCAGTCGTGCAGATGCACTACATCCGGCCGCTCGATAGCGCCGTTGACCAGTGCGGAGGCGGCAGCGGCACAGAACAGGGCGAAGCGGTTGGCGTCGGTTGCGAAGGGGCGATCCGGACCGTCGTCGATGTAGATGTGCCCGGCGCCACCCTGGCTGAACGATGGATGCTCCAGCGCCAGGCAGCTGACGCCTGCGACCGGCGTTTCCGGCGGCACCGCATATAGATGAAGCGCTTCCGGCTGAGCGCGGAAATGAGTCGACAGAGTAGCGACCCGGCGTGCTCCGGCTAACTGGCTGAAGTGGCCGTAGCCCGGTGTGACGACAGTTACCCGATGACCCAGAGCAGCCAGCGCCCGGGGAGCATCGCGGATCACGTCGCCGATACCTCCTACCTTGCCGCCGGGGAGGCCCGCATTCTCAGCGGCGAGCATCAGAACGTGCAGGGTTTTTGCCTTGCCAGTGCGCTGCAAGCCCGGCCCGCTCAGGTAATGACATCCGGCGCCGTGCGACCGGTACGGCTGCCGATGCCGGCGATGGCGTCGGCAGCCGTCAGCACGCTGGCCAGGGCGCGCTGGGTGTCGACTTCAAGCAGCGATGGATCCAGCTGGAAGTTGTCGCAGTAAACGCGCAGGGTGGCGCCGCCGGTGCCGGTGCCCGAAAGCCGGTAGACGATGCGCGCATCATCGTCGAACAGCACGCGCAGGCCCTGTCCCTCGCTGACGCTGCCATCCACCGGATCGGTATAGCTGAAATCGTCAGCCGCGCTCACGGTATGTCCGGCAAACGCCTGCCCGGGCAGATCGTGCAGCCTGTCGCGCAAGGACTGCATCAGGTCCCCCGCGGCTCCGGCATCGAGATTCTCGTAATCGTGACGGGTAAAAAAGTCGCGGCCGTAGCTGCGCCAGTGCTCGCGCACAATGGATTGGGCGGGCTGTTTGCGCGCGGCGATGATGTTGAGCCAGAAAAGCACTGCCCACAGACCGTCCTTCTCGCGCACATGACTGGAGCCCGTGCCGAAGCTTTCCTCGCCGCACAGGGTGATTTTCCCCGCGTCCATCAGGTTGCCGAAGAACTTCCAGCCCGTAGGTGTCTCGAAACAATCGAAGCCGCCGACCGTGGCCACCCGGTCGACCGCACGGCTGGTCGGCATGGAGCGCGCGACACCCGCGATGCCGCCCGCGTAGCCGGGAATCAGCTCGGCATTCGCCGCCAGCACCGCCAGCGAGTCGCAGGGATTGATGTAAAAACCCTTGCCGAGCACCATGTTGCGATCGCCGTCGCCGTCGGAGGCGGCGCCGAAATCCGGGGGTGTATCGCTGTTCATGCGCGCCACCAGCTCACGCGCATGCGCGAGATTCGGGTCCGGGTGGCCACCACCGAAATCCTCCAGCGGTTCGTCATTGATTACTGTGCCCGCCGGTGCGCCGAGGCGATGCTCGAAAATTTCCCGCGCGTAGGGGCCGGTGACTGCGTGCATGGCGTCAAAGCAGAGCCTGAAGCGGCCGTTGCCAAGCAGTTTCTCGAGGGCGGGGAAATCGAAAATCGATGCCATCAGCTCGGCGTAGTCGCTTACCGGGTCAACGATCTCGACCACCATGTCGCCGAGCATCTGACTGCCCTCCTGGTCGATGTCGACGTCGGGCGCTTCCAGCGTCAGGTAGTGGTCAATCTCTTGCGTTCCAGCGTGAATTCGCGCGGCGACGGCCTCGGTGGCCGGACCGCCGTTGCTGCCGTTGAATTTGATGCCGAAATCGCCCTCGGGCCCCCCGGGGTTGTGACTGGCCGAAAGCACGATACCGCCATCGGTGCCGTGCTTGCGGATCAGGCAGGAGACGGCGGGTGTCGAGAGCAGCCCGCCGCGACCGACAATGACATGGCTGAAGCCGTTGCCCGCCGCCATGCAGAGAATGCGCTGCAGGGCCTGGCGATTGAAATAACGGCCGTCGCCGCCGATTACCAGGGACCGACGCCGGTCGCCGTCCATTGCGTTGAAAATGGACTGGACGAAGTTCTCGAGGTAATGCGCTTGCTGAAACTCCGTCACGCTCTTGCGCAGACCCGAAGTGCCGGGTTTCTGGCCCTCGAAGGGTCGCGTCTCGATATGTGTCACTGACATTTGTGAACTGTCCATAAATTCAGGCAGATCCCTCCGCCATGCCCAGCATGCCGCGTGTAATAAGCACGACGCCGCCGCTGCTGACGCGAAATCCGTTCTGTCTGTCCTCGTTGCTGTCAAAACCGATGCGCATGCCCTCGGGTATAATACAGCCGCGATCGACGATGGCATTCTGCATCTGCACACTGCGTCCTATTTCCGAATCCGGCAGAAGGACCGAGGCGCGCACGCTGGAATAGGAATGCAGCCGTGCATTGGAGAACACGACTGAACCGGTAACGCGGCTGCCGGACACAATAACACCCCCTGCGACCATGGAGTCCAGCGCCTGGCCACGCCGATCTTCGTGATCCAGGACAAACTTGGCGGGCGGCAGCTGCTCCTGGTACGTCCAGAGCGGCCATTCACTTTCGTACAGGTTGAGCTGTGGTGTGGTCGATACCAGCTCCATGTTGGCCTGCCAGTAAGAGTCAAGCGTGCCTACATCGCGCCAGTAGGCCTTGTCACCCGTCCGGGTGTCACGAAACGCATACGCCTGTACGTGGCAACAGTCTAACATGGCGGGAATGACATCGTGGCCGAAGTCGCGCGTTGAGTCGGCGACCGCGGCGTCCCGAATTAGTTGTTTGTGCAGGCACCGGGTGTTGAAGATGTAGTTGCCCATAGACGCGAGACACATGCCCGGCTTGCCCGGAATCTCGGCGGGTTGCGCGGGCTTCTCCGCAAAGCCGACAACGCGTCCGCCGGCGTCAACCTGCATGACGCCGAAGGTGTTCGCCGCTTCGGCGACCGGGACCTCGAGGCAGCACACCGTCATGTCGGCGCCGGACTCCACATGCTCCACCAGCATGGGACCGTAATCCATCTTGTAGATATGGTCGCCGGACAGGATGAGGATGTACTCCGGCCGCTGCGAGCGAATGATATCGAGATTCTGGTAAACCGCGTCGGCAGTGCCCTGATACCAGTCCTCGGAAAAGCGTTGGGAGGCGGGCAGGACCTCCACGAATTCCCCCAGTTCCTTGCGGAAATGACTCCAGCCGCGCATCAGGTGCCGGATCAGCGAGTAGGCCTTGTACTGGGTGAGAACGCCGATCTGGCGGATACCGGAGTTGACGCAGTTGGACAGCGGGAAATCGACGATACGGTACTTGCCGCCGAAATACAGCGCCGGCTTGGCGCGCCAGTTGGTCAGTTCATACAGGCGTGATCCGCGCCCGCCTGCGAGCACCAGCGCCAGGGTCTTGCGAGTCAGCCGGCTGACGTAGCGGGGGTTCTGGTCATCCATGCGTCGTACTCCGTGCCAGTATCGATTACCAGTGGCCCTTGCGGAACCAGATATCTTTAGCGTACTCCGCAATGGTGCGATCGCTGGAGAAACCACCGCTTGAGGCCGTGTTGGCAATGGACTTGCGCAGCCAGCCCTCGTGATCGCCGAAGGCCGCATCCACCGCCAGCTGTGCGTCGATATAGCTGCGGAAATCCGCGGCGGTCATCCACAGGTCCTGGCGATCGCGGATACTGCCGATGATAGCGTCGAACAGCCCGGGCTCGAGCATGTTGAAGTGACCGCTTTCAAGAAGCTGCATCACGCGGGTGAAATCGAGGTCATCGGCAATCACGGCTGACGGATCAATCTGCCCGCGCTGCTGCTGGACCTCCTCGGCGTCCAGCCCGAAGAGGAAGAAATTGTCAGCGCCGACAGCATCGCGTATCTCGATATTGGCGCCATCCAGGGTGCCGATAGTCACGGCGCCGTTCATCATGAATTTCATGTTGCCGGTACCGGAGGCTTCCTTGCCGGCGGTGGAGGTCTGCTCTGACAGGTCCGCACCGGGACAGATGACCTCCATAGTGGATACCTTGTAGTCGGACAGGAACGCCACGCGCAGCCAGGGCTGCAGGCGCGGATCGCGGTTGATGACCGCAGCGACGTTGTTGATCAGCTTGATAATCAGCTTGGCCATTACATAGCCCGGCGCCGCCTTGCCGCCGATGACAACGCAGCGTGGCTGCATGCCCGCGGTATCGCCGCGCAGTATCCGGTCGTAGCGGTAGATGATGTGCAGCACGTTGAGGAGCTGCCGCTTGTACTCGTGAATGCGCTTGACCTGCACGTCGAACAGCATGTCGGGATCCAACTCGATAGCGCAGCGCTCGCGCACCAGCCCGGCGAGTCGCACCTTGTTGGCACGTTTGACGGCTGCAAAGCGCTCGCGGAATGAGGCGTCGTCGGCTTTGTCGTGCAGCTTTGCCAGTTCGTCGAGGTGGCAGATCCAGCGGTCGCTGAGAGTAGCGTCAAGCAGCTGCTTGAGACCGGGATTGCAGTGCGCCAGCCAGCGCCGCGGAGTCACCCCGTTAGTC
>CAYFVJ010000180.1:0-5106 GCA_964346555.1 uncultured Alteromonadaceae bacterium | reverse complement strand
TGAAACCAGCGCCGCGCGGTGTCGATATCATCGCGGATGGCATCCCGCAGCGCATCCAGCGAGTCGTACTTCTTCTCAGCCCGGAAGCGGTGCGCGAAGCGCACATCAATGCGCTGGCCGTAAAGATCGGGCGAGCCCTCGAGCAGGTGCACCTCGAGGTTCGCGCGGGTGCCACTGTTCACGGTGGGCC
This sequence comes from uncultured Alteromonadaceae bacterium, assembly GCA_964346555.1. Classification (GTDB taxonomy): domain Bacteria; phylum Pseudomonadota; class Gammaproteobacteria; order Pseudomonadales; family Halieaceae; genus Chromatocurvus. Next base: position 4,916 of record CAYFVJ010000180.1, on the reverse strand, counting down.
GTGTCCCGACATTTGCGACGCCCGCGGCATCGCGCAGGCCGGGCCCATCGACGCGCACTGCAAACACGCCGGACAGCGGGGAGCGCAGGCGCTTCAGCTCGACATTCGCCGTAGGTGCGCCCAGCTCGCGGCCCAGCTGCAGACCGCGCACCACGCGACCGCTGATGGCGTAGTCGCGACCGAGCAGGCGTCCTGCCGTGGCCAGGTCTCCCTCTGCCAGCGCCTCGCGCACACGCGTACTGCTGACACGTTCACCGTCCACCTCGAAGGTCTGCGTCGGCAGGGTGACGAACCCCGCGCGCCTGCCGAGGTCGCGCAGGAAGTCGGCATCCCCCTCGCGCTCGCGTCCAAAGCGGAAATCATCCCCCAGCACCAGCCGCTGGACCGCCAGGCCCTGAACAAAAATGGCCTGTGAAAATTCACTCGCAGACATGCCGCGCAGTGACTCGTCAAAGCGTATGCGCAACAGTCGGTCGATGCCCAGCCCGGACAGGGCCAGGAATTTCTCCCGAAAACTCATCAGCCGCGCCGGTGCCCCGCCCGGCGAAAAATATTCGCGCGGCAGGGGCTCGAACACGATCACCGTCGAGGGCAGTCCGAGCTCGCGCGCTTCCCCGAGCAGCTGGGCGAGAACAGCCCTGTGCCCCTTGTGCACGCCATCGAAGGCCCCGATTGTCGCGACGCAGCCGCGATGGCGGGGCTGCAGGTTGTGCAGGCCTCGGATCAGCTCCATCACTTTTCAGGGACACTTTCAGAGCAAAACGACAGTATATCGAAAACGGCGTGGCGGGCATACGTCCCCGACACCCCTGACGCCGGGGCACGACAGTGGGAACTCAACCGGCGCGCGGGGTGCGCAGGTGATCGAGCCGCGTACCCGTGAGCGCGTGCACCAGCAGGTAGACGCCTCCGCCTGCGCCGCACAGCAGCGCAAGTTGCAGACTGCGCTGTAGCCAGCCCCATGACAGCCAGTCCTCAATCGGCGCCACCAGCGACAGCAGCACAGCCAGCATGACGAGGGTGGCCGACAGGAGCCGAAGCGCATAGGCACGCCACGCCGGGCTGAAGCGATAGACTGCTTCGCGCAACAGCCCGCGCCAGAGCAACACCGCATTCAGGTACGCGGCCACGCTGGTAGCCAGCGCCAGGCCCACGTGGCCGAGGTTGAAGTACAGCATGAGCGGGATCACGAACGCCACGTTAAGCAGCATGTTCGCCAGCATCGCACGAATACCGATGGACACCGGCGTCACCATGTCCTGGCGCGCGTAGAAACCCGGCGCCAGCACCTTGATCAGCATGTAGGCACACAGGCCGAGAGCATAGGCGCGCAGGCTGTGCGCCGACATGCTGACGTCCTGTGGCGACAGGGCGCCATACTGAAACAGCGTAACCAGTATCGGCTCTGCCAGAACCACCAGCGCGACCGTTGCCGGCACGGCGACCAGCAGCACGCTGCGCACCGCCCAGTCCAGGGTCAGCGCAAAACGCTCGCCACGCGCCGCCGACTGATCGGCCGACAGGCTGGGCAGGATCACCGTCGCTATGGCGATGCCAAAGACACCCAGCGGCAGCTCAGTCAGGCGGTCGGAATAGTAGAGCCAGGACACACTGCCCGTGGGTAGAAACGATGCCAGGACCGTATCCAGCAGCAGGTTGATCTGGCTGACGGAGACACCGAACAGCGCCGGCACCATAAGCCACAGAATGCGTCGCACGCCCGGATGCCGCGTGTCCCAGCGCGGCCGCGGCACCAGGTCGAGGCGGTACAGGAAGGGCAGCTGGAACAGCAGCTGCACGAGGCCCGCGAAAGCTACCCCCCAGGCCAGCGCGAAGGCCGGTTCCGCAAAGGCGGGCGCCGCCAGCGTAGCCGCGGCGATCAGGGTCAGGTTGAGCAGGACCGGCGTGAAGGCCGGTACCGCGAAGCGCCCATAGCTGTTGAGAATGGCGCCGCACAGGCCGGTAATGGAGATCAGCAGCAGATAGGGAAACGTGATGCGGATGAGATCGGCGGTAAGCGCGAACTTTTCCGGCTGGCGCAGGAAACCCGGGGCGAATACGCCGGCGACCAGCGGTGCTGCGACCACGGTAATCACCGTCAGCAGCACCAGGGCGCCGCCGAGCACACCGGCAACACGATCGACCAGCTCGCGCACCGCGGCCTGCCCCCCCGCTTCCCGATAGTCGCTGAGGACGGGCACGAAAGCCTGGGCAAATGCGCCTTCGGCAAACAGGCGACGCAGGAAATTGGGAATCTTGAAGGCGACGAAGAAGGCATCGGCATTTGCGCTGGCGCCGATGAAGGCCGCCAGCACGATGTCGCGCACGAGGCCGAGAACCCGCGACAGCATGGTCATGCTGCCGACCACCGCGCTGGAACGCAGCAGACCCGGTGCCGGCGTCGCGCCCGGCGCGTCCGGCGACGCGCTCATCCGCTCGCTTGCGGACCGCTCGCGGTCGCCGCCAGCCAGCGCTCCCGCAGCTTTTCCCCGTGCAGGGCCAGCCACTGCAGGGCAACCAGCGTATGGCCGTTGGCGATACGGTCTGCCGACAGCAGGCGCAGCGCCTCGCTGCGCGCAACACGGTGCACGAGAATATCCTCGCCCTCGCTGTCCAGGCCATGCACCTCACCCGCCCCGGCGGCCAGCACGCGACCGCAGAACAGGCGCACGTGTTCTGAGCAGGCGCCGGCACTGGGGTAGAAGCTCGCGACGGGCACGAGCTCCGCCACGTCACACCCCGCCTCCTCCTGTGCCTCGCGGTACACCACGTCGCGATCAGACTCGCCCGGCTCGACGATCCCGGCGACGAGTTCGAGCATCCAGGGCGAAGCATCCCCGCGCAGCGCCCCGGCGCGGAACTGCTCGAGGAGGATCAGCGAGTCGCTTTGCGGGTCATAAGGCAGGACGCCCACGGCATCCCCGCGGTGAAATACCTCGCGGGTCAGCGGATCGCTCCAGCCGCCGTTGAAGCAGCGGTGCTGCAGGGTGATGCGCGCGACACGGAAGTAGCCACTGAACGCATCCTGCTCCTCGAGCACGCGCACATCCCGGGCACCAAAGCGCAGATGGAAACTCACGTGGCGCGTCCGCCGGTATACCATTTGACAGGGGTCGAGCAGGCATCCACCTGGTCGACCACGTCGAGGATCAGCGCGAACAGGGCCATGCGGATGAGCAGACCGTTATCTGTCTGACGAAAAATCGCCAGGTTCGGGTTATCGTTCAGGTCCTGGTCGAGTTCGCGGGCATTCTCCCGCGAATCCCGCGGCAGCGGGTGCATGATGACGGTGTTGGGTTCACAATTTGCCGTGTAGATGCTCTGGTTGAGGCGAAAGCGACCGCGGTACAGGTCTGCCTCTTCGCGCGTGGTAAAGCGCTCTTCCTGCAGGCGCGTACTGTACACGATGTCTACATTGGCAATACTTGCCTCAAGCACATCCGACTCCACCACACCGTGGCCCGACTCGCGCAACATCGCAAGGATCTGTGGCGGCATGCGCAACTCCTCGGGTGACACCAACACCAGCTGCACGCCATCGAAGAGCCCCAGCAGCTTGCACAGCGAGTGCACGGTGCGCCCGTAGCGCAGATCGCCGAGCATGGCGATGCGCAGGCCATCGATACCGCGTCCGCGTCCCGCGAGTTCGGCCTTGATCGTGTAGAGATCGAGCAGCGCCTGGCTGGGGTGCTCGTTGGTGCCATCGCCGCCATTAATCACCGGGACGCGACTGGCAGCGGCAAACTCCGCCACGGACCCCGCCACCGGATGCCGCATGGCGATGACATCCGAGTAGCCGCTCAGCACCCGCGCCGTATCATACAGCGACTCGCCCTTGGCAATCGCGGACTGCTCGAAACCCGTGGTCTCGCGCACCTCACCGCCGAGCAGGTTGAAAGCACTGCCAAAGCTGACACGTGTTCGCGTGCTCGGTTCGAAGAACATGGCGCCAAGAATCGCGCCGTCGAGGACTTTGGTGCGGCGGCGGCGGCGCGCGTAGGGCTCCATGTCGTCGGCCACCGCAAAAATGCGCTCGACATCGGCGCGTTCAAACTGGCCGATCGACAGGATATGGCTGCCGGCAAACTGCATCTCTCTCCCCCACACCGCTGGCGCCGCGGCGGGCATTATACACGCGTGCGTCTGTCCTCGTTCAGGCCAGCAGGGTATCACCCCAGGCCTGCAGTGCCTCCAGCACCGCCCGCTGTGGCGCCGTGGTCGGTAGTGCGAGCAATCGTTGCTCGAGGTCGTCCTGATAGCTTTCCAGGCCCCTGGGATACCCCGGCGCCTCCCCGGACAGCCGGTAAAGGCGAAACTCGTCCCAGCGTTCGTGTTCTTCAACATTCAGCGTCTGCGGGTAATTGCGCGCCCGATAGCGGAATAACAGCTCTGGCAGGCGCGCGTCCTCGAACCTCGGCCGCTCGGCCGCCAGCACATCCGGCGCCATCTGGCGCAGGCTGTCGAGGGCACGCCGATCACTGTCACTGAGAAAGCCGCCGCCGTACAGCTGCGTATCCGGGTCGTCGTCCCGCGGCCAGTCCCGCGGTGCAAAAATACCCGCCAGCTTGCCGTGAAAACCCCCGGGGTCACTCTCCCGCCAGCGCCGCAACAGCGCCAGATGGCGGCGACAGCGCTCGCCGTCGAGTCCGAGCCGCGCTGCGGTCTGCGCATCCGCCATGCGCGCGGGCGCCAGCACGGGGCTGCGGTTGACGTGCACCGATTTCAGTCCCGGGCGGGATACGCCATCGGGCAGGTCTTCGGCGCGTGAATACAGCCGCTCCCGCAGCGCGTCGGCATCCAGCTCAATCAGATCCCGCGGATCGACATCGAGGTCGTAGCAGATGACCTCATTGCGGTTGCCGGGATGAGCAGCGCGCCGAACAGGAGCAGCGGCCGATCGCTCAGGTACACGCCAT
>CAYFVJ010000179.1:0-5151 GCA_964346555.1 uncultured Alteromonadaceae bacterium | reverse complement strand
CCTGGTCGGCGGCGCGGTCCGCGATGCACTTCTCGGCGTCCCGTTCCATGAGCGCGACTGGGTCGTGGTCGGGGCGACTCCACAGGAAATGCTGGACCAGGGCTTTACACCGGTCGGCAAGGACTTCCCGGTATTCCTGCACCCGCAAACAAAGGAGGAATACGCCCTGGCGCGCACCGAGCGCAAGCAGGGGCACGGCTACCACGGTTTCGAGCTGCACTTCGAGCCCTCGGTAACGCTCGAACAGGACCTGCAGCGGCGCGACCTCACTATCAATGCCATGGCCCAGCGTCCCGACGGTACGCTGGTCGATCCCTGGGGCGGCCGGCGCGATCTGGAGCAGCGGGTGCTGCGTCACGTCAGCGACGCGTTTGTGGAGGACCCGCTGCGCGTGCTGCGCACCGCCCGCTTTGCTGCGCGATACGCCCCCCTGGGTTTCAGCATCGCACCGGAAACTCTCGAGCTGATGGCAGAGATAACGGCGCAGGACGAACTGGCCCACCTGGCGATGGAGCGGGTCTGGATAGAGACAGAGCGCGCTCTGCGCGAGGACGACCCTGCAACTTACTTCCGGGTGCTGCGCGGCTGCGGCGCCCTCAAAGCGCTGTTCCCCGAGGTGGATGCCTTGTTCGGCGTCCCCCAGCGCGCGGAACATCACCCCGAGATCGACAGCGGCGTGCATACGCTGATGGTGCTGGAACAGGCGGCCCCACTGTCGGCGACGAGCGAGGTGCGCTGGGCGGCCCTGCTGCACGATCTCGGCAAGGCGGATACGCCGGCCGATATTCTGCCACGCCACATTGGCCACGAAAAACGCGGACTCACGCGGGTCAACGCCCTGTGTGATCGCATCAGGGCACCCAACGCGCATCGGGAACTGGCGCTGTCCGCCTGCGAGTTCCACCTGCTGGCGCACCGCGCCCGCGAACTCACCGGCAAGACGCTGCTGAAGCTGCTGAGAGCCACCGGCGCCCTGCGCCCGCAGGGGCATTTCGAGGCTTTTCTCGCCGTGTGTGAAGCCGATGCCCGCGGCCGCCTCGGCAAGGAGGACACGCACTACCCCCAGGCGGATTATCTGCGCCGTGCCCGGGATATCGCGAAAGCTGTGACGGCGGCGGCATTCGTTGAACAGGGTCTGCAGGGAAAGGCGATCGGCGAGGCGATGGCGCGGGAGCAGGTTCGCAGATTGGAGTCGTTCCGACGTGCTACCGAATAACACCTCAAGCTGAGGCGCGAAGCGTCCGACAGCCTTTACCTCTTATGCTGCTGACTCGGCACCAGCATCCCAACCTGGGAAAACAAGTACAGCAGGATGGCACTTGAGCGCCCGCGCCAAAACCTTTGCTCGCTCGACACCCAGATTTATTCTTTCTCGCTCTATGGCAGATAGGGTTGACTGCGGAATTCCCGTAGCCTCGGCCAGGTCATTCTGACTGAGTTCCTGGAGTTCACGCACAACCCGGACAGACTCGCCTGGAGTCAACTGAATGCGAGGCCTCGCTTTACGAAATTCACTCATCAGGATTTCCTCCTGTAGTCGTGTGCCGTCAGTTCGACTACGTATACTTAACGTTGATCTCAGGTTGCACTGCAAGACCACGACTACTCCAACAAACCAGCACGGAAACGCGACACCGCCCGCTTGGTCTCCTCAAGGATATCCTCCAGAAGCGTCTGCTCATCCAGTGTATCCACGAGCCGCAGCGTTGACACAACGTGCTGTGCTTCCACGCAACGCCAGCAAAATTCTCATTCCGCAGCATTCAGCATGACGTCAGCGGCAGCGCCTGCCCGCGCCAGACGAAGTCCACCGGCCACAGCTTCTGTGCCGCCTGATCGTACGCGTCCCACAAAGCCGCATAGCTCAGCCCTACCCCCGGGTGCAGGACATCCGGTGCCAGCTCTGCCAGCGGACGCAGGACAAAGGCATTGCGCAGGATCTCGGGGCGCGGCAGCACGACGCCGTCCACCAGACCGACGCGGTCGTCGTAGGTGAGGATATCGATATCCAGCTGGCGCGGGCTGTTAGGTGTCGCATTTGCGGGCCGACCGTGAGCGTATTCGAGCTGACGCAGTTGCTGTGCCAGCTCAGCTAACGGCAGGTCGGTTTCAATCTGCGCAACGAGATTCAGAAACGGGTCGCCGGCAAACCCGATGGCATCGCCGTCATAGACAGACGAGGTCCGAAGCTCACCAAAGAGTTCAGTCAGCGCATCCAGTCCGACACCGATATAACGCTCGCGCTGGATATTACTGCCAACGCCCAGGAAAACGTCGGCCATCAGCGGCGTTCACCGCGCTCGATTATAACGCCGACATCGCGCGAATCCGCCACGGCCCCCGGCTTGCACAGGCGCAGCCGGACCCAGCTGACGCCGAATTCATCCCGCACCAGCCCGGCGAGGCGCTCGGCGAGGGTCTCCACCAGCTGCACACTGTGTTCTGCTGCAAAGGCGCGCAGGCGATCGGCCACGGCGCTGTAATCCAGCGCGTCGGCGACGTCGTCGTTGCTGGCCGCGGCCGCGGTATCGGCGCTCATCTCCAGATCCAGCAGCAGCGACTGCTGTACCTGCCGCTCCCAGTCGTACACGCCGATGACCGTGTCGATGCGCAGGGCGCGGATGAACACCGTGTCACTCATGCCGCGTGTTCCACGCTCAGGGGCGGCAGCTCATGCATGGGCCAGCGCGGTCGCACCGCGGTCTCGGCGCTATCCACCTGCCCTGCCGCCAGTCGCCGCGCGCCGGCGTAGGCAATCATGGCGCCATTGTCGGTGCAGAAAGCCGGTGCCGGATAGAATACCCCGGCGCCGCGCTGGCCCAGCTCCGCATCGAGCCGGGCGCGCAGGTTGCGGTTGGCGCTGACCCCGCCGGCCATGACCAGGGTCGACAGTTGCTCCTGCTCCAGGGCACGGCGGCACTTGATTACCAGCGTCGCCACCACCGCTTCTTCGAAGGCCCGGGCGATATCGCTGCGGTCCTGTTCTGACAGGTCGCCCTCACCGGCGCATTCGCGCACGGTGGTCAGCGTGTGGGTCTTCAGGCCGCTGAAACTGAAATCCAGGCCGGGCCGATTGACCATGGGTCGCGGGAACTCGAAGCGGCCCGGCGTGCCTGACTCCGCCAGCCGCGCGACATGCGGACCACCCGGATAGGGCAGATCGAGCATCTTGGCGACTTTGTCGAAGGCCTCGCCCGCGGCATCATCCACCGACTCGCCGAGCAGGCGGTACTGGCCGATATCATCCACCCGCACCAGCTGCGTGTGCCCACCGGAGACCAGCAGCGCTATAAAAGGAAAGCCGGGGGCGCGCTCCTCCAGCATTGGCGCCAGCAGATGCCCTTCCATGTGATGTACGCCCAACGCCGGAATGCCCCAGCCCAGCGCCAGCGAACGCGCCAGCGTGGCACCGACCATCAGCGCGCCCACGAGTCCAGGCCCGGCGGTGTAGGCCACGCCGTCGAGATCGCCCGCCGCGCAGCCCGCCTCGTCCATCACCTGCTGTATCAGCGGCAGCGTCCGGCGCAAGTGATCCCGCGAGGCGAGCTCGGGCACCACGCCGCCGTACTCTGCGTGCACCGCCACCTGGCTGTAAAGCACATGCGCCAGCAGGCCCCGATCCGTGTCATAGACCGCCACGCCGGTTTCATCGCAGGAGGTTTCCAGGCCCAGAACGCGCATACTGTGTAGATGTCCGCATAAACTCGAGACAACATGATACCAGAGCTACAGGTGAGGTGACGTCCCTGAAAACGCCTGCAGAATCCCGTCGGCCGCGCTAGGGAGTACGGTGCAGTCACGGTCAGGCACATCAAAGCCCGTTGCAAACCCCCAAACCAGCCTTTACCATATGCGCCCTTTTTGAAGGTGCGCCGGACTCTGGCGTGTTACGCAAAACCAGCAACAGGAAATGTGAATGCCACAAGTCAAGGTAAAAGACAACGAGCCCTTCGACGTTGCCCTGCGACGTTTCAAGCGCTCCTGCGAAAAAGCCGGCGTGCTTTCGGAAGTGCGCCGTCGCGAACACTATGAAAAGCCGACCACCGTGCGCAAGCGTGCCGCAGCGGCCGCCGTCAAGCGTCACCTGAAGAAGCTATCCCGCGAGAACCGCAAGCGCGTCCGCCTGTACTGATCGCGCTGGCCTCCGCGTCATGAGCAATACGCCACTGGCAGATACCATCAAGGCGGCCATGAAGGACGCCATGCGGGCGCGGGACAAGGATCGCCTGAGCACCATCCGGCAGATCCAGTCAGAGCTTAAACGCGTCGAGGTCGATGAGCGAGTCGAGGTCGACGAGCAGCGCGCCCTGGTCATCCTGGACAAGATGCTCAAGCAGCGTCGCGACTCCCAATCCCAATATGCAGAAGCGGGCCGGCAGGAGCTGGCCGACAAGGAAGCGGCGGAGATCGCCGTTATCCAGGAGTTTTTGCCCGCGCAGCTCACCGACGCAGAACTCGACGCGCTGATCGATGATGCCATTGCCAGCAGTGGCGCGGCCGGCATGCAGGCGATGGGTGCCGTCATGGCCGGCCTGAAACCGAAGCTGCAGGGCCGGGCCGACATGGGCGCGGTGAGCCAGCGCGTGAAGGCGAAGCTCACGGCCTGATCACGGGCCGCCGTCATCGTCATCCGGCGGCACCTTCCCTGACAATGCGCTAACATCAGGCGACTGCGCCATTGCGAGCCGCGCGATTCGGGGATTTCATGGCCGGACGCATACCACAGAGCTTTCTCGACGACCTGCTGGAGCGGGTCGACCTGGTCGATATTGTCGATCGCCGGGTCAAGCTGAAGAAAACCGGCAAGAATTACAGCGCCCGCTGCCCCTTTCACGACGAGAAAACGCCCTCTTTCACCGTCAACCCGGACAAGCAGTTCTTCTACTGCTTCGGCTGCGGTGCCGGCGGCAACGCCCTCGGCTTTGTCATGGACTACGACAACGTCGATTTTCCGCAGGCGGTGGAATCCCTTGCCGGCGGGCTCGGCCTCAGCGTACCGCGTGAAGACAGCGGGCACGGCGGACAGCCCGCCGCCGAATCCCGGCACAAACCGCTGTATGCGCTGCTTGAAAGCGCCGCCCGCTTTTACCAGCACGCCCTGCGTACCCACCCGAGTGCCGGCCGCGCGGTCGACTATCTGAAGGGCCGGGG
>CAYFVJ010000178.1:0-5167 GCA_964346555.1 uncultured Alteromonadaceae bacterium | reverse complement strand
CGCCGCGATGAACGGCACCTTCACTGTTGAATCCTGACGCGGGCTCTTCTTGCGCCGACAGGGGCGGGCATCAGGCACGGGCCTTGCGCGGCAAGAGAGCGCTATAAGACACCAGGCGCCCTGGAGACTGGAATGGCACTCCCCTGCTCCCCGATCCGCGTTGCCGGCGTGCTGCTGGCATTGGTTGTCCAGGGCTGCGATGCGGCCTCTGACCCATCACCGTTAGCCGCGGGCGGTAGTGAACTGACCGTTAACATTGCGCCCGATACGCCGCAGCCAAGCCTGCTGCAGTTACCTCTGGGGCATGACAACTCCACCCGCGAGGGCGAGGCGTTGTTCCGTCGGACATGGACTCACTCACATTCAGCAACACAGAATTCGCCGCCCGCTGACGCGGTGTCACGCTGCACTGACTGCCACGTAGAGGGTAGCGCGGCAGGCGCACGGGCCATGCGAGCCGCAACGGGTCGCATTGCCCCGCCACTGTTCGGCTGGGGTCTGCTCGCTGCCGTACCGGTAGACACCCTCGAGCGCATGGCGGATCCGCTCGATGAGAATGCCGATGGCATCAGCGGCGAGCTCTCGAGCGTTCCGGTCCTGACGGGCGGCGGAACGGCCGTCGGTCGCTTCGGCTGGAAGTCGGCGCAGCCCGACCTGTACCAGCAGATTGCGACCGCGCTCATGGACGACCTGAATGTCTCTACGCCACTGTATGCGCGCCGCAATGACCGCGGCGCGGCAGCGCACGTGTCTGCGGCACAACTCGCCCGCATTGAACGCTATATCTCTCGCCTAGCAGTCCCCGCCCGCCGCGGACGCATGGACCCCGAAGTCCTCCGCGGCGAGCGTATTTTCGCGCAGACGGGCTGCACCAGCTGTCACGTCCCGGTACAGATGACCGGTGACCACCCCGATCATGCCCTCGCCAACCAGGCCATATGGCCCTACTCCGACCTGCTGTTGCACGATATGGGTGTGGCACTCGCGGAAACACGGGCCAAAGGCGCAATGCGTGAGTGGCGTACACCGCCGCTCTGGGGTATCGGGCTCATGCTGGATCGCTACCCACAGCGGGGACTGCTTCACGATGGCCGGGCCAGGGATCTGCTCTCGGCGATCGCCTGGCACGGCGGTGAGGCTCGCGCCGCCCGCGACGCGGTGCGGGCCCTGTCGTCAACGGATCGCGCTGCCCTTGTTGTTTTCCTGCGCTCGTTGTAAACGAAGCCTCAGCGCTCTACTTCCTTCCCTGCAATCCCCCCAGACGGGCCTTCAATAACGGCCTCTACGCGTATACTGTCGCGTTTTATGTCTGACGCAGGCGTCGCTTTTCATGTCTAACTTAACCCCCGGCCGCGCCGACCGGATGCTGAAACGGGTTGAGCGCAGCCCGCTGTTCCAGGGCGCGGTCATCTTTATCATCGTTCTCTCGGCCATCACGATTGGCGCCAAAACCTATGAGCTGCCCGGCATTGCAGACCGATTGTTGCCCTATCTGGACAACGCGATCACTCTCTTCTTCTTGGCGGAGATCATATTGCGTTTCCTGGCCTGCGAGAACCGCGGGCGGTTTTTCGCCGATGGCTGGAACATCTTTGACACGCTGATTGTAGTCGGCAGCCTGATTCCCCTGGACAACGCGGACGCAGTGCTTATCGGTCGTCTGCTGCGCGTGTTCCGCGTGCTGCGCCTGGTCTCGGTGGTTCCGGAGCTGCGCTCACTGATCAACGCGCTGCTCAAGTCAATCCCGCGCATGGGCCACATTGCGCTGCTCATGTTCATCATATTTTACATTTATGGCGCTATCGGTTCTCTGTTCTTTGCCCGTGTCAACGAGGCCCTCTGGGGCGATGTCGCCATCTCCATGCTGACACTGTTCAGGGTCGCGACCTTCGAAGACTGGACCGACGTGATGTATGAGACTATGGCAACCTTTCCACTCAGCTGGATCTACTATCTCACATTTATCTTCCTCACTGCTTTCGTCTTTCTGAATATGATGGTCGGCACGATTCTCGACGTCATGACGCAGGAGTTTCACAGCGAAAGCGACAATCGGGCGCACCGGGAACGTGACGAGATGTCACAGCGCCTGTTGGGCATCGAGGCACAGCTGTCGGAAATCAGAACGCACCTGCTGACAGACGCTGACGCGGCGAAAAAGACCAACCCGGAGTGACTCATGCGCCTGGGGTTGGTTGCTCCATAACTCTCCTAACCTGCCAGCGGCGGCACCAGCAGCCAGCTGGCTGCGTATAACGCGAGAAATGCTCCGGTAGCGAGCAGCCAGAAGATGACGCGAGCGATTGTCTTGCGCAAGCGCTCGCGGTCTTCCCGCTGTCGCCGAGCAGCCTGCGCGTTGTGCCAGTCCTTGGCGGGCGGTACGGATTCCCGGGTCTCTGCTTGCGCAATAAGGTGAAGTTGCTGCATGGTCGATACCTCTGCTTGCGGCTGTCACGCTCCTTTATAAACGATAATGATTCCTGTTTGCAATATTTTTTTCTTGGCAAAGCCAATGACGCATGCTTATCGGGTTGCCGACATAGCAACCACTCAGGTAACCCGATTTCCTGTATGCTTTTGCGAGAGTTCCGGTCGGTCGAGACCCTGGCATGCCACCAGATGCTGCAACCGGTGCAAACATGACATTCCCGAGAAAATTGAAATATCGGAGCTGACGTTATGACACTTCACCTTGAGCTCGCACCAGTGATCAGCCTGGCTGCCGGCATTGGCATACTGGTGTTTCCCAAGCTGCTGAACTATATCGTCGCGGGCTATCTGATTATTCTCGGTATTCTGGGTTTGCTGGGATATTCTCTGTAAGGTGAAGGTCTGTAGTCAGGGTGTGAAAAAAGCGCAGGTGCATAACTGACGTGAACCGAACCGATACAAGCCTTGTGGCCCTGCGCAGGATTCTGCGCGCGACTGAGATTTACGGGATTGAACTTGCCCAGGCGGCCGGTCTTACCGCCGTGCAGTTTCGCGTCCTGCAGGTTGTGGCGGAGACAGAAAGTTGCACGGCAAAGGCAATTTCCCAGCGCCTCCGTGTATCCCAGGCCACCGTGACCGCGCTCGTGGATAAACTCGTGCAACATGACCTGGTGTATCGGGAACAGTCCACCCGGGATCGTCGACACACGATTATCGTGCCAACGCAGGCTGGTCGTGACACGATCGAACGCGCACCAGACGCCCTGCAGGAGCGTTATGCCCGCAAGTTCGAGTCACTCGAGGACTGGGAGCAGTCAATGATTATTGCCGCGCTGGAGCGCGTCGCCAGCATGCTGGGCGCAGAAGGTGATGAAGCAGCACCTGTGCTCGGTGGTGGCGACATCTGACGCTCAGGCGCACCATTCCTGGAATATTTCATCCCTTGAAATATTACTATTCAAAGTTTTTCTTTATTTCGGCTTGAAATTTCCTCAAAAAAGCTTAGGGTTAAGTTATCGACGAGTAGCCATGCCCAAAACGCTTAGCGTAAGCTAAGCGATGTGGGCATGTGTTGATCTTTGGTCGCAGTCGCATAATCTTGCGACGTACGCGTTTTCGCAGGCGCGTCCGGGCACATACCGGTCGCGCTCACCCGGGGTCACCCAGACCGTCGACTGTGGCCGTCTAGGCTCTTACGAGCGTAGCCAGGCGAACCGTATACGGTGCCCGGCCAACCGAACACAGCAACAGAGGGAGCGATGACTCATGAGCGTTCAACAGACAAACAATGCTGAGCTACGATTGACCGAGCAGGATTACGGCGAAGATCCTTTGAATGTGCGGGAGACTGACCACTACCGCAAGGAATACATTACGACCTTCGTCGACAAGTGGGACGAACTGATCGACTGGCGGCGGCGTGCAGAAACCGAAGGCCAGTTTTTTATCGACATTCTGCGGGCCCGAGGGAAACACAAAGTGCTCGATGTGGCGTGTGGAACGGGCTTTCACTCCGTGCGTCTGGCCGAGTCAGGTTTCGACGTGACTGCCGCAGACGGTTCTGCGGCCATGGTGGCAAAGGCCTTCGCTAACGGCCGCGACCGCGACCTGATCCTCAAGACCGTGCAGGCAGACTGGCGCTGGCTGAACCGGGACATCCACGGCAAGTACGATGCTGTTATCTGTCTCGGTAACTCCTTTACCCACCTCCACCAGGAGTCGGACCGCCGACGCGCGCTGGCCGAGTTCTATGCCGCGCTAAAGCACGACGGCATTCTCATCCTGGATCAGCGCAACTACGATGCAATGTTTGAACGCGGATTCTCCACCAAGCACAAGTACTATTATTGTGGCGACAAGGTAACCGCCGAGCCGAGCCATCTCGACGACGGGTTGATACGCATGGTCTACAGCTTCCCCGACGGCCAGGAATACACGCTCAACATGTGCCCCATTCGCAAGAACTACGTGCGGCGCCTGTTCCATGAGGCCGGCTTTGAGCGCGTGCGTACCTACGGCGACTTCCAGGAGACCTACGCCGAGGACGATCCCGACTTCTTCATACATGTGGTGGAGAAGTCCGCTGTGCATCTGATGCGCTGGGGCGGTACGAACGAGTCCGAGGCGCAGGACATCCGCGACGTCACCGAGGACTACTACGACAGCGACGACGCCGACACTTTCTACTCGACAATCTGGGGTGGTGAGGATCTACACGTAGGACTTTATGACGACACCCGGGATATCCGCACTGCCAGTGACCGCACGATCGAGGCAATGATTGAGCGGTTGCCGACCTTGGGCGCCGATAGTCGCGTGCTCGACATGGGGGCGGGCTACGGCGGCGCCATGCGCACCCTCGTTCGCAAGACCGGGTGCCACGCCGTTTGCCTGAATATCTCCGAGGCGCAGAACGAGTACAACCTCCAGAAAATCCGCCAGGCCGGGCTGCGCGACCAGATCAGCGTACGCCACGGGGTATTCGAGGATGTTCCCGCTGATGACGCCAGCTTCGACGTGGCCTGGAGCCAGGATTCCTTCCTGCACTCAGACCAGCGCCAGCGGATTATGGCCGAAGCTTTCCGGGTGCTGAAGCCGGGTGGCTACCTTATTTTCACCGACCCAATGCAGGCTGACGACGTCCCGCAGGGAGCCCTCGAGCCCGTGTATGAACGCCTGCAGCTGAATAGCCTCGGTTCCATGCGCTTCTATCGGGAAGCGGCCCAGGTCGCAGGCT
>CAYFVJ010000177.1:0-5178 GCA_964346555.1 uncultured Alteromonadaceae bacterium | reverse complement strand
CGCCAGCTGCAGCTGGCGGAAATTGTTGCCGGGTATGACGAATTCGGCGATTTTGATCCTCGGCAGCTGCGCTGGCTGGAAACCCTGCGCACCCTGCGCATCGTCGGCTACGCCGCCTGGCTGGGGCGGCGCTGGCACGACCCGGCCTTTCCGCACAGCTTTCCCTGGTTCAACACTGAGCGCTACTGGGGCGCACACGTGCTGGAACTGCGCGAACAGCTGGGCGCGCTGGACGAGCCGCCACTGCAGCTGCTGTGAGCGCCTGAATCAGCCGGTCCGCGACGCCGGATAGACCAGCGACAGCAGCCAGCGCGACAGCGAGTTGCCCGCCAGCACCTCGCGATCCACGGCGTCGAAAAACGCCGCCAGGTCCGCCGGATCGGCGAAGTAGTCCATGCGCGTTCGCAGCGGCCGCGCCGGGTCCAGCTCGCGCACCACGCGCGCCGGGTTACCCGCGGCAATTGCGTTCGGCGGGATATCCCGGGTCACCACCGCGCCGGCGCCGATCACCGCATTGTCGCCTATCGTCACGCCTTTCAGGACCGTCGCGTGATCACCCAGCCAGACATTGCGCCCGATTTGTACCGGCGTCACCCGCGGGTCACGCGCGCTGCGGTCGTACACGTCGTGCCAGTCGGAATCGGTGATATAGCAGCCGTTGGCGAGCATGCTGCCGTCACCGATCTCGATCGCGTCGCTGGCGCTTATGCGGCTGCCCGGACTCACCAGGACGCAGTCGCCGATGCACACGCGCCCCGCCCCGGGCTCGCGGCCCCAGACGCCGATCTCGACGCGCTGCGTAGGCTCGGCGATGGCCGTGAAGCACTCACCGATGTGAATGTTCGGTCCGGCAATGCGCACATACCAGGGCTTCATGAACGTTGCATGCGCCCCGAGTGAGGCGCACTCGGGCCGCAGCACGTAGTCGCTGTAGGCACCCCGCAGGCGCAGGTAGCATTTCTTGACCCAGTAGGGTCGCAGGTCTTCACGCATGCCGCTATGATCGCCTGTGCAAAGCCAACCAACAAGCACTCCCATGCAGGGTAATTCGCGCCAGATCATCAGCAAGCAGCAGGTCGCGCATCGCGATCTGCCGCGCCTGGTGCGCAGGCATCTGCGAAGCAGCTGGCGCCGACCGCTGCGCAGCCTGACCACCGCCGTCTGCGACGCGCTCGATGGGGCATTGGCAGCGGGACGTCCGCTGGTACTGGACTCCTTCTGCGGTACCGGCCAAAGCACTCGCCTGCTGGCGCAGCAGCACCCCGACTGCACGGTTATCGGCATCGATAAATCCGCCAGCCGACTGTCGCGGCATGGCGAATCCGGCGGCGGCAACTACCGGCTGTTGCGCGCGCAGTGTGAAGAGGTGTGGTCCTGGCTGGCGGGACGCGAGTGCCGCCTGCGGGCCCACTACCTGCTGTACCCCAACCCCTGGCCTAAGCCCGGGCAGCTCGCGCGGCGCGTACACGGCCATCCCGCTTTTCCGCTGCTCCTGCGCCTCGGCGGCAGCCTTGAAATGCGCTGTAACTGGCGCATCTACGCCGAGGAATTCGGTATTGCCCTGACGATGGCCGGCGAGCTGCCAGTCGTCTCGGTGCTGCCGGTAGCAGAACCCCTGAGCCCGTTTGAGCGCAAGTACCGTGAAAGCGGCCACACGCTGTGGCGCTGCCGAGCCGGGATGACCCGTCACGCCGGATAGGTTAAGCTCGCCAGCCAGCGTCAATACGGCGCAGCAAGGAGCTTGACCTATGCCCGAACAGCATCAGGATCCCGTCTGGCAGCGTATTCGCGAGGAGACGGCGTCGCACGCCGCCGAGGAGCCCATCCTCGCCAGCTACCTGCACGCAACCATACTCAATCACCATCACCTCGAGCGGGCGCTGAGTTTTCATCTGGCCAACCAGCTCGACAGCCCCACGCTGTCCTCGCTGCTGCTGCGCGACGTGATGCTCGATGCCTTCAGCAGTGACCCGGAGATTCTCGCTGCGGTGCGCGCCGACCTCCTGGCCGTGCTCGATCGCGACTCCGCGTGCAGCGAGCTGTACGTGCCGTTCCTGTACTCCAAGGGGTTTCATGCCCTTGAAGTGCACCGCGTTTCGCACTGGCTGTGGAATCAGGGGCGCAGGTCCCTGGCGCTGTTCTTCCAGAATCGCATGACGTCCAAGTTCGCCGTGGATATCCACCCTGCCGCGGACCTCGGTCGCGGTATCATGCTCGATCACGCCACCGGTCTGGTGATCGGCGAGACAGCCGTGGTCGGCAACAACGTCTCTATTCTGCAGTCGGTAACGCTTGGCGGCACCGGCAAGGAAGAGGGCGATCGCCACCCGAAGATAAGTGATGGTGTCCTGATCAGCGCCGGCGCCAAAATACTCGGCAATATCCGCATTGGCGAGGGCGCCAAGATCGGCGCCGGGAGTGTGGTGCTACAGCCTGTTCCACCGCACACGACGGCGGCCGGGGTGCCGGCGACCATCATCGGGCGACCGGAGTGTGACCAGCCGGCACTGATGATGGACCACGGTTTCAGCTACGAGTAGCGGGTGTCACTGCCGGCGTGCCAGGCAAAGCGCCGGCGTCAGTCGTCTTTGTGGTACTGCGGCGACAGCTCGTGAACCGCATCGACAAATGCAGTCACGTGATCCGGGTTGACCCCGGGGGTGATGCCGTGCCCCAGGTTGAACACGTGGCCCGGCCCGTGGCCGAATCCTTCCAGAATGCTGGCGACCTCGTCGCGGATACGCGCCGGCGAGGCGAACAGCATGGACGGATCCATATTGCCCTGCAGGGCAACCCGGTCGCCCACCGCCGCACGCGCGCTGGCAATATCGGTCGTCCAGTCGATGCCCACGGCCTGGGCGCCACAGTCGGCGATCGCCGGCAACCACTGGCCACCCCCTTTGGTGAAGACGATGGCGGGCACCTTGCGCCCATCGACCTCGGCGGGCAGGCGCGAGACGATTCGCTGTATGTACTTGAGCGAGAATTCCTTGTACCCGGCCGCGCTCAGGGAACCGCCCCAGGTATCGAATATCTGCACTACCTGGGCGCCGGCGTCGATCTGGGCACACAGATAATCCGCCACCGCGTCGGCCAGCAATGACAACAGCCGATGCATCAGGGCAGGCTGGTCGTAGGCCATTGTCTTGACCCGGGCAAAGTCCTTGGATGAGCCCCCCTCTACCATGTAGGTGGCGAGCGTCCACGGGCTGCCGGAAAAGCCGATCAGGGGCACCGACCCGTTCAACTCGCGGCGGATAGTGCGCACGGCATTCATCACGTAGCCGAGATCGTCATCGGCGCGGATCTCATTGAGCCCGGCAAGATCCGCCTCGGAGCGCACCGTCTTGCGAAAGCGGGGCCCCTCGCCGGTCTCGAAATACAGGCCGAGGCCCAGGGCGTCCGGCACGGTGAGAATATCTGAGAACAGGATGGCGGCATCCATGGGATAGCGACGCAAGGGCTGCAGGGTCACCTCACAGGCGAGCTCGGCATCCCTGCACAGATCGAGGAATGAGCCGGCCTGTTCACGGGTAGCCCGGTACTCGGGCAGGTAGCGCCCCGCCTGGCGCATCATCCAGATCGGCGTGCGATCGACGCGCTGGCGCATGAGCGCGCGCAGAAGGCGGTCGTTTTTCAGTTCAGTCATGTGACCTCTACACTTCCAGAAAATCGAGGATGCCTTCTGCCGCCTGGCGGCCCTCCCAGATGGCGGTGACCACCAGGTCGGAACCGCGCACCATATCACCGCCGGCAAAGACTTTCGGGTTGCTGGTCTGGAAGCCGAATTCCTGGTGTTCTGCGGCGACTACGCCGTCCCACTCGTTGGTGTTGACCTCGATATCCGCGAACCACTCAGCCGGGCTCGGCTGGAAGCCAAAGGCAATGATGACCGCGTCGGCTTCCAGGACCTCCTCGCTGCCGGGTACCGGCTGCGGCCGGCGCCGGCCATCTTTGTCCGGTTCACCGAGTTCGGTACGCACCACCTTGACGCCCCCGCCCCCGCCGCGAGACTCGATGATCTCCGTCGGCTGGCGGTTGAACCGGAACTCCACGCCCTCCTCGCGGGCGTTCTTAACCTCGCGACGCGAGCCGGGCATGTTCTCCTCATCCCGGCGGTAGGCGCAGACTACGTGCTGCGCCCGCTGGCGTACCGCGGTGCGGACACAGTCCATGGCCGTGTCGCCACCACCGAGAACGACGACGCGCTTGTCGCGCAGGTTGACATAGTTGCCATCCGGCTGCTCATAGCGCATGTTGTGATTGACATTGCCGACCAGGAAAGGCAGCGCCCTGTGCACGCCGGGCAGGTCTTCACCTTCGAGATTGCCCTGCAGTGCTTTGTAGGTCCCCATGCCGAGGAACACCGCGTCATACTCCTGCATGATGTCGTCGATGAGGATATCGCGACCGACCTCCGTATTCAGCCGGAACTCGATGCCCATTTCCTCAAAGATTTCCCGGCGCCGCTGCATCACCACTTTTTCCAGCTTGAACTCGGGAATCCCGAAGGTCAGCAGGCCGCCAATCTCGGGATAGCGGTCGAACACCACGGGCTTGACCCCGGCACGGGTCAACACGTCGGCACAGCCCAACCCGGCGGGGCCGGCGCCGATGATGGCCACTTTCCTGCCGGTCGCCACGACATCCGACAGGTCAGGACGCCAGCCCATGGCCAGGGCCGTGTCGGTAATGTACTTTTCGCTGGAGCCGATAGTCACGGCGCCGAAGCCGTCGTTCAGCGTACAGGCCCCTTCACAGAGTCGATCCTGGGGACACACACGACCGCACACCTCGGGCAGCGTATTGGTCTGATGGCTGAGCTCCGCAGCCTCGAACAGGTTGCCCTCCGCCACCAGCTTGAGCCAGTTGGGGATGAAATTGTGCACCGGGCACTTCCACTCGCAGTAGGGGTTGCCGCACTCGATACAGCGATCTGACTGCTCCTCGACCTGGCTTTTTGTAAACTGATCGTAGATCTCGACATACTGGCCCTTGCGCGACTCGACATCCTTTTCGACGGGGTCGTTGCGGCCGACATCTATAAACTGGAAGTTGTTGCTGACGCGTCCACTCATTGCAGTACCCTCCTTTACAGCTATCGCAAGCAGCGATCAATCGGTGTCACGCAGGCGCGTGAGGAGTTGGTCGAGATCCGCCGCCTTGGGCTTGACCAGC
>CAYFVJ010000176.1:0-5222 GCA_964346555.1 uncultured Alteromonadaceae bacterium | reverse complement strand
CCTGCATGCCGAGATCGTCGGCCTTGCCCGGATCGACGATGTCGAGATGCGGCGCGCAGTGGATGCGATGTTCGCCTCGATCCGGCTACCGGCGGCGTCGCCGGGTCGGCGGAACGCTCAGTGGCCAACCAACACATAGCCGGATCGGGGCATTGCCCAAGCAGCGACACTCACCCTCATCCGGCGCCATGCGCAGAGTGAGGGTAAATTCGGAAGTGAAGGACGAGTCGAGATAAAGGTCAGCGGCTCGGGATACTCGATAGCCGACGTAAACCTCTGGTTTTCTTGATGCGTGTCTTGATGATTGTATGGTGGGCCGTGCTGGGCTCGAACCAGCGACCAATTGGTTAAAAGCCAACTGCTCTACCAACTGAGCTAACGGCCCGTAAACTGGGCGGGCGTCGCATGAGCGTACACCGCGAAAGATTGGGCATGGTACCGATCGGCGTGTAAAACTCAAGTATTTTTTGCATTCACGGACCCGCTCGATAGCGCGTCGGATCCGGGACACCCGCGGCGTCAAACCCCTCCCGCCGCAGCCGGCAGCTTTCACAGCGCCCGCAGGCTTCACCGGCGTCCGTCGCCTGGTAGCAGGACACTGTAAGTGAATAATCCACGCCCAGCGCAACGCCGCGCCGGATAATCTCATCTTTGCCCAGCTGGAGGAGGGGCGCGCGGATGCGCATGCCCTCGCCCTCGACGCCGGCGCGCGTCGCGACATTGGCCAGCCTTTCAAAGGCCTCTATGAACGCCGGACGACAATCGGGATACCCGGAGTAATCCACCGCATTGACACCGATAAAAATGTCCCGCGCACCGAGCACCTCTGCCCAGCCCAGGGCGATGGACAGGAAGACGGTATTGCGCGCCGGCACATAGGTTATCGGGATACCCGTTGCCGCGTCTGCGGGAACGTCCTGCGGCACGTCGATTGTGCTGTCAGTGAGTGCCGAGCC
This sequence comes from uncultured Alteromonadaceae bacterium, assembly GCA_964346555.1. GTDB lineage: Bacteria > Pseudomonadota > Gammaproteobacteria > Pseudomonadales > Halieaceae > Chromatocurvus. Next base: position 4,266 of record CAYFVJ010000176.1, on the reverse strand, counting down.
GCCGATGCTGCCGAGATCCAGCGACACGACTTTGTGCACCACGTCCTCATAGGACCGGGATACGCGTTGCGCAGCCAGCAGCTCGGCGCGATGCCGCTGGCCGTAGTCAAAGCTCAGAGTATGGCAGGCGTAGCCCTCATGCTGCGCCATGGCCAGCACTGTGGTCGAATCGAGGCCGCCCGAGGTGAGGATGACGGCTCTGGGCGCTTCCACCGCCATCAGCGCCCCGGCTCGTCATTCCAGAGTAACTTGTGCAACTGCAGCTGCAGGCGCACCGGCAGATTGTCGGCGAGGATCCACTCTGCCAGCTCGCGCGGCGAGACCTCGCCGTGACTGGGTGAAAGCAGGACGTCGCTAACCCTGTCGGCCATCGCGTATTCGTCAATCTTGAAGCGCGCCCACTCGTAGTCGGCCCGATCGCAGATGACAAACTTAACCTGGTCCTGTGGCAGAAGACTGTCCACATTCTCGTAGAGATTGCGGTGAGCCTCACCCGACGCTGGGGTCTTCACGTCCAGCACTTTGATCACTCGCGAGTCCACGGCCTTGACCGGAAGGGCGCCACTGGTCTCCAGTGACACTTCATAGCCCGCGTCACACAGCGCGACAAGCAGCGGCAGACATGCACGCTGCGCCAGTGGCTCACCGCCGGTGACCGTGACGAAGCGGGGGCTGTACCCTTCGACTTCTTTGAGCACCGCAACCTGTGGCCACATCGTCCCGCCGCTGAACGCGTAGGCCGTATCGCAGTAGACGCAGCGCAGGGGGCACCCCGTCAGGCGTACAAAGACCGTCGGACAGCCCACTGTGCGTGCCTCTCCCTGGAGGGAGTAGAAGATTTCGGTGATGCGCAGGTCGGTTGCGCTGGTGTGAACGGCACTGTTCACGGCATTACAGGTTCTGGTCGATGAATTCTCTGGCCAGATCGGCAGCCGTGGAATCACCGTGATCGCGAATAACACGGTCGAGGTACTGCCTCGCTTTATCCCGATTGCCCTTGACGAAGTGCACCTGTCCCAGCTTGTACATAGCGTCCGGCACCTTGGCGTTGTCGGGATATTCATCCAGCAGCAGCGTAAATGACTGGCGCGCCAGCTCCGGCTCCGCCGGGTCCACCACGAGATACAGCTCACCGAGCCAGTAGTGGGCATTAGGCGCATAACGCCCGTCCGGAAAACGCTGCAGAAACTGCTTGAACGAGCGCACTGCCGCACTGAACTCCTGACTGCGCACGAGGGCGTAGGCGGCGCGGTAGGCATCACCCTCACCGGGCTGCTCGGCACTCGCGTCACCGGCCTGTACCTGCGATGCAACACCCCCTTGCGCGCTGGCGCTTGAAATGGGCGAGGTGGCAGCAGTGCTTCCGCCGGCCAGACGACGGTCGAGATCCATGTAGCGTTCCAGACTCTGCTCCTTGAGCGTGCGAATCTCATTAGTCTGTTTCTCAACGATACCGTTCAGGCGCATGACTTCCTCCCGCAATTCCTGCACCTGGATAAACAGATTCCCGACGTTTTGTTGTCCGGAGGCTGCAGAATCCTCCGAGCGTGGTCTGTAAACAGTCTCCGCCGGCCGGCTGTCCAGCCCGAAACTGCGCGCACCACTGCCGGACGAAGCATCCGGATTCTTCCTGGTCACACGCGGCGACTGGTCGATTGTACTGCCCGCCTGATCGGCGCGCTCGCGCTCACGTTCCGCCTCGACATCAATATAGTCCTGGGCAACGACTCCGAGCGACACCAGGCCGACCATCAGGGTCAGCCCGGCTGCTCGTATTACAGAGCGGGCGCGACGCATGCTGGCAAACTTATTCCAGCACGAGTTCTACACGACGGTTCTGGGACCAGTTCTCTTCACCGGAACCGTAGGCCACCGGCTGCTCCTCACCGTAGCTCACAGTCTCGATGCGGTAGCTGGCTATACCATTGACCACCATGTAGTCGCGCACCGAATTGGCGCGACGCTCACCCAGCGCCATGTTGTAATCCCGGGTTCCGCGCTCGTCGGTATGGCCCTCGAGTCGGATATTGCGGTCGTTGGTACGCAGCAGGGCGATATGCGCATCCAGCGCCTGACGCGCCTCGGTGCTCAGCGCCGAGCTGTCAAAAGCGAAATAGAACGTATTGCCCGCAGCATCGACGGCCTGCTCCAGGCGACGTTGCTCCGCCGCTGCCTCGGCTGCCGCGCGTGCTGCAGCCTGCTCGGCTTCACGCGCCTGCCGGGCCGCGGCGGCTTCCGCAGCTTCCGCGGCAGCAGCGGCAGCAGCCGCCTCTTCTTCCTGTTTGGTGTCTGTCCCCGAGCAGGCCACCAGAAAAGCTGCGGTAAACAGCAGAATGAGCGCCTTACCGGCAACTGGCAGAGATTTCATAGCGTGCTTCCTTCACTTGTGTTGCGTTATGTTAACGGCGTTAGTCGCCGCCCCTTGAAGGCGTCAGGTAGGGTGACCAGGCGGGCTCTCGCACATCACCTGTCCGGGCAGGCAAGCTGAACTTTACGCCGCCATCTACCGATACCGCGGAAAGAATACCCCGGTCCCCGGATTTTGTCGCGTACAATACCATAGACCCATTAGGGGCGATACTCGGGCTCTCGTCAAGGTCTGTGCTCGTCAGCACCTGCAGACGCTCGGTGACCAGATCGTGAATAGCGATATGGTATTGTCCGTCGCGCTGGTGCACCAGCACCACGTTGCGGCCGTCCTGGGCGACCCGGGCGCGGGCGTTGTAGTTACCGTCGAAGGTCATGCGATCGGTGACCCCGGTCTGCAGGTGGTAGCGATAGATCTGCGGGCGCCCCCCGCGATCGGACGTGAACAGGATCGATTTGCCGTCGGGCATCCAGGCTGGCTCGGTGTCGATGGCATAGTGTCGGGTTATCCGCGTCAGGCTGCGGCTGGCGACATTCATCAGGTAGATATCCGGACTGCCGTCTTTCGACAGTACCATCGCCAGAGTATTGCCGTCAGGTGACCAGGCCGGCGAACTGTTCAGACCACGGAAGTTGGTGAGCTGCTCGCGAGCACCCGTGCGCAGTTCCTGCCGGAAAATAGCCGGTCGGTCGGTCTCGAAGGAGACGTAGGCGATCTCGCGCCCGTCAGGCGACCAGCTCGGCGCCATGATCGGCTCGCGTGACTCCAACAGCACGATCGGTCGGGCCCCGTCAGCATCCGACAACGTCAGCCTGTAGTAATCCTTACCCTGCGGATTGCGTTCGACGGATACGTACAGCAGCCGTGTCGCGAATGCGCCCCGTATACCGGTCAGTTGCTCGTACACCGCGTCGCTGACGCGGTGCGCAAGCATCCGCGCTTCACCCGGCGTGTCCGTCTGTGAGCCCGACAGGACGCGACGCTCTCGGTCGACATCGAACAGCTCGTAGTCAACGCGCAGCTGCTCCCCGACCGTGACGCGTCCGATCAGCACGTACTCGGTATTGATGGCTCGCCAGTCGCGGAAATAGAGTTCGTCACCGCTCGCCGGATAGCTCAGCATGTTCTCCCGCCCGACCGGCGCAAACTGCCCACTGCGCAGCAGGTCGTCGGCAACGATTTCCGCCATATCCGCAGGAGACAGGCCCAGGCCCTCGGTGGCGAAGGGAACGACCGCAATCGCCGTGGGATCGTCCACGCCCTCGGTAATCTCGATGACGAGTTGCGCGCGCGCAGGTAGCACGGTCACCAGAAGCGACGCGAGAAGAAGTATTCGGGAGAGCGTTATCATCAGTAACGTAAGTCCTCTGGTCTGAACAGCAGGCGGAAGCGCCTGAACGTTTTCTCGAACTCCCGCATTGGTAGATTCCTGAGTTCCGGGAAGCTCCCTGCGCGTTCGACCGCATTGATTGCCGAGCGGTCAAACGCCGCGCTGCCACTACTTTTTACCACGCTGACGCTGATCACGTCACCGCTGGGAATCAGCTGCACCGACAGCAGCGCTTCCATGCCATTGCGCGCGCTCGGTGGACGATTCCAGTAGCTGATTACCGCGCGCTGTATCTGGGCGGCATAGCTGGCCGCCATCTCCTCGGCGGTGACCGCTACCTCGGCAGCGGATTCGGCCGCCATCGACTCGGACAACTGCTCGCGGGACAGCTCGGCAAGGGCCTCGGCGTCCAGCTGCGGCTCGGGCTCCTTTGCGGGCGCCATCCGGGGCGGGTCACGTGGCGTTTCCGCGGGCTTTGAAGTAGCCGCCGGACTCGTCTGCTGCGGATCCGGTGTCGCTGAGGCAGAGCGCGGCTCACGCTGCGGCGACGCGGCCCGCGGCTTTGTCG
>CAYFVJ010000175.1:0-5242 GCA_964346555.1 uncultured Alteromonadaceae bacterium | reverse complement strand
ACGCATTCCAGCGTCAGCGTTGCCGCCTGTTTTTTTATTTTCTGGGTCGCGGCCTGGGCCGGGCGATAGTCCGCTACCGCCGCGCATGCGATGAAGATATCGCAGTCGGCGGCCAGCTCCTCAGTGGCGGCCAGCATGTCGCGGGCGCTTTCGATATTGTGACGAATCACATGGGCCGGCGTGTCGAGGTGCACCGGACCGGCGATCAACTGTGTCAAGGCGCCGGCCGCGACCGCGGCCTCGGCGAGGGCGAAGCCCATTTTTCCAGAGCTGTGGTTGCTCAGATAGCGCACCGGGTCCAGTGCCTCGCGGGTCGGCCCCGCCGTGATCACCACGCGCTGGCCGGCAAGCGCAGTGGAACTGAACAGATCTTCTGCGCGCGCCGCGATGTCGGCGGGCTCACTCATGCGGCCCGGCCCGACATCGCCGCAGGCCTGGTCCCCCGCATCCGGTCCCAGCAGCAGGAAGCCGCGTTCAGATAGTGTCGCGGCATTCGCACTGGTGGCCGGGTCCACCACCAGCCGCTCGAACGCGACACCGTAGCGCTCCGCAGGCCTGGCCCCCCCCACCCGCCCCCAGCAGCAGGAACCCGCGTTCAGATGGTGCCGCGGCATTCGCAGTGGGGGCCGGGCCCCGCCACATCTGCTGGTTCATCGCCGGCGCCAGCAGCTTCGGCGCCGGGGTTGCCAGCGCGATGGTGCACAGCAGATCGTCCGCGCGGCCGCTGGCGAGCCGCGCCATCAGGTCAGCCGTCGCAGGTGCTATCAAAAGCAGGTCCGCCCAGCGTGCCAGCTCGATATGCCCCATGCCGCGCTCGGCCTCCTCGTCGAGCAGTTCCCGATGCACCGGACGACCGGAAAGTGCCTGTAGCGTGAGCGGCGTAATGAAAGCTTCGGCACCACGCGTCATGACAACGCGCACAGAGGCGCCGAGCGCCTGCAGTTCACGTACGAGCTGGGCCGACTTATAGGCAGCGATGCCGCCAGATACGCCCAACAGGATATTGCGATTGAAAAGATGTGCCATTCGTGCCCCCGGAGTGGGAGAATAGAGCGGCAGCAGACGATAGCACCCTGCTGTCGGTTTTTACACTGTCCGGGAGAGGCTCAGGGAGGAGCTCGCCATGACGATTCGCGACTGGCCTGGCGGCGAGGGTCCGCGGGACAAGCTCCTGCAGCGCGGCGCCGCGGCGCTATCTGACGCAGAACTGCTGGCGGTGCTCCTGCGCACTGGGCGCGCAGGTTGTTCTGCTCTGGACCTGGGCATGGCGCTGTTGCGGCGTGCCGGCGATCTCGCCACTGTGTTGGCGATGGATGCCCATGCCCTCGCGGATGAACCCGGAGTGGGTCCGGGCAAGTACGCCATGCTGCAGGCGGCGCTGGAGGTCGCGCGGCGCAGCGTCGAGCAGCATCTGAAGCAGGCGGATGTGATGTCCAGCCCGCGTCGTACCCGACAATTTCTGCAACATCATCTTGCGGCGCGGGAGCGTGAAATATTCTCGTGCCTGTTTCTCGACAGCCAGCACCGGCTGCTGCGCTGCGAGGATCTGTTCCTCGGGACCCTTGACGGCGCGGCGGTGTACCCGCGAGAGGTGGCGGTGCGTGCTTTGCAGTATCGAGCCGCTGCGGTAATCTTCGCGCACAACCATCCCTCGGGCATCGCCGAACCCAGCGCTGCGGATCGACGGATTACCGAACGTCTGCAGGCGGGCCTGGGTCTGCTGGATATCCGCGTACTCGACCACATTATTATCGGCCGGGGGCACGCTTACTCATTCGCCGAGTCGGGTCTGCTCTGATCTGGTTGTCTGCGCCCTTATGACGTCAATCGGCGTGTCAACCCAATTCAGAAATGTCCCCTTTTCCGCAAAGCGGGAGTGTCCCGTCGGGAGTCTCCCGTTGGGCTGACAGATATAGCCAATTGGTGTTGCACCACCCGCGGCCTTCTGGTATAAAACTGCGCTGCGCGCGGCGAGTCAAATGTGTCGCGGTGTTCTCTGTGCGGACGCATCCGCCTCACACAAACACTATCTTCGGGTTTCCGCCGACTGCGTGGTAGATTGCAGCGGTTCACCGGGGCCGGCCATCGGCTGTGGCTTTGATGTCCCAAAGGAGAAAACAATGGCAAGAGTCTGTCAGGTTACCGGCAAGCGTCCGCTCAGCGGTAACAATGTATCGCACGCAAAAAACAGTACGCGTCGTCGCTTCCTGCCCAATCTGCACCATCACAGGTTCTGGGTAGAGTCGGAAAAGCGTTTCGTGACGTTGCGTGTTTCCGGTAAGGGCATGCGGATTATCGACAAGAAGGGCATCGAGGAAGTTCTGGGTGAACTGCGCGCCCGCGGTGAAAAAGTCTAGAGCGAGCACAGCTCGGGGAGCACAACCATGAGAGAAAAGATCCGCATGATTTCGTCCGCAGGCACCGGACATTTCTATACAACCGACAAGAACAAGCGCAGCACGCCCGACAAGCTGGAAATGAAGAAGTATGACCCCAAGGTGCGTAAGCACGTGATGTATAAGGAAGGTAAAATCAAGTAGAGCGCGAGGCAGCGCGCGGAGCAGAACCCCGGCTCGCGCCGGGGTTTTTTGTGGCAGGCAAAAGCATGCCCGAATTACCCGAGGTAGAGACAACGCGACTCGGACTGCTTCCTCACATCATCGGTCGTCGGATCGAATCGGTTCTGGTGCGCGAACCCCGGCTGCGCTGGCCGGTACCAGAAGACCTGCCTCAGCGCCTGTCCGGAAGTACGATCGACGACCTGCAGCGTCGCGCCAAGTATCTCCTGTTTGACACCGGCCGCGGCCGGCTTATCGTCCATTTGGGCATGTCGGGTTCCCTGCGAATCGTGCAACCCGGAGCGCCGCTCCTCACCCACGACCACATTGATGTGCACCTCGAGGGCAATCTCCGGCTTCGCTATAACGACCCGCGTCGCTTCGGCAGTTTCCACTGGTTGCCTCCGGGCGACGCGCATCCGCTCCTTTCAGGCCTCGGCCCCGAACCCCTGGATGCCGCATTCGACGGAGCGCACCTCTATCGTTTGTCACGTGGGCGCCGTGCGGGCGTGAAACCTTTTGTGATGGATGCGCAGGTAGTCGTTGGCGTCGGTAATATCTATGCGACGGAAGCCCTGTTTCTGGCAGGTATTCTGCCGTCGCGCGCGGCGGGTCGAATCGCGCTTACTCGGTACGACCGGTTGGCGGCCTGTATCAAGCAGGTGCTCGCTGCGGCAATTGACCAGGGCGGAACGACCCTGCGCGACTTCGTTGGCGGCGATGGCAAGCCGGGCTACTTTGCTCAGCAGCTCTGGGCCTATGGTCGCGCCGGGCATCCCTGCAAGCGCTGCGGCAGCCGGTTGCGGGAAAAACGCCTCGGACAGCGCAGTAGTGTGTACTGCGTAGCCTGCCAGCGTTGAAGGGTCTACACTATGGAGATCAGCAACAGGCGGCTCTGGTCCGCGGGAGGCAGTTATGCAGCAACGTCGATTCGGTAAGGCTCCGGGAGTCTGGTGTCTCGGTCTGATCATGATAATGTCGCTGGCAGTGCCGCCGGCATCCGCAGAGTCTGTTGACGATACCCCCGACCCCTTTGCCATGGTCGGTGATCTCGTGGTCGCGCGTCCCATCGGCCTGGTCATGACTGCAGCGGGCGCAGCTGCATTCATCGTCAGCCTGCCCTTTACCGCAATGGCGGGTCATGTCAGCGAGGCGGCGGAAACACTGGTGATCGGTCCTGCCGAGACCACATTTGTACGGTGCCTCGGCTGTCGTAATCCCGGTTACACCAACAAGGACAGGGAACTGCGTCAAGCGCGCAAGAACGCTGATTGAAGTCTGCCGATTCGAGCACACTTCCGCTTCAGGCAAACTTCTCGGCCAGCGCGCTGGCGACGACAGCTGGTACAAAGGGTGTCACGTCGCCGTGTAGAGCGGCGATCTCCCGTACCAGGGACGAGGAAATGTAGGACAGATGCTCAGAGGGTGTCAGGAAAATGCTTTCGAAGGCCGGGTAGATAGCCCGGTTCATGTTGGCCAGCTGGAACTCATATTCAAAATCGGCCACGGCGCGAAGGCCGCGTAGCACGCAGCGTGCATTCTGGCTCTTGGCAAATTCGGTCAGCAGATTGCTGAAACCGACGACTTCAATATTGTCGAGATGCGACAGCGATACCTCGCAGAGCTCGACGCGTTGTTCGAGCCTGAACAGCGGTGTTTTCTTCTCACTGTAGGCAATCGCCACGACCACCCGATCAAACAGCCGCGCTGCCCGCTCAGCGAGGTCGACATGCCCATTAGTAATAGGGTCGAAGGTACCCGGATAAATGACGGTCTCGCGACTCATGGCAACGCTCTCCCACCCCTGCGTGCGGCGATGTTAAACAATTCACGCCCGGCTCACAATTCGCCCCCGCAGCTGTACAGGGCGTAGTGAACCGACCCGGCGCGTTTCTGCCGTCGTGTCTGCCACGTCTGCGGCAGCTGTTGCGTAGATGGCGCTCGGTCGCTCTCGACATAGATCAGGCTGTTTCCGGTGAGGTTTGAACCGTCCTGCAGTAGTCTGCAGGTAGCGGGAAGCAGGTTTTGCGCAAACGGCGGGTCGAGGAAAATGATGTCGTAGCTGCGCCGGCAGTCGGCCAGGTACTCTGCCGCGGGCTGCGCATGCCAGTCCGCTCGTTGCCGGGTATCAAACGTTTCGAGTGCAGCGACGATGCGACGCAGCACCTCGCGATTATTGTCGACAAACGTGCAGTGGGCCGCACCCCGGGAGAGGGCTTCGAATCCCAGCGCACCACTACCCGCAAACAAGTCGAGACAGCGGGCACCGCTGATGTCGGCCGCAAGCCAATTGAACAGAGTTTCGCGGATACGGTCCGCGGTCGGACGCAGACCCTGGACATCTGCCACCGGCAGACGACGGCCGCGCCAGGCGCCGCCAATAATGCGCACATCGCCGCGCGACGGCGGTCGCGACCGGCCTCGCCTGCGATCTCTCGCCATTTCTTCACTCTTTGCCGCAGTGGTAGGATGAAGCTTTTCCGGAGCGCCAGCTCTTCACTCTATCACGGACACTATGAAGCTTTTCAAACGCAGGAAGCCCAACGCGCGGTCCGCCGATGCGCAGTCCGAAGACGCGCAACCCGAAGACGCGCAACCCGAAGACGCGCAAACTGAGGACGCGCAGTCCGCCCTGCGTGAAAACATGGCAGGGAGGCATTCCGGTCTGCACGATGGAGCGCACG
>CAYFVJ010000174.1:0-5264 GCA_964346555.1 uncultured Alteromonadaceae bacterium | reverse complement strand
TCGGTCGGCATATCCCTGTAGACTCGCTCGCTTAAGAAACCAGATGTTACAGTATATCCTTTGAGAATGGCAATTGGACGCGTCAGCTTCTATTCGCAGACTGCTCCTGAATTTGTGTGGGCTGCCAAAGGTGATCTCGATGTACTAGACCGGTGGCAAGGACCGTCGAGTGCACGGCAGTCGACGGCCGCATTCATGCAATTGTCATGCAGTATTGTTAGCCTGCTTTAAAACCTGACGGAAGTGCACTTATGGATAACCCAATAAGCCCCAAGCTCTCCGCCGACGACTGGGACGACCTGAATTTTCCGCGCCCTGACGAACAGGACTTCGACCGCGTCGTCCAGCGCGCCATTTCGCGGCGCGGATTTCTGCGCGATGCCATGGTCTTCGGCTCCGGTGCTGCGCTGATGGGCGCGACGGGCGTAATGTCTCACTCATTGGCTCAGGCACAGCAGGCCTCACGCTTTGCATTCGCACCGATACCGACGGCGACAGATGGCACCGTGCATGTGCCCGAGGGCTACAGCTGGCAGGCGCTCGTGCGCTGGGGCGATGCGCTGTTCTCTGACGCTCAAGGTAATTTCGACCACGCCACGGGTGGCAGTACGGCGATGTCTGACCGGGTGTTCGGTGAAAATACCGATGGCATGGAGCTGTTTCTGATTGATGGCAGGCATATCCTCGCGGTGAACCATGAATACGCCAACCGCGCGACCAACCTTCCCCAAGCCCCGGACGGATTGCCGCGCGATGTCGAGGATGTGCGCAAGCTGCAGAACCTGCAGGGCGTGTCGATCTTTGAGATTGCCGAGGGCGAGGAGGGCTGGCAGGTCGTGGTGGACAGTCCGTTCAACCGGCGGATTACCCACAACACGCCCATGCGGCTCTCCGGTCCCGCTGCCGGTCACGATCTGATGAAAACCAGCGCCGACCCGAGCGGAACCGAGAGCCTGGGCACCATGAGTAACTGCGGCGCGGGCAAAACGCCCTGGGGGACCTACCTGACCTGTGAAGAGAACTTCAACGGCTACTTCGGGTCCACGGCGCCGCTACAGGATCAGAAGCCGGACGTGCCGGTGGATGGCTATACTCGCTACGGGATTTCCGCCCCTGGCTGGGGCTACGATTACCACAAGTGGGATGCCCGCTTCGATACGGCGGAAAACCCCAATGAGCCACACCGGGTCGGCTATGTGGTCGAGATCGACCCGGCCAACCCGGCGTCAAAGCCCATAAAGCGGACAGCGCTCGGGCGCTTCAAGCACGAAAACGCTGCTCTTGCGCTGGCACCCGATGGACGGGTCGTTGTGTACTCCGGCGACGACGAGCGCGGGGAGTTCCTGTACAAGTGGGTATCGCGCGATGTTTACGTGCCGGGTGGTGACACGTCCACGCTGCTGGAGGAGGGCACGCTCTACGCGGCCAGCTTTGCCGATGACCAGCGCGGCCGTTGGCTGGCGCTGACGCCGGAGTCCACCGGCATGTCGCGGGCCGAGATCGCTATCTTTACGCGCATGGCAGCCTCCGAGGTGGGAGCTACCACGATGGATCGCCCGGAGTGGGTCGCCGTGAGCCCGGTATCGATCGAAGCTTACTGCAGCCTGACCAACAACCGGGATCGCGGTGTGAAGGCCAATGCCGGCGGTGATGCACAACCCGTCGGCGGCCCCAACCCGCGAGCAGAAAACCACTACGGGCAGGTTGTTCGCTGGCGACCGGTCAACGGCGATCATGCGGCGGACGAGTTCGAGTGGGATCTTTACGTGATGGCGGGTAACCCGACGGTGCATAGGGATCGCTACGGCGGCTCTAAAAACATCAACGATGGCAATCTCTTCAACTCCCCCGACGGCATGAAGGTCGATAGCACCGGGATCATCTGGTTACAGACCGATGGTGACGATAGCAACGAGGGCGACTTTGCGGGCATGGGCAACAACCAGATGCTCGCCGGCGACCCGGTGACCGGTGAGCTACGTCGCTTTCTCACCGGCCCCCAGGGCTGCGAGGTCACGGGCCTGACCTGGTCGGCAGACCGGCGCACGATGTTTGTCGGCATCCAGCATCCGGCAGCGCCATTTCCCGAGGGCGAGGGCAAGCTGCCACGATCTTCGATCATCGCGATCAAACGCGAGGATAACGGGCGCGTCGGTTGACGCGCCTGGGTGGCATGAAATTAGAAGGCGATGAAGCCTTACGCGAGAAGCATCATTGAGCTTGAGCTGAAAAACGCAGGGTTACGATGGGAAAGATCGGCGTAAATCGGTCAGGATGACAGGGAGGGTGTGTGACCACAGCTGCATAGTGTCGACGGCAGCTACAGGCGTGTCGGGTTCGGCGCGTCGCCGTAAACCTCCTCCGGTTCGAATGCTTTCTCTTGCTCCACAAACAGCAAACGGTCGCCCGGCGCACGCTGCTCTCCGACGGCGACGCGTCGATAGAAACACGAGCGGTAGCCCACATGGCAGCTGGCACCAGACCCGGCAACACTGACGCGGAGCCAGACCGCATCCTGGTCATCGTCGATACGAAGCTCTTTTACCTGTTGTATCAGTCCACTCGTGGCGCCTTTATGCCAGAGCGTCTGGCGGGAGCGGCTCCAGTAGTGCGCCTCCCCGGTCTGTATGGTCTTGGTCAGGGCGTCGCGATTCATATAACCAACCATCAAGACCGTTCCGCTGGCCGCGTCGGTCGTGACGCACACGATCAGGCCATCGGCATCGAAACGCGGGGCAAGTTCGTCCGCCTCTTCGACTTGTTCCACGGTCTTCCTGGCGCGAAAGTCTACCGGTGCTGTCGACTGCTCCATAGGTGGGATTCTTTCCTCCTGTTCCATGATGCCTACCGACTTGCCGATTCATCGAGGGCATGGCCCGCTGCGAATTCCTGCTCGGCTTGCTCAAACCACTGCAGAACCTGCTGCCAGTAGGCGTCGCCGTAAAGCCGTCGAAAGCGCAGGGTTTCTTCAGACTGCGGGTTGCGCCAGATTTCGAGGCGCGCCGCAACATACTCAGCAGTCAGCGGAATGCCGCATTCGACGGTGATGCAGTGCTGCCACTGCGCGTAGTTTTCCGGAAACGGTGTGGTCATCATCGGGCTGTTCCTCTCTTGCCATCAACAGGTCTTGCCATCAAAAGGCTGCTGGCCTGCAGGTCGATCCCGGCGCCACCCGGCCTATCCCATCCGGGCTCACAATGGTATAGGGTAACATTCGATGAGTGAGGTTGCATCCGGCATAACTGCTCAGGCTTATTTCATTACCCGAAGGGACTCCGGTGCCCCGAAGATGGTGTTAACTTTGTTATCCGGTCGCCCGTTCCTGACACTTTCCTTCACACTGCGGCGTGTCAAGCACGCGCATATCGGTTGGCCCAAACTCCTGCTGCAGCGCCTCGGGAGGTGCCCGTCTTCCGTGAAGGACTCGACAGCAAGACGCACACGTGCATCGGGGTCTCAACCGCCTGCCTTGTTTGTGCAGGCTTCGATCGCGGGGCGGGGGTCCGCGAGCGTGCGAATGGCATCGGCGGCCAGACGGTGGAAATCGGTAGCAAGCAGATCGACGCCGGCCTCGGCAAGGTCGGCATAGATCGTGGGGTTGCCGCTCTCGGCTACCGCCGAGTCTATGTGCCATAGGGCGCCGAACGCTGCCGGCACACCCTCGGCTTCAAGAAGCGCCCAAAGAGCGGGCCGCGGTGTCGCACTGACCCCCGTCCAGGCGATAAGGCGGTCCTTGCTGAGACCGCCCTCGATAAGTGCCGAGAGTGTTGACCGATCGTCGATTTCCACGGAGAGCGACACCTCGGGGTCAGCCGCGGCGGCTGCCAGCGCATCCTCCATGGTGTAGGCGACAAGGGCTGCGCGATCCCGGGCGCCAGCGGCCGCGACGAAGCGCGTGAGGGCAGCGATGTCCACATCGGCTTTGACATCGAGCTGAAGCAGCGTTCGGCCCTTCGCCCACTGCAAGGCCTCGAGCAGGCTGGGCACGCGAAAGTCGGTCACTGTGCCGTCGTTGTCGACCAGTCGATAGTCCTGCAGCGTGGCCCAGCGAGTCCGGTCCAGACGACCGCGGCCGGTCGTTGTGCGGTCGAGTGTTTCATCATGCATGAGAACATACACACCGTCGGCGGTGCGCCGGACGTCCACTTCGAGGATGAAGGGGCCGTGGCCCAGTGTGTTGGCAAAGGTCTCGATCGCGTTTTCCGGAAAACCCGGCTCGGGTCCGCCACGATGGGCGGACACCATTGTGACTGCGGCTGCGTCGAGACAGCGAAGGTACGCTGCGGCCGTTGTAGTCGTAGTGAGCGGTGTGACGGGCTCGGGCAGGGCAGCGATGTGAGATGCCGCAAACCACAGTAGTGCCAGGGCGATTCGGATCGGTTTCACGTTAGCGCTCCATTGGCGGGACAGCGGGCTTGGCGATATTGTAAAAGCGCTGCGATGCGCGCCTGCATTATACGTCCGAATACATTGTCGCCCAGCTTTTCTTTGTACGTCTCATCGGACAGGTTCCTTACGCTCACGTTCAGTTCCATACTAGCAGGCAGGCTGTATCGACCAGAGAGGTTGATGAGTAGCCGGTAGCTGTTTATCTCAAAGTCCTTGGGGTAGTCGGACAAAAATTCATTCCGCCCGTAAAAGATGCGTTTCTGCTTCTGCGTCACCGGTTTCTGCGAGCCGCGCTTCGAGTGTAGGGTAGTCACGGCCGCCCGTTGACCATTGCAGCGAGAAAGACTTGAAAGCGGTTCAGATAGGTGCGGGTGGCTACCATGCGCAGTGCTGCCGGTTGGCAGTGACGGCGAAGAGCGCGCTTTCAGGGGAGCGAGGACGCGTATGAGTCCGGAGCCAGGTGCAATAAACGAGACAATCCTGCTCCTCGGCGGCGCGCGTTCCGGTAAAAGCCGGCGCGCTCTCGCCCTGGCGGAGGCCGCGGCCGACACCGCGGCCATCAGTCCGGTCTTTATTGCCACGGCGGAATCGAGAGACGCGGAGATGGCGGCGCGCATCGCCGCGCACCGCCGGGAGCGCGGTCCTAGCTGGCGTACCGTCGAGGCCCCTCTGGCTATCTCCGGCGCCCTCACGCGCCATCGCGACGACGTCTGCGTGGTCGACTGTTTGACCCTGTGGCTTTCCAATCTCATGTTCGCCGGCGAGGATGTGGTTGACGCGACCACGGCACTCGCCGAGACGGTCGGCAACCACGGCGCGCGCCTGGTGCTGGTCTCCAACGAAGTCGGCCTGGGGCTGGTGCCGGAGACGGCGCT
>CAYFVJ010000173.1:0-5519 GCA_964346555.1 uncultured Alteromonadaceae bacterium | reverse complement strand
GGCCAAGGTAAAGCGGGGCAACCGGATCGTCCCGGCCCCGCCTGCGCCAGGTGATCCAGCGCAAACGCGTGACGTATACATTTTGCCCGATACAGCGTACGCATTGTCGAATTCTAGTGCGGCGCAGTTTTTACGCGATTGGAGTCATGATTATGCAGTTTATGCAAGCCGTTTTTCGAACCTCTGCAGCCATAGCCGCTGTGTGCAGTTTTCTGGTCGCGTCTGCACAGGCTCAGACCCTGCTGACAACGGGCGACATCGCCCCGGATTTTGAGCTGGCGGCGTCCGATGGCGATACTTATCGTCTGTCAGATTTTCGCGGCGAGCAGGCGGTCGTGCTTGCCTGGTTCCCGCGCGCTTTCACCTCAGGGTGCACCGTGGAATGCAAATCCCTGGCCAAGAACGGAGAGCGCATACGCGAGTACGACGTCAGCTATTTCATGGCAAGCACCGACCCAGTGGCAAAAAACACCGAGTTCGCCGCTGAGACTGAAGCGGATTTTCCTTTGTTGAGTGATCCCGAGGGTGAGGTGGCGAAGGCCTACGGTGTTTATGTCAACGGCTTTGCCCGCCGGCAGACGTTCTATATCGACCGCGAGGGTGTCATTACGCGCATCGATCGCTCGGTACGTCCCAGTACGTCCGCGGAGGACATGATTGCCAATCTCGATGAGCTCGGCGTGGCGCGGCGTTGAATCGGATTTCCCCACGCCGCCAGCCTCCTCCCCAAGAACCTATTCGCAAGGGCAGCATGGTATTCGAATGCTGAAGTCTTAGAATACGCGGCCTCCCTCTGGAGTGCGCGCCCTTGTTCTCCCTTTTCACTCTGAAAGAGCTTTTTCGACTGGCGCTGCCCATGGTGGTGTCACAGGGTGCGTTCGCCCTGATGATGTTCGCCGACCGGTATTTCCTGTCGCGGATCGACTCAGTGCACGTTGCGGCCTCATTGGGCGGCGGCGTGACCTTCTTCGTCTGCATATGCTTCTTTGTCGGGATCGTCTCCTACGGCAATGCCCTGGTGGCGCAATATTACGGCCGTCGCAGCCTCGAGTTGTGTCCTCGGGTCGTAACGCAGGCGATTTTCATCGTGCTGGCCAGCCAGCCTGTGCTGTTCCTCGTAACGCTGATTGCGGGCGGCGGATTTGCTGCCTTTGGGCATGCCCCGGAACTGATAGCGCTGGAGAAACCGTATTTTCAGACGCTGATGGCGGGTTCTTTTTTCTTCCTCGTTAAAAACGCCTTGGCCTCCTATTTCACCGGCATAGGGCGGACCCGTGTCGTGATGATCAGCGACGTCATCGGTGTGCTGTTGAATGTGCCGCTGAGCTACGTACTGATCTTCGGCAAGCTGGGGCTGCCTGCACTCGGGATTTTCGGCGCGGCCCTGGGTACCGTGATCGCCGGTGTGCTCACGATCGCCGTCTATGCACTGTTTTACTTCAACCGCATACATGCCGAACAGTTCAGCGTGAGTCGGTCCTTCCAGTTTGACCGGACTATCATGCGACGCTACCTGCGCCTGGGCTTCCCCTCGGGTCTGGAGTTCTTTATCAGTATGGCGACGTTCAATATCTTCATGCTGCTGTTCCAGGCCTACGGAATCGCCGAGGCCGCGGCGATGTCTATCGTGTTCAACTGGGATATGCTGTCGTTTGTACCCATGATGGGCCTGAGCATTGCCATTATGAGCCTGATCGGCCGCCACGTGGGGGCCGATAACATGTCACGGGCGACACAGGTCATCAGCTCCGGCTTTGTCATCGGCCTCGGCTATTCCGGCGTGCTGGCGGCCTGTTTTTTGGTGTTCAGGGTAGAGTTGCTCGAGGTCTTCGCCAGTCCGGGGCAGGATTTTTCTGCGATTCGCGACATCGGCGCGCGAATGATGCTAGGTATGTCCTGCTACGTGCTCGCGGACGCGGTCATACTGGTGTGTGGCGGGACATTGCGGGGGGCCGGAGATACCCGCTGGCTGATGAATGCCTCCATCACGATTCACGTGGCTATGCTGCTGGTGCAGCTGTTGGTGATTCTCGTGTTCGAGCAGGGCGCCCTCGTGAGCTGGTGGGTGTTTGTATCCACCCTTGTTTTGAATGCGATTATCTTTGCCGGGCGCCTGTTCGCCGGGCACTGGCGCCGGCCGGAGCAGCTTGCGCGGGTGATGGCGCACTGAGTCTGGCGATGCGCGCCGGTCAGTGTCATGGCACTAAAGGGTCAGCACCCGGCGAAGGAATCCGTGATGCCTGCGCTCGGCGTGACGCTGCTGCAGCAGTCTGTCGAGCTGGCCATCTATTTCGCCTGCGATGCGCTCGCGAACCATGCGTCGGGTTTGCGCCGTCAGCCGCCGGTTCCGGTAGGTGGCAAGGTCGACCGGCTTGCCAAAGCCCAGGTAGCAGGGCTCGGGGCGCGGCAGGAGTGAGCCGAGCATGCCGCGGGCCAGTGGAGGGATAAGGTCGCGACGCACATGCGGGTCGAGAACGCCAGTGTGAATTAGGGCCCGGCCCAGGACGGTATCCGGCAGGTCCTGTCCCTCGATCAGGTGACTGTAAAAATCGTCGGGGCCGACGAGACCGAAGGGGACAATGGTGTAACCGTGTTCCGCCGCAAGCCCCACGAAACCGTCGCGGTCCTTCCACTGCAGGCGATAATTCTCACGCGCGGGCTTGACTGCCTCGTGTGCGCCGCCGGGAAATACGAGCATGTCGTGGCCGTGGCGCATGAGCGCACGGCAGACCTCCGGGTGGCCCATGCCGGCACCGCGACGCAGAAGTTCGGCGGCCAGCCGCGGATCGGTGAACAGGAACTTGTCGCCCAGTGGCCGCAGGAAGCGCGTGTAGTCGCGCAGCATGATGGGCAGGATGATCAGACCGTCGATGGCAAACAGGCCGTGATTGCCGACAAACAGGCAGGGCTGTTCGGGGATGCGGTCTGCGCCGGATACCCGCGGCTTGAACCAGGTCTGCACCAGGCGATAGGCCAGCTCAAGCTCCCATCCGCCCAGGGGCTTGGCGGCCAGCGCACGGCGTATATGGCGCTGCAGTGCCTCCGGGTCATCCAGGGGCGCATTATCACTGCGAAGTATGCGTTTGCCGGCCATGTCTGCCCGAGGGTTGAAAGCCTGGCGCGAGTATATCCGCTTGCCGCGCCTGCTGCAGTCGCGCACCTTCTACCCTGCGCTTAATTCAGCTAGAGTGCCCGCCGGTTCAACACGAGAGAGTCCGGACGATGAGCGAGACATCCCTGCAGATACAGTCACTGCTGCGCGACGACAACACACTGGAGATATCTCTGGTCGAGAAGCAGGTGCCTGCGCCACGAGCGGATGAGGTCGTGGTGCGCGTGGAGGCGGCGCCCATAAATCCCTCTGATCTGGGCCTGCTGTTCGGCGCGGCGGACATGAGCACCGCGCGTTTCAGCGGCGAGCCGGACCGACCCGTGATCACGGCGCAGGTACCCGATAACGCGATGCGCATGATGAGCGGTCGTGTCGGCCAGCCGATGGTCGTCGGCAACGAGGGCGCGGGCGTAGTGGTCGCAGCCGGTGACTCGG
Organism: uncultured Alteromonadaceae bacterium; assembly: GCA_964346555.1. Lineage (GTDB taxonomy): Bacteria > Pseudomonadota > Gammaproteobacteria > Pseudomonadales > Halieaceae > Chromatocurvus. The sequence goes on along the minus strand of CAYFVJ010000173.1, from coordinate 1,972 downwards.
ATGCCGCCCAGGCGCTGCTAGGGCGCACGGTCGGCGTGTTCGGTGGTGAAATGTACAGCCAGTATCGCTGCGCCAATGTCACGCAGTGCCTGCCACTGCATGCAGGCACCACGGCCGTGCAGGCTGCCTCTTGCTTCGTCAATCCGATGACTGCCCTGGGTATGGTCGAGACCATGCGCATGGAGGCGCATTCGGCCCTGGTGCATACCGCGGCCGCCTCGAATCTCGGGCAGATGCTCAACCGCATCTGCATTGCCGACGGTGTCCCGCTGGTCAATATCGTGCGCAAAGCGGAGCAGGAGGCGCTGTTGCGCGATCTTGGCGCCGTGCACGTGGTCAACTCCTCTGGGGATGATTTCATTTCCGCACTGACGACGGCGTTGGACCAGACGGGGGCAACCCTGGCCTTCGATGCCATAGGCGGTGGGCGCCTCGCCAGCCAGATACTGTCCGCGATGGAGAGCGTGGCGGTGTCGAAGATGAGTGAATACAGCCGCTACGGTTCTGCGGTGCACAAGCAGGTGTATATCTATGGCGCACTGGATGTCGCCCCGACCACGCTGAACCGCAATTTCGGTTTTACCTGGGGCCTGGGCGGCTGGTTGTTGCCGAACTTCCTGCAGCGGGCGGGGACGGAGCGCATGCTGCGCATGCGCCAGCGCGTTGCCGACGAAATAGATACGACTTTCGCCAGTCACTACAGCCGCGAGGTGTCTCTGGCGGAGGCTCTGTCGCCGCAAGCCATGACGGCCTATGGCCGCCAGGCGACCGGTGAAAAATATCTGATCCGGCCGCAGTGCTGAGGGCACTGCGCTGGCTAGGGCTCTCCGCTGGCTGAGGGCTCTCCGCTGGCTGAGGGCTCAGGCATCGAGTCGGGGGACCGAGGCAAGCAGAGTCTGCGTGTAAGCTTGTCGGGGATTGGTCAGCACCTCGTGTGCGCTGCCCTGCTCGACCAGCTGACCGTGCCGCATCACGCCGACGCGGTGTGCGAGCTGCGGAACAATCGACAGGTCGTGGGTGATGAAGAGATATGATACTCCCGCGTCGCGCTGCAGGTCGGCAAGGAGTGCAAGTACGTCGGCGCGTATTGAGACATCCAGTGCGCTGGTCGGTTCGTCGCAGATGATCAGTTCCGGTCCGACTGCCAGCGCTCGCGCGATAGCGACACGCTGCAGCTGGCCGCCGGAAAATTCGTGCGGGTAGCGCCCGGCGCTGTTCGCCGGCAGCTGTACCCGCTCGAGTAAGGCGGCCACGCGGGCGTCTCGATCGGCCTCGCCCCATTCGGGGTGCAGGCTCAGTATGCCCTCGGCGACTATGTCACCCACCTGCAGCCGCGGATTCATCGAGCTGTGAGGATTCTGGAATATCACCTGGATGCGGCGGCGAAACGGCAGATAGCCAGAGCGCCCAAGATGCTCCAGTGGGCTGCCAGCAAAACGAATGTGGCCACTGCTTAGCGACTCGAGTCCCAGAATGGCGCGACCGAGCGTTGACTTGCCGCTGCCGGATTCGCCGACCAGTGCATAGGTTTCGCCGCGTGCAATATGCATGCTGACACCATCCACCGCCCGGGTCGCATCCACGACACGTCGCAGCAGACCCTTGCGTATCGGAAAGTGGACGCTGACCTGGTCCAGTTCCAGCAGCGGTGGTTTGTCTCCCGGCTCGCGAAAGCTGCTGAGGTCTGGCAGCGCCGCCACCAGGGTACGGCTGTACGCCTGCCGCGGTCTGGCAAAGAACGTCGGAACGGCAGCCTCCTCGATGATCCGACCGCGATACATGACCGCTACGGTATCCGCTGCATATTTGACCACGCCCATGTCGTGGGTGATCAGCAGGACAGCGAGCTGGCGCGATCGCGCCAGCGCGGCAATCAGGTCGAGCACCTGCTGCTGTATGGTCACATCCAGCGCCGTGGTCGGTTCGTCGGCCACCAGTATGTCGGGCTCGCAGGCGAGCGCCATGGCGATCA
>CAYFVJ010000172.1:0-5559 GCA_964346555.1 uncultured Alteromonadaceae bacterium | reverse complement strand
TGGTCGGTGTGAGAGGATTCGAACCTCCGACCCCTTCCTCCCGAAGGAAGTGCGCTACCAGGCTGCGCTACACACCGAGTACAGAGCTTATACGAATAGATCATACCAAAGCCGCCGCGCACCGCCAACGCCGTGTTCTGCTACTCTTACGGGTTTAGCGCTCCCGAAGCAACAGGCCTTTCACGTGGATCCATTGACCCAGGGGCTCGCCGGTGCCGCCCTGCCGCAGTCCGTCGCGCGACGCAAAACGGCACCGATTGCCGGTATGCTGGGTTTTCTGGCCGGCATGACGCCGGATCTCGACGTTCTTATCCGCTCCGGCGAGGACCCGCTGCTGTTCCTGGAGTACCACCGGCAGTTCACTCATTCACTGACCTTCATTCCCTTTGGCGGGCTGCTCTGCGCCCTGATCCTGCACCCGCTGCTGGCGCGACGGCGCGGGCTGAGCTTCCGACAAACCTGGCTGTTCTGCACCCTGGGCTATGCCACCCACGGCCTGCTGGACGCCTGCACCACCTACGGCACGATGCTGCTCTGGCCGTTCTCGGATGTACGCATCGCCTGGAACACGGTTTCCATTATCGATCCCCTGTTCTCGCTGCCGATTCTCGGCTTGCTGCTGCTGGCAACCCTGCGTCGGCGACCCGCCTGGGCGCGCGTCGCGCTGGTCTGGGGCCTAGCCTATCTATGCCTGGGCATCTGGCAGCGCGAGGTCGCCCGGGATCTCGGCGCGGCCATCGCCATTACCCGGGGCCACACGCCGCTGCAGCTTGAGGCCAAGCCAAGCTTCGGCAATATCCTCGTGTGGAAGGTGGTCTACCGTACACCGGAGCGTTTTTACGTGGACGCTGTGCGCACAGGCCCAGACCCCCGAATCTATCCGGGCGAGAACCTGCCGGTGCTCGACATCGAGCGCGACCTGCCCTGGCTGGACCACCGCTCCCAGCAGGCCCGGGACATCGAGCGTTTTCGCTGGTTCAGCAAGGGCTACATCGCGCAGGACCCGGACAATCCGACCCGCATCATCGACATCCGCTTCTCACTGTTGCCCGACGAGATTAACGCCCTGTGGAGCATCGAGCTGGATCCAGCGGCAGGCCCCGACCAGCATGCCCGCTACCGCACCCATCGCGGCGACAGCGGCGACGCATTATCCCGCCTGTGGCAGCTGATTAGCGCACCGTAAGCGGCAGTATCGACGCATTTGGCGACATAGACTGGATTCGTCTAAAAACCGTCACAAGACGCACAAACACTATATATAGTATTGGCTCAAAAAATTTTATCTAAATACAGTGCTTACCTATTGCGGTCACCCAAGCGCTTGTCGCAGACTGTGCCCACGCATCAATCACTCTTTACGTGGAGGCACAGCTCAATGGGAGAAGCCGTACAGGCCCTGACAGCGGGGCTGGATATCGATCTGCAGCCGGCATCGGTGGATATCTGGGACAAGAAATACCGCCTGAAAGATCGCGTCGAGTCACCGGTCGATCGGGAGATTATCGATACCTACAAGCGTGTTGCCCGCGCCCTGGCCGACGCCGAGGAAAGCGACGCCAAGCGCAAGCAGTGGTACCAGCGTTTCGTCTGGGCCCTGCAGAACGGCGCGCTGCCGGCGGGGCGCATCATATCCAATGCCGGCGCCCAGGCCTACAAGCCATCCACGTCGACCATCAACTGCACCGTTTCCGGGTCCATCGTCGATTCTATGGACGATATCCTGAACAAGAACCACGAGGCCGGCATGACGCTGAAGGCGGGCTGTGGCATCGGCTATGAGTTCTCGACGCTGCGCCCGAAAGGGGCTTACGTCAGCGGTGCCGGCGCCTATACCTCCGGGCCACTGTCGTTCATGGATATCTACGACAAGATGTGTTTTACGGTGTCCTCCGCCGGCGGCCGCCGCGGCGCACAGATGGCGACCTTTGACATCAACCACCCGGATGTCCTCGACTTTATCCGCGCCAAGCGCGAGAACGCCCGCCTGCGCCAGTTCAACCTCAGCCTGCTCATTACCACCGAATTCATAGAGGCAGTCAAAGCCGGCACCGACTGGCCACTCAGCTTTCCGATGACGGAAAAAGAAGCCACGGAATCGGGTATCGACCTGCAGGATCCGACACAGGTGGTCTGGCGTCCGTTCCCGGTGAAGAAGGATTACCTGTGCAACGACACCGGCGATGTCGCCTGCCGCGTGTACAAAACGGTCCCGGCCCAGCGTCTGTGGGACATGATCATGGCCTCCACCTACGATTTTGCCGAGCCCGGATTCATCCTGATCGACAAGGTCAACGAGATGAACAACAACTGGTGGCAGGAGAGTATTCGTGCGACCAATCCCTGTGTCACCGCGGACACCTGGGTGCAGACCGCCGAAGGGCCACAGCAGGTCGCGGACCTGTTGGGGCAGTCGTTCCTTGCGCGGGTCGATGGCGAAGACCACGCCAGTGGACCGGAGGGCTTCTTCCGCACTTCGACAAAGCCTGTCGTGCGACTGCAGACGCGCGAGGGTCACGCCCTACGACTCACCGGTGACCACCGGGTGCGCCGCCTCTCCACACTCACCCGCTGGCGCCTGGAAACCGAATGGTGTGAGGCGGGCAGGCTGCATGCGGGTGACCAGGTGCTGCTCAATAACCATCGCGATGCCGCCAGCTGGGCGGGGCGCTACGGCTTTGACGAGGGCTACCTCACGGGCCTGCTGATCGGCGACGGCACATTGAAAGAAGACAAGGCAGTGCTGTCGGTATGGCAGCAGCCAGTGGCAGTCAACGAGGCCGGCGCCGGTGATGGCACGGACGGCATTATGGCGGCGGCGCTGGCCGCTGCGCGCAACATGCCGCACAGGGCGGATTTTACAGGCTGGCACAAAGTCACCGGGCGCAGCGAATATCGCCTGGCTACGGGTGCGCTGCGCCAGCTCGCAGCGGATCTCGGCATGGCGCCGGGCCGAAAACTTATCACCCGGGAGGCGGAACGCACGTCCAGCGAATTCCACCGCGGCCTGCTGCGCGGCTTGTTCGACGCCGATGGGTCAATACAGGGCAGCCACGAGAAAGGCGTGAGTATTCGCCTGTCGCAATCCAACCTCCCCACACTGGAAGCGGCTCAGCGCATGCTGCTGCGCCTGGGTATCAACTCGACGCTCTACCGTGATCGACGGCCTGCGGGCGAGTCCCAGCTGCCGGACGGTCGCGGCGATTCCGCCAGCTATGCCACGGCAGCACAGCACGAGCTGGTAATCGCCGGCGATAACATCGCCACCTACGCGGAAGCCGTGGGCTTTGCCGACAGCGCCAAGCAGGAACGGCTGGAACGGGCCCTGGCCGGCTATCGCCGCCAGTTAAACCGCGAGCGCTTTGTCGCCACGGTGGCAAGCGTGGAGGACGACGGCGTCGAGGACGTTTACGATGTGCAGGTGCCTGGCATCAACACCTTCGACGGCAACGGCCTGCACGCGCACAACTGCGGCGAACAGCCCCTGCCCCCCTACGGCAGTTGCCTGCTGGGCTCCATCAACCTGACCAAGCTGGTGCTGGACCCGTTTACCGACAAGGCGCGCTTTGACTGGGATCGCTACCGCGAAGTCGTCGCCGTATTCACGCGCATGCTCGACAACGTGGTGGAGATCAACGGCCTGCCGCTGCCCGAGCAGCGCCACGAGATCACCTACAAGCGTCGCCACGGTATGGGCTTCCTGGGCCTGGGTTCCACGCTGACCATGCTCGGCATGCGCTATGGCGACGAGGCCTCGGTGGAATTCACCGAGGAAGTCTCGCGGGAGATGGCGCTGACCGGCTGGCAGCAGGCGCTGGAGCTGGCGCGCGAAAAAGGCGCCGCGCCGATCATGGAGGACACCTTCGAGGTGACGCCGGCCATGCTCGAACTGCGCCCGGAAATGGTCGCCGACGGCATCCAGGCCGGCGACAGGCTACCCGGCAAAGTGCTGCAGGCAAAGTACAGCCGCTATATGCAGCGGGTGGCCGAAGTGGCGCCGGAGCTGGTGGAGCAGTTGGCAGCCGAGGGCGCGCGCTTTACACACCACTCGTCGATTGCGCCTACCGGAACGATCTCCCTGTCGCTGGCCAACAACGCCAGCAACGGTATCGAGCCGAGCTTCGCACACCACTACTCGCGCAACGTCATTCGCGAAGGTCGCAAGAGTAAAGAGAAGGTGGACGTGTTCTCCTTTGAGCTACTGGCTTACCGCGAGCGGGTCAATCCGCGGGCCATGCCGCACAGCGAAGATGTGGCCGAGCAGCTGCCGGACTACTTCTCGGTCGCGGACGACGTAACGCCGAAGCAGCACGTGGATATCCAGGCGGCAGCGCAGAAATGGGTGGATTCGTCCATCTCCAAAACCGCGAACGTACCCACGGACTACCCGTTCGAGGACTTCAAGAACATTTACCTGTACGCCCACGAAATGGGGCTGAAGGGCTGCACCACGTTCCGCTTCAACCCGGAAGCATTCCAGGGTGTGCTGGTGAAAGAGACCGACCTCGAGAACACGCGCTACCAGTTCAAGCTGGAAGACGGCAGCACGGTGGAAGTAAGCGGCAACGAGGAAGTCGAATACGACGGCGAGATGCACTCCGCCGCCAACCTGTTCGACGCCTTGAAAGAAGGCTACTACGGCAAGTTTTAAAACGGCAGGTTATGCCGGCGGAGAGGCACATATGGCAGTCAAGATCGACAGCAAGATAGTCAGCTACAAGGTTCTCGAGGAACAGGACCCGACGGAGGCGGCGGCAGAGACCGCAGCACCCGCCAACGAGGAAAGCGATGTCGTGCACATGCACGAATCCTTCCAGCGCCCAGAGCGCCTGGTCGGCTCCACCTACAAGGTGAAGACGCCCATGTCGGAGCACGCGCTTTATATCACCGTGAACGACGTCATCCTCAATGAGGGCACCGAGCACGAGGTACGGCGTCCGTTCGAGGTGTTTATCAACTCCAAGAACATGGAGCACTTCCAGTGGGTGGTCGCGCTCACGCGGCTGATTTCGGCCGTGTTCCGCAAGGGCGGGGATGCCACCTTCCTGGTCGATGAGTTGAAGGCGGTGTTCGACCCGCGCGGCGGCTACTTCAAGAAAGGTGGCGTATTCATGCCCTCCATCGTCGCCGAGATCGGCTACGCGATCGAGGACCACATGAAGCATATGGGCATGATCGAGAGCAAGCTCGATCGGCACCAGCAGGAGTTCCTCGAGGAGAAGCGCAGGGAAATGGTCGGGGATACCGCGGTAAAAAAGTCTGAAGGCGCTGAGGAGGAAGACGAATCCGCTGCCGTATTTCCTCCCAGCGCCAGCCTGTGCATGAAATGCCATACCAAGGCAGTTGTGCTGATGGATGGCTGCATGACGTGTTTGAACTGCGCCGATTCCAAATGCGGCTGAAGCGTCAATAACATTGCTGGCGGGGTGGCCATGCCCCGCCAGTGCCGGCAACTTCGTCGGCGGCGCGATCCCTTCCGCACAATCATACTGTAATAGGCTTTGCATCGCGGTATAACCACAGTTATACTGGCTGCATGAAAACCGCAATCTCTGTGCC
>CAYFVJ010000171.1:0-5664 GCA_964346555.1 uncultured Alteromonadaceae bacterium | reverse complement strand
AGCGGCACTTCGACAAAGCCACTCGAGGTAACTCCTCCCTGCACTACGCTTTCAGCGTCATGCTCGATGCCGCTGCGCGCAACCGCAGTTCGGCCCGCGTCGATGACCCGAAGAGGCCCTGGGCTGGAGCGATTGCACAGCCTGCTCACGTCCCTGGCTCATGGCACCGTGCACGGCAGGGGTCGAAAAAAATACCTTCGCGGAAGGCCCGCCGCATTCCGGGCAGGCAGGCGCCGGAGCGGTGAGTGCGTGAAGCGTTTCGAACTTCGAGGCGCAGCGTTCGCAGCGATAATCGTACATTGGCATGGCGGTGATCTTTTTGCTTTCGGTATCGGCGGCCCGAGGACCGCCAGGGACTCAGTCAGACCGGTTGCACCGATCAGCTCCAGCGGCCGGGCTGCTTGCTGGTGACACCGAACTGATCCGCGGTCACGTCCGTGCGGGCGCGCGCAGCGGCATCAGTCGTTGGCGCTCGCAACCTGCGGGTCTCCACTTCCCAGATCCAGCCGCTGACCTCCACATGTTCCGGAATTAGCGGATGGTTACGGAACACCTCGACGGTCTTCATGCAGGTAACGTCGACGTCATCCATCATACCAATCCACTTGGCAAACCCACCTTCCGCCAGACTCAGTTCAGGCAAGGTCGGGTCGAGGGTCAGGTTATCGATATCGACACCTTTGTCCCGCAGCCCTTTCTCCAGGTCGGCAGCGTTAGCTGAGAGCATGCCGCACTGGGTGTGCTGGACGATGACGATCTCCTGGGTTCCGAAGAAATTGCAGGTCAACATCGCGGAGCGAATGGCGTCTTCAGTGACGATACCGCCGGCGTTGCGAAAGCAGTGCGCGTCGCCGCCCCCGACCGGGGTATCGACGCTGATGCCGAGTGCCTCGTCCACGGGCAGGCGTTCGTCCATGCAAGCCAGGACCCAGAGCTTGCGGTTGTTCGGACCATCCGGTCCGTAACGACGCCGCGTCGCCCAGTGATCGTACTGCTCCACGCGAGTCTGGATTTCGTCTTTCAGGAATGCCATGAGCGGAACCTCCATTTGTTGAACAGTGTTGTTGTAGTGACCGCGACAGTAGGGCGGCCCGCGATACCGTCACACCCTGCAAACCACGTCGCTGAAATTCCGGCAACTGCTCTCGAGTCACCGTAAGAGTCTGAATAACGCCCTCTTTTGAAACAACAGGTTAAGCGTTTTTCGGTAATATGTCACAAATTTGGCTTTGTTTCGTGAGTGTAGCGGGAATTCGGGCCTGGAAGGCATGCTCGGGGTGCTATGTGTGCGCCGAGGGCGCAGATATTGGCAATCTGTTCCATGCGCGTAGCCAACGCCGGTTCCATGGGATGCCTATCTGACGCGGATACGGCTCAGTGGGCGGGGGTTTCAGTGGCGTCGTATTCGGTTGCGTCGTAGAAGTAGCGATCATTCCGGGCCTCTTCCAGAACTTCCGCAAACGCCTCTTCTTCGCGGGCCGCCGTTTCGGTGTCCAGCTCGCGCTGTTCGGGCTGAATGCCAAGTCGCTGAAACAGGCGCATATCCTCGTTGGTTTCCGGGTTGGGCGTAGTGAGCAGCTTCTCACCGTAGAAAATGGAGTTGGCGCCGGCGAGGAAGGCCAGAGCCTGGATCTGCTCGTTCATATCCTCACGGCCGGCGGATAGGCGCACATGGGAGGTCGGCATGAGAATTCGGGCTACAGCGATAGTGCGCACAAACTCGAACGGGTCCATATCCTCCAGATCCGAGAAAGGCGTTCCGGCCACCTTCACCAGCATATTAATGGGCACAGACTCCGGGTGCTCGGGCATATTGGCCAGCTGCTGGAGCAGACCGGCCCGATCGGTTTGCTCCTCACCCATGCCCACTATGCCACCGCAGCAGACCTTCATGCCCGACTTGCGTACATGCTCGAGGGTGTCCAGGCGATCCTGGTAAGTGCGTGTGGTAATAACCTCACCGTAGTACTCCGGCGAGGTATCCAGGTTGTGGTTGTAGTAATCCAGGCCGGCGTCGGCCAGCCTCCGGGCCTGCTCCTGGTCCAGCATACCCAGGGTCATGCAGGTTTCCAGGCCAAGTTCCTTGACGCCCTTGACCATATCGGTGACATAGTTCAGATCCCGATTTCTGGGTGAGCGCCAGGCCGCGCCCATACAGAAACGAGTTGCGCCACTGGCCTTGGCCGCCCGGGCTTCCTCCAGCACCTTTTCCACGGCCATCAGGCGCTCTCGTTCCAGGCCGGTATCGTAGCGGGCGCTCTGGGGGCAGTATTTACAGTCTTCAGGGCAGGCGCCGGTTTTGATCGAACAGAGGGTACTGACCTGCACCTGGTTCGGGTCAAAAAACTGCCGGTGCAGGCTCTGGGCCTGAAACACCAGATCGTTGAAGGGAAGGGCAAACAGCGCCAGTATCTCGTCCCTGGACCAATCGTGGCGAAGGCCGGCCTTGGCGGTTGGTTCGGCAGAAGCGAGCGAGGCTGGGGTCTTGGCGTTCATAAAACCATCTCTCGGGTTTAAGTTCAGAGTGAAGCGTGCGCAGGATGCGCAAAGGCGGCGCTGTTGGTCGATGCCACTGTTACTCGGCGGTCGCTTCGCCTACCACGCGTTATCTCGAAATCGGGCACTGAAGTCGGACTCCGGGAAGAGGATATAAACTGATAAAACTGAGCGGACATGCTAGCGCGGGTTTGGCTGATGTCAACCTTAAAGGCGATGCTAGGTTAACCGCAGGACGTCCACGGAATGCGGTTCATATTGGCAATACTCGACAAATAAGAATTTTATGAATCTTGGATTTGTAATCCTGCTGTCCGGCAGCCTTAGCGCTCCCGGGGCCATGTGTCATAGACGTAAAACCACTTAAGGTATCAAATGATAAGTAAAATTCTACGAGAGTCTGTCGCTATGCCGATAACACCATGCACGAAAGTAGCCATTGGGTATTTGCCGACCAAAGCCTGGTCTGTGCGGTGCCACCTGGCGCGGGCAGCGATGGCTGCAATAGCCGTGATGGCGATAAGTAGCTACGCCCAACAGCCGGCCAACGCCTCGCCCGCGCAAAGAGCAGCTGCAGAGAATCAGGAATTTGCCGCGGTATCGACGCAGAGGATACTCGACGACAGCGCCGCTGAGGAATGGCTGACGCACGGCGGCAACTATGACGAGCAGCGCCACTCACTGCTCAAAGATATAAACCGTGACACGGTCGCTGACCTGGGCGTTGCGTGGACCTACGATTTGCATACCAATCGCGGAGTGGAATCTACCCCGATCGTCGTGGATGGCGTGATGTACGTCACTTCTGCATGGTCCGTGGTATACGCATTGGACGCAGCGACCGGCGATGAACTGTGGGTTTACAACCCTGATGTCGACAAGGCGGTTGGCGCCAAAGCCTGTTGCGATGTGGTTAACCGGGGCGTTGCGGTTTATGAGGGGCAGGTCTTCGTCGGCGTCATCGACGGTCGCCTGGAAGCGCTGGACGCCAGGACCGGCGAGCGCAACTGGAGCGTGGTGACGGTCGATCAGAGCAAGCCCTACACGATTACAGGCGCGCCCCGCGTCGTGGATGGCAAGGTACTCATAGGCAATGGTGGAGCGGAGTTGGGGGTGCGGGGTTATCTAACTGCCTATGACGCCGACTCCGGCGACAAAATCTGGCGTTTCTACACAGTACCCAACCCGAACAAGGGGCCGGACAACGCAATCTCTGACGAGATTTTTGCCAGGCTAGCCAATGACAGCTGGGGTGATGAGGGAAGATGGGTTATTGATGGCGGCGGCGGCACAGTATGGGACTCCATCGTTTACGATGCGGTGAATGACCAGATTATCTTTGGTGTTGGCAACGGGTCACCGTGGAATCGCAACTTCCGCGACCCGTCCGGCGGTGACAATCTTTTTCTCTCTTCCATCGTTGCCGTCGATGCCGATACCGGCCGCTACCGCTGGCACTTCCAGACGACACCCGGCGATAACTGGGATTACACGGCGACCCAGTCGATTATTCTTGCTGACCTTACCGTGGAGGAAGACGGTACACCGGTAAGGGTCGTCATGCAGGCACCCAAGAACGGTTTTTTCTATGTATTGAATGCCCGGAACGGCGACTTTATTTCCGGCAAGCCATTCAGCCCCATGAACTGGGCGACTGGACTCAGTGAAAGCGGCCGCCCGATCGAGGCGCCAATGGCACGCTACGGCAACGAGCCCGTGATTTTGCTGCCTGGCTCGTTTGGCGCGCACAACTGGCACCCGATGGCCTATAACCCGGATCTGCAGCTCGCGTACATACCTGCGCAGGAGCTGCCACAGGCGTACAGAGAAGACAGCCGCTTCGGAAGCGAGCCGGTTGCGTGGAATACCGGGGCCGACTTTTCCGCACTTACGCCACCCAATGTTACCAGCGCGGATATCGCGGGTCTTCGGTCTGCCCTGAAAGGGCGGCTGATTGCCTGGGACCCGAACACGCAGCAATCGCGCTGGACAGTCGAGCACGGTAATGCCTGGAATGGGGGAGTGCTATCAACTGCGGGTGGTCTGGTGTTTCAAGGCCGGTTAGAGGGTGTATTCAATGCGTATGACGCGGCGACGGGTGAGCAGTTGTGGTCCCATGACCTGTTCTCCGGCGCCGCGTCAGGGCCGGCAACCTATTCTGTCGATGATACACAATACCTCACCATAACGACGGGTTGGGGTTCTGCGTACGCCCTGGCTGCGGGCTATGCTTTTGATGAAAAAGTGGCGCCGACAGTAGGCAAGGTGGTGACTTTCAAGTTGGGCGGTACCGGGGTGATCGAAGAGCCCGACCTTCCAGTGATTGACCGGATGACCACCGCGCAGGCTTTTGGCGACGACGAATTGCTTGCCGAGGGCACCGTGTTATACGCCAGGAACTGCATGGTCTGCCACGGCCCTATGGCGATCAGCTCGGGTGTGCTTCCGGATCTGCGCTGGTCACCTATTGCCGCCAGTGCCGAGGCGTGGAGCGATATCGTGCTCGAGGGCAAACTTGCAGAAAACGGCATGGTCTCATTTGCAGAATATCTCACGCCTGAAGACGCCGAGGCGATTCGCGCCTACGTCATTCGTCAGGCGCGCAACGATATGGCGGAACGCAGCGCTGCAACGACAGCCCCGGCACCCTGATGCAGTGCGAGGCTCCTCAGCTCTTTATAATTCATGATGACGGAAACTCGATAACTTTTACCGAGCGGCGCATCACCGGCGAACAGGCGCCGGCGCCGTAGCACCGACGCGAGGTGGCCCCTCAGAAGCGAAAGCTATCCTCCACGTCATAGGTCCGCGGCACGCTCCGCACAAGGACGTGGCGCCGACTATGCCGAGCCCTACTCCAGGCGGAGGTCCAGCCAGACGAGGCGATGGTCAGACGAGACGGCCCGTTCGGAGACCAGCTCCGCGCCGGGTTCCCGCGGGGCGGGCCAGAAGATACCGCCGCCCTGCACGGCCCAGCCGGCCCGGGAGGGCAGCACGTAGTCAGCGCGCTGGCCCCAGGAGGCGGTGTGCGCCGGCGCGTCAGGGTTACCGGGTCGCGCCGCGGCACCGCCTGCGCTGGTGGGCAAGAAGCCTGCATCCACGGCGGGGTGGGCGAGGAGGGCAGTTATGGCGGCGCGCCGGCTGTCGCCCTCGACCGGCGAGGCGTTC
>CAYFVJ010000170.1:0-5675 GCA_964346555.1 uncultured Alteromonadaceae bacterium | reverse complement strand
CGAGATCGCGCACGGCGTCCTGGACGATGCGCAGGTGCGAGGCGGTGGCGTGGGTCTGCCGCTGGTCGAGCCCGTGGCAGAAGCGCAGGGCGACCTCGCAGGCATCGGTTTTCATCAGCTGGTCGTCCAGCTCGCGCAGCCAGCCGGCCTGGATCCACTGTCGCAGATAGCTGCTGGGCGGCGTATCCGTCTCCCAGGTGTTCAGTTCCCGGGAATTCTGCAGCTCCGCCGCCAGTGCCGCCCGCGCCTGCCCGAAAGAGATCTCGCTGGATTCCCGGAACAGGTCGGAGACGAAAGCGAGTATGTGTGGTGCGTTGTCGGCGCGCAGGAGCTGCCAGGCCGCGTGCTCTGACCAGAGACGGCGAAATCGTGCCTGGTGTTCAACAAATGACATAGCCGCGCGTTCTTTGCGATGAATAAAGTCAAGGAGCCCGATTCTGCCACACTTTGCGCCTGTACATGGAGCGGTTTCCCGCCGCCCGGGAACGAACAGGCTTTATAAGCAGTGATATCATAACGCTGTGTTGCGCTCAGGCCCGGTCGCTTGCATCGGGTCTATCGCGCGGGTTCCGCCCGCTTGAGCGTGATCTCGTGAATTGCATGCCCGACTCGACCGTCCAACGATCGGGGTCGACAAGGAGAGGGGAGCCAGTGCCACAGGTCCTGATGATCGACAACTACGACTCCTTCACCTGGAACGTCGTGCAGTATCTGGGCGAACTCGGTGCCGAGGTGCAGGTGCTGCGCAACGACGAGGTAACGGTCGCGGAGATCGAGGCGATGGCGCCCGAGCGTATCGTGATCTCCCCGGGTCCCTGCGCGCCGGACCAGGCGGGCGTGTCGATGGCGGTGATCGAAGCGTTTGCGGGTTGCGTGCCCCTGCTGGGTATCTGCCTTGGGCATCAGTGTATCGGCCAGGTCTACGGCGGTCGCGTGGTGCGCGCCGGCAGCGGCGTCATGCACGGCAAGACCTCGGCAATTCACCATCGCGGCGGGGGCGTATTCCGGGATCTGGCGCAGCCTTTCACCGCCACCCGCTACCACAGCCTGGTAGTAGAGCAGGCCAGTCTGCCGGCCTGCCTCGAGGTCACGGCCTGGACCGAAACCAGCGAGGGCGAGCGCGAGGAAATCATGGGGCTGCGGCACTGCGAGCTGGCGGTGGAGGGTGTACAGTTCCATCCCGAGTCCATCCTGACGGAGCACGGTCATGAGCTGCTGCGCAACTTTCTGACGCAGAGCCCGAGGTAGAGGAATATGCAGATCAAGGAAGCCCTGGCGGTGCTCGCCGAGCGCCGCGACCTGGGTCGCGATGATATGACTGCCGTCATGACCGCGGTCATGTCCGGTGAAGCCACTGACGCCCAGATCGGTGCGCTGTTGATGGCGCTGCGCATGAAGGAAGAGACCATCGACGAGATCGCTGCGGCGGCGGCGGTAATGCGCAACCTGGCGACACCGGTGCCGGTGAGCGGTGAGCACCTTATCGATCTGGTGGGTACCGGTGGCGACGACGCCAATCTGTTCAATGTTTCCACCGCTGCCACCTTCGTGGTGGCGGCTGCCGGCGCCCAGGTCGCCAAGCACGGCAATCGTTCGGTGTCGAGCACCAGCGGCAGCTCGGATGTGCTGGAGACTCTGGGTGCGCCGCTGGACCTGACGCCTGAGGAAGTGGCCCGGGCGATAAACGAAGTAGGCGTGGGATTCATGTTCGCGCCCGCCTATCACAGTGCGATGCGCCATGCCGTGGGCCCGCGTCGCGAGCTCGGTCTGCGCACCCTGTTCAATGTGCTGGGGCCGCTGACCAATCCCGCGGGCGTCCGGCGCCAGGTCGTGGGCGTGTTCGATGCCGCGCTCTGTGAGCCGCTGGCGGAAGCGCTGAAAACCCTGGGCAGCCGGCACGTGATGGTGGTCCACGGCGACGGTGGTCTGGATGAAATTGCGCTATCCGGCCCGACGCATGTGGCTGAACTGCGCGACGGCGAGGTGCGCAGTTACGCCATTGCTCCGGGGGATTTCGGCTTGCAGGCTCAGTCCCTGGAGGGACTGTCGGTGACCAGCGCCGCCGAGTCCGCCTCGCTGATCCGCGCGGCGCTTGGAGGGCGAGCCGCGGCGCAGAAAGCGGCGGATCTCATCGCCCTGAACGCCGGTGCCACCATCTACGTGAGTGGTATCGCCAGCAGTATCGCCGATGGTGTGGTGATGGCCGAGGACCTGATAGCCACCGGTCAGGCGGCTGAAAAGCTCAAGGCCTTCGTCGATTTCACAAAACTGATGCGCGAGGAGCGCCCGTGACGGTATCAAACCAGGTACCCGCTGTGCTGCGGGATATTCTGCAACGCAAGCGCGAGGAGGTTGCGCAGCGTCGCCGCAAACGCCCGCTGGCATCCCTGGAGTCGGCGATGACGGAGGAGTCCAGCGTGCGGGGTTTTGCGCAGGCGATACAAGCCACGGTGCGTGGCGCTTCAACTGAGGCAGCGACCCGGGTTGGCGCGCGCTCGGCGGTTATCGCCGAGGTAAAAAAGGCCTCACCGAGCAAGGGCGTTATCCGTGAGAATTTCGATCCGCCGCAGATCGCCGCGAGCTACCAGCGTGGCGGTGCCACCTGCCTGTCGGTGTTGACCGACGTGGACTTCTTCCAGGGCGCCGATGACTACCTGCGTGCTGCGCGTGCCGCGTGTGCGCTGCCGGTGCTGCGCAAGGATTTCATGATCGACCCGTACCAGGTGGTGGAGTCGCGCGCTATCGGTGCCGATGCGATCCTGCTCATTGTTGCTGCCCTGGAGCAGGGTCAGATGCGGGAGCTGGCGGCAGTGGCGGCGGAAGTGGGCTGTGATGTGCTGGTGGAGATCCATGATCGCGCCGAACTCGACCGCGCCATGGAGGTCGACTCGCCGCTGCTCGGGATCAACAATCGCGACCTGCGCACCTTTGTCTCCACCTTGGATACGACCTTTGAGCTGCTGCCGCACGTGCCGCCAGAACGCACGGTGGTTACGGAAAGCGCAATTCATGACGGGCAGGATGTAGCGCGGATGCGCGAAGCCGGAGTGCACGCTTTTCTGGTAGGGGAGGCCTTTATGCGCGCTGTGGAGCCGGGGGAAAAGTTGCGCGAGCTGTTTGCCTGAGGGGTGCCCGCTGATAAACAGTGCGCAGAACTGAGTCCGCTGAGAGCAGGGGGCCTTGAGCCTTGAGCCGGAAGTGCGCGACTCCGTTCAGCGTGCTGTTTCTGCGCTCACCGCGTGCCGTAAACCACGATCGTCTTGCCCGACACCGACACCAGGCCATTTTCGTCCAGCGCTTTCAGCACGCGTCCGGCCATTTCCCGCGAGCAGCCGGCGATCTTACCCAGCTCCTGGCGGGTGATTTTGATCTGCATGCCGTCCGGGTGGGTCATGGCATCCGGCTGCTTGCTCAGGTCCAGCAAGGTGTGGGCAATGCGACCGGAAACATCAACAAAGGCAAGGTCACGCAGTTTGACCGTGGTGCGACGCAGCCGCGTGGCCATCTGGCGCGCGATGGCAAACAGGATGTCTGGAAAGCGGTCCTTGATCTGCAGGAAGCGTTCGTAGGAGATTTCAGCCACCGTGCAATGGGTGCGCGCCTCGACGAACGCGCTGCGCTCCTGCTCATTGTCATCGAACAGTCCCATCTCACCAAAAAAGTCCGCCATGTTGAGATAGCTGACAACCATCATGTGATCTGCATCGTCGTCATCCTGTACGAGGACCGACACCGAGCCGTCGAGGATGAGGAACAGGCAGTCACTCGACTGGCCCTGTTCGAGGATGACGCTTCTCGCCTTGTATTCCCTGGTCTGGCAGAAGCGGAGGAACTGCTCGATATTCGGTAGCGCGCTCACCACCTGGGGTCTGAGTACCATGAGTTAGCCCACCTGTGTATAAAAAGCTGACATGATCATAACCCACGCGGGCGGCGAGTAAAAATGGTTTAAACTAGTATCGCTGCATATAGATTCGCGACGTCGCGAATTGATGTGTCGCGCTACTTGGGATGTTTGTTCGAGGAGGCCGGACTGGGTCCGGATACAGCTATGCAGGCAACAGTGAAGTGGCTGGACGGTGCGATGTTCGTCGGTGAGTCCGGCAGCGGTCACGCGGTAGTGATGGATGGACCGGCTGACCTCGGTGGTCGCAATCACGCGGTGCGGCCGATGGAGATGCTGCTGCTGGGCACCGGGGGCTGCGCGATCTACGATGTGCTGAGCATGCTGAAAAAGGGCCGGCAGGATGTCACGGATTGTCGTGTCGAGCTGCAGGCGCAACGCGCTGACGACGTGCCGGCGGTGTTCACCCGCATCAACCTGCACTTTATCGTCACCGGTCGCTCGCTTAAGGAAAGCCAGGTGCATCGCGCCGTGGAGCTGTCAGCCGAGAAGTACTGCTCTGCCTCGATCATGCTGGGCGCCGCCGGCGTGGAAATCAGCCACAGCGTGGAGATCCTTGAGGCGGACTCTGCTCAGACCCAATAACTGCTGCGGGTCATCACCTGTGATACCAGCGCCATGACTTCCTTAACGGGCGCCGGGAATTCTGTGCCGCCCGCCCCCAGTGCATTTTCGCCGTGGCGCTGCTCATCTTCGATCATCTGCTGAAGAATCAGCTGTGACTTGCGGTCGTCGTCGGGAAGCTGACGCAGATGCGCTTTCAGATGAGCACAGACCTGCTCTTCGGTGGCGGCGACAAAACCCAGGCTTACGCGGTCACCGATGGCGCCTGCGACAGCACCGAGAGCGAACGAGAGACCGTACCAAGCCGGGTTCAGAGCGCTGGGACGGCTTTTAAGCTCGCGCAGGCGTTCGGCGCACCAGACCAGATGGTCCACTTCCTCCTGTGCGGCTTCCCGCATTTCCTCGCGCACGGTTGGCAGGTGAGCTGTCAGGGCCTGGCCCTGGTAGAGGGCCTGCGCGCAGACTTCCCCCGTGTGATTGACACGCATCAACCCGGCGACATGCCGACGCTCGCGTTCATTCAGCAGCGCCTCGCTGTGCCCGCTGGCGGGCGATTCCCGGCGCGCCTGGTTGCCGCGATTGGTCAGAGTCCGCACGACCGTATCTGTCTCGCTGATCAGACGATCGAGAAACGACAGGCGTCGTCCGCGCTTACCCGGGGGTATGGCGGGTAGATTTGCGGCGTCGCTGGCTTCGTTCACGTCAATCGTCCTGTGCAATCTTTAAATCAACTATAGCGTGCGCGGGCGCGCCATCCAATTGTCAGTGCCGGAAGTGACGCGTGCCCGTGAAGGCCATGGCGATGCCATGCTCGTCAGCCGCCGCGATGACCTCGTCATCGCGCACCGAACCGCCGGGCTGGATAATGGCGCGGACGCCGGCCGCCGCCGCATTGTCGATGCCGTCGCGGAACGGAAAGAAAGCGTCTGACGCCATGACAGAGCCGGATACCGCGAGCCCCGCCTGCTCCGCCTTGATGATGCCGATACGCGCCGAGTTGACGCGGCTCATCTGCCCGGCGCCCACGCCGATCGTCTGTGCCTCGCGGGCATAGACGATGGCATTCGACTTGACGTATTTCGCAACCTTCCACGCGAACAGCATATCCTGCAGTTGGCCGGTATCCGGCCGGGTAGTGCTCACCACCCTGAGGTCGTTTTCGCTCGCCTCGCCGAGGTCGCGATCCTGCACCAGCAGACCCCCACTG
>CAYFVJ010000169.1:0-5689 GCA_964346555.1 uncultured Alteromonadaceae bacterium | reverse complement strand
CGTCCCCGCAGGAGCGCCTCCGGATGCTCCTCGAGCATCCGCGCAAGGGACTGCAGCGCGCGACTGGCATCCGCGAGTTCCCGCAAGGTCATGTTCAACTGATGCAGCGTGGGTGACCCCGCGTCCACGCGCTCGCCCAGGGACTGCATGGTCTTTTCCGTTGCCAGCAGCGCGTTGTCCAGCCGCTCGAGGCCGCGGCCGGCGCTTTCTGTAAGTCGCGGCAGGTCCGCGTTGACCTGCTGCAGCGTACCGCGCGCATCCGCCATCAGCTGGTCTACCCGGGGTCGCAGCGTGTCCAGCGTCTGTTTCAGGCTGCTGCCTGCCTCGGTGAGCGCGGCGAGGCTCTGCTGCAGTTCACCTGGCAGGGCGCGAAACTCATCGCTGGCAAACAGTGCGCTGAGTCCTTCGGCAATGTCGCCGATATCCTGAGCGATCTTCGCATAGTCGATCGATTGCAGCGTCCGGCGCAACAGCTCGAGCTCGGTGGGTATCGTCGGTATCTGCGTGTGCGGTGACACCGCCTCGGGGAGACTGGCAATCGTGTCGGGGTGAAAGTCCATCTGAATGTATAGAAGCCCGGTCAGCACGCTCTGCATGTTGAGCTGGGCGCGCAGTCCGTTATCGATCAGGTAGGGAATCAGCTGAGAGGCGTTCATGCCCTCGCCAACCAGCCGGATATTGCTCTCGGACAGCTCTGCCTCTACCTGCATGATGATATCGGCCCTGTCCGTTGACAGCAGGAGCTGGATATCCGTGACCTGGCCAATCTCGACGCCCCGCAGGGCGACCGGGGCGCCCATGGTCAGTCCTTTGACCGATCCTTCGAAGACCATGACCACTTTTTCGCGCTGGCCGCCCAATCCGGTACTGCCAATGAATACTGCACCGGCGAGCACGATCAGCAGTGAGCCGACCACGAACGCTCCGATGAGCACGCTGTGCTTGCGCTCACCCACCGGCAGTGGCCTCGATATTGCCGTTAGCGGGCTGCGGATCTGTCTCGCGATTGAGGAATTGCCGGACCGAGGACTGCTCGCTGTGAACCCGCAGCCAGCGCGGGTCGCCGTAGTCGATCATGCGTCGGGTCTCGGCGTCGAGATAGATGCTGTTGCTGGCAATCGCGAATATGCTGGCCAGCTCGTGGGTCACGACGACCACTGTGGCACCGGTGGTGTCGCGAATCTGCAGGATCAGGTCGTCGAGACGTCGCGAGCTGATCGGGTCGAGACCCGCGGACGGCTCGTCGAAAAACAGGATCTCCGGGTCCAGTGCAATGGCGCGCGCCAGGGCGGCGCGTTTGCGCATGCCGCCGCTGATGGCGTCCGGCAGGTAGTCCTGAAAGCCGTCGAGACCGACCAGCGCCAGCTTATAGGCAACGATATCGTCGATGATGCCCGGCTCAAACGTGGTGTATTGCCGCAGTGGCAGGGAAACGTTCTCGGCCAGAGTCATGGCGCTGAACAGGCCGCCGCTCTGGTAGCTGATTCCCCAGCGCCGACGCATGGCGCGCCGGTCACGTGCATGCGCGTCGGTCAGGCTGACGCCGCGATAGAGAATGTCGCCGCCGGCGGGTTCCATCAGGCCCAGCAGGTGCCGCAACAGAGTGCTCTTGCCGCAGCCGGAGACCCCCATGATGACAAAGATATCTCCCCTGTACACGCAGAAATCGAGGTCGCGCTGGACCAGCGTGTTGCCGTAGGCCATGCACAGGTTACGTACCTCGATGACGGTTTCCGAGGTCATACGCCGAGCTGCTGGAACAGGATGTTCATGCCGGCATCCGTCACGATCAGGTAGACGATGGCGGTGACCACCGCCTCTGTTGTGGCCTCACCTACGCCCGCGGAACTGCGGCTTGCCGCCATACCGGCCCGGCAGCCCGCGATGGCGATGACTACGGCGAACAGCAGGCTCTTCGACAGTCCCACCAGGAAATGATCTAGCAACAGCACTGTGGCCAGCTCACTCAGGTAGGCGAGGGGGCTGATCCCCATGCCGCCGGCGACGATACCGCCACCGAGCATGCCGAGCGCATTCGCATAGATTGTGAGCAGTGGCATCATGAAGGCCAGCGCTAACAGCCGCGGTGCGACCAGGAATTCCATGGGCGAGAGTCCGAGGGTGGTCAGGGCGTCGATTTCGTCATTGCCCTGCATGGTGCCGATCTGCGCGGCGTAGGCGGCTCCGGTGCGCCCCGCCATGACCACGGCGGTCATGAGCGCACCCATTTCGCGCAGCATACCGATGGCAACCAGATCGGCCACGTAAACCCCGGCGCCGAATTCCTGCAGCTGTGCTGCTCCCAGGTAGGCCAGAATCATGCCCACCAGCACGCTGGTCAGCGTGATGATCGGCAACGCACCGGGGCCGCACTGCATGCTGTACAGGCGCAGGTCCGATGCGCGCATGCTGGAGCGCGGCAGCATGCAGGTGGCACAGGCGAGCGTGGCATCACCGAGAAAAGCCAGGGACTCCTGCACCTGCTCGCCAATCTCGTGCAGATTCCGGCGCAGGGCGCGCAGTGACAGCCCGCCCGCGGTGTTTTCACGGTGGTCCTTCCGGGCCGGCGTTGCGGTGGCGAGGTCGAGCAGTGAATCGAGGCTGGAGCCGTGGCGTCGGCGCTGACATTCGAGACCGCGCGACTCGCACAGTCTGAGCCATTGCAGGCAGAAGGCGGGTAGCTGTACATCCCACTCACCGATGCCGGAGAGATCGAGCGTGATCGGCCCCGGTGATTGCGCCAGCTCCAGCTGCCGCGCCAGATCCGCCAATGACGGTATGCGCTGCCCCTCAGTCCAGTCGCCGCTGAGGGACAGGGTCTGTGTGCCGTCGTCGTCGGGGCGCAGCGTGTAGCCAGGGGGCGTGGCGGCCATCACTGGAAAGGCAGCTTTTCTCGGATCGGCTCTATAATACTGACCGCCTTGGCGTAGATTTCCTGCACGGATCGATCATTGCCCACTTCCTGCCGCCGGGAAATCATGGTCACGGGAAACAGATAGTTTTCGGTCTCGCGATAGCGCAGTGCCCGACTGCGCCCGAGCGGGTCTTCATAGACGACCCAGTGCATGTCGAGATCTGCAGCCAGCACGTCGCCAAGCAGAATGCCCATGGCCTGCAGTTCCTCGGTCTGATCCGGGCGCACCCGCCGCTCGTCGAGCAGGCGCTGTAGCAGCGGGATATCGTTTTCGGCTGTTCCGTCGAAACCGCTGCCGGTGTAGCGGCGGGCCAGATCCTCTATGGTATCGCGTTGCCGCTCCATGTATTGTCGGTCCAGTGGCGTAAGATCACTCACTTTCACCGCGTCTTGACCCAGCGTAGGCAGGCTGTAGAACACTAGCGCCAGCAGGCCGACAAGACACAGGCGAGATACAGAATTCATGATACGAATCCTCCCGTTAATGGATAAGTCAGGCCCGGTTACTCTAGCGCGGCATGATGGAGCGCTCAATCCGGTTGTGTTCCGCTGGTGGTCATGGATAATTGCGCCCCTGTTTTTCACCGTCGGCGCGCGCGCCGATGTTCTGGCCAAACCCGCGGAGTAGCGCATGATCACTGGCAGTATAGTCGCTCTGGTCACCCCGATGCACGAAGACGGGAGTCTGGACTGGGCGGCGCTTGAGCGGCTCCTCGATCTGCACATGCAAGAGGGAACCTCGGCAATAGGCGTGACGGGGACGACCGGTGAGAGCGCCACGCTGACGGTCCCGGAGCACTGCGCAGTGATTCGTCACTGCGTCGAGTATATCGCCGGCCGCCTGCCGGTTATCGCCGGCACGGGCGCGAATTCGACCCGCGAGGCCATAGAGTTGACCACGGCCGCCGCCAATGCGGGTGCCGATGCCTGTCTGCTCGTCGTGCCCTACTATAACCGCCCGACCCAGGCCGGTCTGCATGCACACTTCACGGCCGTTGCCGACGCAGTGGAAATCCCCCAGATTCTGTACAACGTGCCCGCGCGCTGCGCCGCCGATCTTGCCAACGAGACGGCGGTCACTCTGTCACGCCATCCGAATATTGTTGGCCTCAAGGACGCTTCGGGCAACATTGAACGCGCGCGGGAACTCATCGCCCGTGTTGACGAGCACTTCGCGGTGTACTCTGGCGATGACCCCACGGCCCGGGAACTGATGCTCGCCGGCGGGCACGGCAACGTCTCTGTCACCGCCAACGTGGCACCACGCCTGATGGCCGAGCTTTGCGCGGCGGCGATTGCCGGAGACCAGACGCTGGCGGCTGAGATCGATACGCGAATTGCGGCGCTGACCGCCGCGCTGTTCATCGAGCCCAATCCGATACCAGTGAAATGGGCGCTCGCCAGGCTGGGACTGATAGAGAGTGGTATCCGCCTGCCGCTCCTGCCGCTCGATGTCAAACTGCGCGCGGTCGTGGACGACGCCCTGGCGGGAGTCGAGCTTTGATCCTGCGAGGCCTGTGCCTGTCGGCGTTGGCTCTGCTCCTCGGAGGATGCGGATACCTTTTCGGTGATTCCGGCTTTTTCCGGGATCGCTCCGACGACTACCTGGATGCCAGGGAGACCGCGCCTATCGAGACACCTGCGGGTGAACAGCCGGTGCTGCAAGAAATGTATCCGGTACCGCCGATTCAGAGCGATGCACTACTGAGTGCGGAATTCGAGGTGCCGAGGCCCGCACCGTTGGCGTCCCGACGCGCGGAGGAACTGGTGCGGATCCAGCGGCTGGGAGACGAGAGCTGGGCGCTGATCGGCATTGCGCCCGGCCAGCTATGGCCGCAGGTGCGCGGGTTTCTGTCGGCAGCGGGAATCAATGCCGGGCGCATTGACGCCGAGCAGGGCGTGATCGAGACAGACTGGCTGCAATTGAAAGACCAGGACATGCAGTCGCGTTTTCGTTTCCGCGTCGAGCGCGGGGTGCAGCGAGGCACCTGCGAACTGCACGTTCTGCAGATGAATCGTGCCGGCGATACCGGTTCCTGGCCGGAAACCTCGGACAATCTCGAACACGAATCGGAAATGCTGCGCAGCGTCGCGCAATATGTTGCGAACAGCACAGAGACCGCACCCGTCTCCATGATGGCGGATCAGGCGATCAGTGCAAGCGGCAAGATCTCGGTGCAGGAAGATAGCGACGGCGATACCTATATCAGCCTGGGTCTGCCGTTCAATCGTGCCTGGGCATCGCTCGCGCTCGCGTTGGAGGCCGCCACATTCGAAATCCGCGATCGCGATCGCAGTGCCGGCCGTTACTACCTGCGCTTCGTTGGCGAGGAAGAGGAAGACGAGGGTGGTTGGTTCGACTGGCTTTTCGGTGGCGGTAGCAGCCATCCTCTCGCGGACCGCCTGTTCGAGGTGAGCGTCGTCGAAGAGTCTGCGACCGAGGTGCGGATTGATCTGGAGCCCGGCGAGGCGGGAGCGCCACTGGAGTCGGCGGAGAAGATGGCGCTGCTCGAGCTTATCAAGGGCAACATCAACTGATGCGATTCGAGTCGCCGGGCAGCGGTAGCAGGGGCAATGCCGCGCTGGTGAGGCGCGGCGGTCAGCGCGAAGCGTGCTTACTCCGGCGTTATTTATAGCGGCCATGCACAGATATCTTTTGAACTGGTGGGGCTGAAATGGAAGCGGTCAGCATCATCCAGCGCGGAAATCTGCAGAGCCTCGAGCGTACGCTCCGGCGGCAGTGGCGTCTCGGACAGAATATCGTGTTGTGCTGGT
>CAYFVJ010000168.1:1750-5751 GCA_964346555.1 uncultured Alteromonadaceae bacterium | reverse complement strand
GGGCCTAACTGCGCAGCGCGGGCTGGGTCATTACAATGGTCTCTTATTGATTGCCATAGAATGTCCCCCGGTAAACCACACCCGCCACACGGATGTCCTTTAACCGCATTGGCTCGACAGTAAGCGGGTTTTCTGCAAGCAGGGTGAAGTTCGCCGTTTTACCTGTTTCCAGTGTGCCGATTTCATGCTCCAGGTTTAGCGTACGCGCAGCGTCTGCGGTAATCGCCCGAAGCGCCTGGTATACGGATATACGTTGCGCCTGTGAGAACCTCGAGCCCTGCGAGGTCACGCGGTTGACCGCGGTCCATGCCAACGTCAGCGGTTCAACCGGTGCCATGGAAAAGTCGGAGTGGAATGACACGGGTATGCCGCGGTCAACCAGTGATTTAATGGCGACCAAATTTTGCGCTCGCTCTGCCCCCAGACCGCTATCGGCATATTTGTCTGCCAGTGCCCAGAGATAGTAGGGATTCACAGACGCCTCCATGCCCAGCTCAGCCATCTGTTGCGCCATGTCGTCGGTGAAGTAGCCCATATGGTGCAGCGTAAAACGGTGGTCTTTGCGAGCCATCGATTGCTGCAATTGCTTTACCCGGTCGATAACGACCTGCTGACCCAGGTCACCATTGGCGTGGGTGTGTATGCGGTAGCCCTTGCTCCAGTAGAGCTGCATTTGCTCTGCCAGAAGCGACGGCGGTGTCATCCATTCACCCTGATGGCCGTCGGTATAGCCACCCTTCATTTGCATGAGTTGGGAATAAATCGCGCCATCGGCAAATAGCTTGACCTGCTTGGGCAGGAATTTCACGTTGGAGCGGTTGTAGGCGGGTAGCGATTCAATAAACGCCAGCGCCTCTTCATTGCCACCTTTCATCGCGCTCAACTGTGTGCCATTGGCGATAAGGTACACGTCCTGGGGTGGATTGCTCGCCATGTGCCGGTGCAGCAGGAAGAGTTCCGTGTCGAAGTCGGTACTTGGAAAGCCCGGTTCCGCAATTGTTGTAATGCCGTTCGCCTGCAACAAGGCTGACATTGTTGCCAGGCCCTGGCGGTACTTCTCCGGCTGAACGAGCGTTGGGACGATACGGGGCGCCAGCGCGAGCCAGCCTCCCTCATAAAAATGGCCCTTCTCCCAATCCACCTGGGGGTTTTTGATGAAATCCTCGCGCTGTATGCCCAGCTTGGCGATAGCGGCGTCGTTCAGGAAGACCTCGTGAAAAGAGCGGTGAATGATGGCTACCGGCTGGTCGCCGGCAAGATCATTCAATACGCCCCGAGACAGGTCACCGTGCCAAAGCTGGTGGTACCCCCAGATGAAATAGAGTTCATCCGCGTTCGCGTTCGCTGCTATCGATTGGCTAACGCGCTGCCGGTAAGCCTGCTCTCCGCTCACGCCCCGTTTGACCGTTGTCAACAAGCGCCAGTCGTAAGGTGCGATAATTTCATTCTGCAGCATGATAGCTGCGATCGATGGGTGCAGGTGTGGTTCTATAAAGCCCGGCATAAGCGTTTGGCCTGCCAGGTCGAAGGTTTGCGCAGCCTCCCCTGCTCGGGTCCGGGCCTCAGCCAGTGTCCCGCTGAAAGCAATTTTGCCATCACGCTCGACCAGAGCTTGCACTATGGCTGGAGCTTTGCCGACCATAGTGAGAATCTCACCGTTGAAATAAAGGGTGGCTGGTGACGTCTCATCAGCCCCGGGTTCAGCCTCTGCTTGGTTTAGTAGGCACAGTAAAACGACGGCTGCTAACTTCTTCAAAAATACCGACATGTGATGGGTTCTCCGACCTGCCCGGCGTCATGCTGCGCCTGCCTGAAGATAGCACACTGATGCACCGGCACTCGCAGCGCACCATGCCAGCTGTGACCATGCCAGCTGTGACCATGACAGCTATGACCACGGCAGCTATGCTGGCGATGCTTAGAAGATGGATCGGGCCTTCCGGCTACGGACCTCAGGCAGGCCATTCATCGCCGTCTTGAAATCGCCCGCCGCTTTGAGCGCTGGTTGGGCGAGACGAAGGTCGCTTGGTCGATGACAGGCTCGGCGTCGAAGACGGTGATATCGGCGTCCATTGAGCCCCGGAAGCCTGCGCGTGTTCGGTCACTTCGATCAGACCCGCAGGATCACCGGCAACGCTACGCCGAATAAGGCGGACCGAACGCTCGACTCGCCGGTGCCAGAAAGTGGGCCGCAGATCTTCACGCCATACCGTAACAGCAAGCACCGGCTGCGCACGGAAGAAGAGCGCGAGTTGAACCGCCAGCTGGCTTCCGTCCCAATGTGGAGCACCCGTTTCGCGTGGTGAGGCGCCAGTTCGGTATTACCAAAGCGTGGTACCGGGGCCTGGCAAAGAATACGGCTCGACTGCATGTCCTGTTCGCGCTGTCGAACCTGTGGATGGCAAGGCGGCAATTGCTGGCTGCTGCAGGATAAGTGCGCGAGAAATTCGCGGAAAGCCGGTGCGCTGCGAGCGGCGTTGCGGCTTGACGAGCCGGTTGCCGGTAGCTGAGCCCGCTGACTGCGCGGCGCCGCTGACACTATTGCTCGCGGGCGTTGCACGGTGGCTCTGGTCTCGACCGGAGCGCTGACCTGAACGACCGGAACCTGTGGCAGAATGCCTCCATGGAAAAGGAGAACATCATGATCCATCGAGCAAAGATCGCCGCCGGCTTCCTGTCTGCCGCCCTGATCGTGCTGCTCACCCCGGTCGCCAGCGCCCAGGGCATCTTCGGTCCGGGCGTACCGACAATCTCCCTCGAGGAAATACGCGAGGCAGAAAAGCACGGTGAAACGCTGCAGTTCGTCGACGTGCGCGCCGAGGCGGAGATGGCCGTCTCCATGATCCCGGGGGCCATCACCCGCCGGGAGTACGAGCGCAACCCGGCAGCCTACGAGGACGCCCGGATCGTGCCCTATTGCACCGTGGGCGCGCGCAGCGCCAGGTACACCCGCGAGCTCCGGGACCGCGGCGTGGCCGCGGTGAACTACCGTGGCAGCATTATCGACTGGGCGGAAAAGGGCGGGCCGCTGGTGACGCCCGAAGGAGAGCCGACCATGCGGGTACACACCTACAGCAAGTGGTTCAGCGTGCCTGAACCGTACGTCCAGGTCACCCGATGACGGCGCCCTATCGGCGTCTCGCCGGCGGCATCACCTGCATCGATGCCGGCTACGTGGCCCCCGGGATGGCCTGTTTCTACCTGGTCGAGGGCGACGGTGAATACGCCCTCGTCGAGACGGGAACGGCGCACAGCCTTCCCAACCTGTTGACGACCCTCGCCGAGCTCGGCGTCGAGCGCGACCAGCTGCGCTACGTGGTGCCGACACACGTGCACCTGGACCACGCCGGCGCCGCCGGGCTCTACCTGCGCGAGTTCCCAGAGGCGGAGCTGCTCGTCCATCCCCGCGGCGCGCGTCACCTCATCGACCCCGGCAGGCTGTCCGCCAGCGCCATCGGCGTCTACGGAGAGGAGAGCTTCCGCGCACTCTACGGGGAAATCGTTCCGGCAGCGCCCGAGCGGGTGCGTACGCTGGAAGACGGTGAATCCTTCGAAGTCGGCGGCCGGCGCCTGGAAGCGGTGCACTTGCGCGGGCACGCGGAGCATCACTTCTGCCTATGGGACGCGGCCACGCGCGGCTGGTTCACCGGCGACACGTTCGGTATTTCCTACGACCACCTGCGCCTGCCCGCCGGGGCTTTCCTGCTGCCGGCGACCACGCCGACGCAGTTCGACCCGCCGGCCTACCGCGCGAGCATCCGCACCCTCGCCAGCCGCGACCCCGCATGGCTCTACCTCACCCATTACTCGGCGCTCGCCTTCGATCCGGCGCAGGTCGACCTGCTCTGCGACCAGCTCAGCGCCTACGAGGCGCTGAGCGACAGGCCCGGCGACGCGTTGGACGCCGCCCTGCGCGCCTGCACCGAGGATGCCCTCGGCACGCTCACGGATGCAGCCTCCGCCGCAGCCATCGCAGCCAAGCTGCACATGGACCTCACCCT
>CAYFVJ010000168.1:0-1650 GCA_964346555.1 uncultured Alteromonadaceae bacterium | reverse complement strand
CCTTCGCCTCCACCTCGCGCAGGACGTTGAGCACATAGATCACCGCGAAGGGCGTAAAGAAGACCGCGCTCAGCCCGTCGGTCAGGGCCGAAAGGACGCCGCCGATAAGCAGCAGCACGAGGGTCAGCGCAAACTGCTGGGCCAGCCCGACCCGGTCCGCCAGGGCCTTGCTCTGGCGCATGGCCTCCCCCAGCCCCAGCTCGCGCTCGACCATGAGCGGGAAGACGTAGAACCAGATCGTGGCGAGGAACAGCCCCGGCAGGATGAAGAACGCGAAGCCGAGGGCGATCAGGATCACCAACGCGTAGAAGGCGAGTACAAATTCGAGGAAGCGGTCGAAGTAGAACACGTCGCCGAACTGCGGCTCCCGCCCCTCGCGCAGCCGCAGCGACACCATGCGGTAAAGGCCGGCGAGCAAGGGACCGCCGAGAATACCGAGGGTCAGACCCGTGAGCAGGGAGACGAGAAACCCCGCGATGATGAGCGGGAGGATGTCGCTGACCAGGGCGTTAAAGGAACGCTTGAGGATGCTGACGATGGCGGCGCTGTCCATGCCTTGTTTTGTCCTTGAGAGTGAGCCTCCATAAACGCATCGCTCGCCGAGCCCTGTCAAGAGCCCCCGGTCCGCCGGAGCGGAGAGCCGCCTTTACCGGTAGCGGGAAGGTTCCCCCCGCATCGCCGAAGCGGTCTTGCACGCATCGGCGGTTTCTCGCGCGCAGGGCAGCGTCTATGCTTGCGGGACGTCCCTGCAACGGAGCCACCGCCATGCGGCCCCTTCTGCTATCGCTGTCGCTTTTGGTCGCGTTGGTCGCGGCCTGCGCTGCGGCGAACCCCGACCCCGCTCACTCGAGTCGCCTGAGCGTGGACTGGCAAGGCACCTACCGGGGCGTGCTGCCCTGTGCCGACTGTGAGGGCATCGAGACCACGATCACGCTGACTGGCGACGGCACCTACCTGCGCAGCGTGCGTTACCTTGGTCGCGAGAACAGCTACCGGCGCGACCAGGGCCTCTTGCGGTGGAACGAGGCCGGCTCCGCGGTCACGCTGGGCGGGGCAGAAGACGCCCAGCGTTACCAGGTGGGAGAGAACCGGCTCTTTCACCTTGACCGGCAGGGGCAGCGGATCGACGGCCCCCTGGCGGAGAACTATGTGCTGCTGAAGGACCGAACAGACGCCAGGCTCGAAGCGCGGGACTGGGTGCTCACCGAGCTGCTGGGCGAACCGGTGGCGCTACCGGAGGAGCAGCCGACGCCGAGCCTGCGCTTCGACCCGTCGACGGGCCGGGTCAGCGGCAGCGACGGCTGTAATCGCCTCATGGGCAGCTACCGGCTGCTCGAGCGCGACCGGATCGAGTTCGGCAAACTGGCCGGCACGCTGATGGCCTGCCGGGACATGACCCTGCCGGACCGCTTCCGCGAGGTGCTCGGCAGGGTGGGCGACTACGCGATCGGCGACGGCGAGCTGTCGCTGTTCAAAGGGCGGATGGCGATCCTGGCGCGTTTCCGCGAGGCGCCGGCCGCGACGAAGTAAAGTTAGTGTCCGGGTAGCGACGGGCCCCCCGGTCGCCGGGGGTTGGCAAGACTCACTTGGCGATCGGCATCGGCCAGAGGGCCGATGGGGCTGACGTGGGTCAAAACTAATGACCGCTAG
>CAYFVJ010000167.1:0-5770 GCA_964346555.1 uncultured Alteromonadaceae bacterium | reverse complement strand
GGGCTACCACCTCGGCACGGATGCTGACGGTGCTCTGCACTGGCGGCTCTCCAGCAATAGCGGTGGCGGCTTCTTCAGCGATGAATGGGTGCCGTTCCAGGCGATCCAGAATGCTCTGGAGGCATGGCCGCAGGATAAGCCGATTACCTCTATGGCACTGCGCCCGTTGTTCGTCGGCAGATCGGCCAATAACGCCAGCTTTCTTCTGGCCACCCTAGTCGCTGAGCAGATCCTCGACCGCGTGCCGGAATCTAAGCGGCATTACCGGCTGGGTGACGTCGCTGGCTTTCTCGCCGTGATGGAAGGCTCGAGTACTGGCCATAGTAAACCGGGCAAGTCTCCGGGCAGGACGCAGGCCAAACCGGTCAGCCGTATGGCAAACGACAACGATAGTCCCGCCGCGCAGGAGTGATCGCTCACTTCTCCCGCGAAGTCCACAGTATCTGTAGTCGGTTGGTCTGGCTTTTCAAGAACCCATAACCCCAGACGGCGCCAGGCCTCCAGCTGACTTGGTAGTCCCCTCCCCGTGAAAACCGACGCTATACTGACCCGGGTGGCGCAACGCTGTCCAGACAGATTGGCCCCGGACATGGCGGCAGCCTCCTAACAACTTTGATTTGATTGCTTCGTCTCAACCAAATCTAGCCTTGGGAACTGTTGTCGCTGTTATCCGGCTTTCAGGCGGGAGTGCGAAGAACGCAAAAAATTTCGACTGGATGGCTGGAGTCAAAGCCATGTGACACAGCTACCCGGTAACCACCCGGGCCCGGCCCCATCAAAAATACTGCGTTGTCCTTACCCTTGCGATGAAGGGCTGGCGTCGATGCTTCGATGCTGTTGACGCCGGGCAAAAACCCCCAGCCCACCGAGTATCAGGCCCCATTGGCCCAGATTGGGGATCGGCGTGGCGCTGCTGCTCCCTACGCCAAGTAAATCGCGGACGAACACATCACTGCTGCCGATGGTGTGCCCCGTCACCAGGTTGTCGGCAGAGGATTCAAAGGCGACATACCGGCCGTCGGCAGAGATGCTTGGTTCATAGCTTATGAATTTGCCCTGGTTGCCGGTGGAGTCCAGGCTCACCCGAGTGGTGGTCCCGGGGGTGACCTGTGCATGGCCGACTATAGGAAGCGACAGAACGGCCAAGCCGACAACCGCCCAAACTCGGGCTCGTGATCTCATGGGTATGTCCTTCCTGAAAATACATTGCTGCAACAGCGCTAACGGCGCGGATCGGGGCCGTGCCGCACGTTCAAATCAAAGTATCGAAGGGGAGGGCTGACAGCAAGCGAGACACCCATTCGCCTTCCTCCAATGAACAGCGTAGTGATGTTTGGCGCCAAGGGCGGGTGCTGGCCGTCAAAGGCCCGCGCCAGGCGATGACCCTAGTGGCGTCGCTTCTGTGCGAAGAGCTTGGCATGAGCCTGGTGGTGAAAGGCGTCGAAAGCGTTGCCGAATACAGGTGGTTGCGGCAGTTGGGGATTCGCCTGTTTCACGGATTTCTTTTCGCCAAGCCGATGTTTGAAGGGCGTCCACTGGTACGATATCCGAGAGATTAGCGGACGGCGACAAGTTCGGAGATTGGTCTCGAGCTAACCTGTCCATATTCCTGGTCTCCCGGCAAGCGATGAGGAAAACTGGTATGCCTGAGCGCGTTTTCATTTTAAATGGGCATCCAGGCCCGAGCTCGATCACACGTCAGGCCATGGACCGCTATGCAGCGGCGGCGCAGGCCGCTGGGCATGAGGTGCGTCTATCTCAACTACACGATCTGTCCTTCGACCCCGATCGCGGCAAGGCTGGCTATGAAAATGCCAAACCGCTTGAACCAGTTCTGGACGAGGCGCTGGAGAACCTCGAGTGGTGCTCGCATTTCGTCCTGGCTTTTCCTCTTTGGTGGGGCGGATTCCCCGCGAAACTCAAAGGCTGGATCGACAGGGTTTTTGCCATCGGTAGAACCTTCACCACCGAAGATACCACGCCACTCGGTTTGCCGGCGCCTCTCCTGAAAGGGCGCTCGGCACGAGTTCTCATAACGTCTGACACGCCCCGCAGCTTTTTGTGGCTGGCGTACGGCGATGCGATACTACGACAGCTGAAAGGGCAGATCCTCGGCTTTGTGGGATTCAAACCGGTAAAGATCACGTTTTTCGCTCCAGCGTCAGATCCCAAGCCCGGCGCGGTAGACAGCTTGCTCGCGCAAATGGAGGAGCTGGGCCGTTCAGCACGGTGAGGGGGCGTCTTCACCCCGGTTCGTGCCGGAGGTAGCCTTGGCATCGGCGCGTTTTCGCCGGTCAGGGCGTACCACGTCGACGTGGCAAAAACACATAATGTTCAATATTTTACGAACGTAATCAAATTCATCTTATGCAGGAGTTTCACCCATGAGCATGCTTATTCTCGGCCTGATCCTTTTTCTCGGTGTCCATTCTGTTTCCATCGTCAGTGACGACTGGCGCGATCGCATGGTGGCAAAGCTGGGAGTGGTGCCGTTCAAGGCCGTCTATGGCCTGATCTCGATTGCTGGACTGGTCCTCATTGTCCAAGGCTATAGTGCCGCCAGAATGGATCCGATCTGGCTGTGGCAGCCACCGGCTTTTTTGCGTCATGTGTCCACGCTGCTGATGCTGCCGGTGTTTCCTGCCCTGCTTGCCGCCTACCTGCCCGGACGCATCAGCCACACGCTAAAGCATCCCATGCTGGTGGCGGTGAAAGCCTGGGCAGTCGCGCACCTGCTGGTCAATGGCGCACTCGCTGCTTTGCTGCTGTTTGGCAGCTTTCTGGCCTGGGCAGTGGTCGATCGCATTTCTATGAAACACCGCGAGGCGCGCAGCCTTCCGCTGATTAAGGAGCGGCCTGCCAACGACATCATCGCCATTGTCGGTGGTCTGGCTCTGTATCTGGCATTTGTTTTCTGGCTGCACCTTTATCTGTTCGGGGTGGCAATTGTCGGTTGAGCCGACAAGCGCTCAAGCCTGCTGGCTGGTGTTAATGGCTTTTTCTTTGATCGTCTCCGCCGCGCGGGCAATGGCCCCGCACATGCTCCTGAATTCGCGGATTGCCGCTGTGAACAGTAGCCTCGTCACTGCTGACGCTACCCAGCAGGGCATTGCACCCCGGCTAAAGGGCCAGGATAAAAATGCCCGCGATGAGCGACAGCACCGCCGCGCTGCTATAGCACAGCCAGCCCACCACCCTCGCGGACAACGGCACATGCAGGTCGTGCAGGCCGTGGCAAATGCGGTGGAGCGTGTGAAAGAAGATCAGGGTCAGCGTAATGAACGCCAGCAGTGCACCGACCGGGTGGCGCAGTGACGACAGCAACAGCGGGTAAACCGCGGCGGTGTTCCCGGAGGCTAATGCCGGCAGGATCACCAGGGTCAGGCACACCAGCGCGGGCCCGACAAACGCCAGCAGCATGCCGCCGGCGCCGAACAGCGACCAGGCGATGGGCTCCTGCGAGCGCCTTGGGTGCTGGCGACTCACGAGATGCCCGCCTGTTTTGCCATGCTCCACCAGGCCAGTGCCGGCAGCAGAATCCAGCACAGAACAGCGACCAGCACATGGCCCCAGCGCAGCCAGTAGCCGGGCAGGACACCGCGGGATGTGGGGATAACAAGGATTTTTGGCACCAGGCGGAACCAGGTCCAGGCGTGCCAGAGCGCCGCGCAGAGTGCCACGAATTGCAGCGC
Source organism: uncultured Alteromonadaceae bacterium (assembly GCA_964346555.1). Taxonomy (GTDB): domain Bacteria; phylum Pseudomonadota; class Gammaproteobacteria; order Pseudomonadales; family Halieaceae; genus Chromatocurvus. Next base: position 2,078 of record CAYFVJ010000167.1, on the reverse strand, counting down.
GACCAGCAGCGGCGATCCCATCCACTGCAGCCAGGCCCCGAACGCGGCTTCTCCCCGGCCGAGCTCCAGCAGGCCGTAAAGAAGACACAATCCATACATGAGCAGGGGCACGGCGGTTGCCTCGCGCAGCATATAGCCCCGATAGGCCGGGTGACGCCACCACCAGAGCGCCGGCTGCCGGGGCTGCCAGGGCCTACGCATCGCCGCGCCCCTTCAAAAGCCGGAACAGGTTCACCGCGTAATTGACGTTGGAGGCGACCTTGCCCTGGTTGATGGCCGCCGCCGGATCCACATCCTTGGGACAGACATCTGAGCAGTAACCGACAAACGTGCAGGCCCAGACACCGTCCTCGCCATTCAGAAAGGGCATACGCTGATCGCGGCCCTCGTCGCGGGAATCCAGGTTGTAGCGCTGGGCCAGGGTCAGCGCGGCAGGCCCCAGGAAATCCGGGTTGCTGCCGAACTGCGGGCAGGCGGCGTAGCACAGGCCGCAGTTGATACAGTGACTGAAGGACTCGTAGCGGGCCATCTGCACCGGGGTCTGGCGGTATTCACCCTCTGCGGTGCCGGCGCTCTGCTCGCGCTGCAGCCATGGCTGCACCGTCTCGATGTGGGCCAGCATGGGCTCGATATCGCCCACGAGATCCCGCTCCACCGCCAGGTTCTGCAGCGGACCCACGGCAAGCTCCCCGGCATCGGCGTAGTCGCGCAGGAAGGTCTTGCAGGCCAGGCGCGGCTCGTCGTCCACCATCATGCCACAGCTGCCGCAGACGGCCATGCGGCAGGACCAGCGATAGCTGAGGCTGGCATCCAGGTGGTCCTTGATATGGTTGAGGGCATCCAGCACCGAGGTGTCTTCGCTCCAGGGCACGTCGAAGGTCTGCCACCAGGGCGCGGTGTCCTCCTCAGGACGGTAGCGCTGTACGCGAACGCTAAGGCTTCTGTTCATGCGGTTTTCTCCCCGGCTTCTCCGTAATGCCGTTCTCCCGGGGGCAGCCGCGTGATGACCACCGGCTGCCAGTCGATTGTAGGCGTGTCTTCAGCTCCGCGCCACGCCAGGCTGTGGCTCAGGAAGTGCCGGTCATCCCGCTGCGGAGCGTCCAGCCGTTGGTGGCTGCCGCGCGACTCTTCGCGGGCCAGCGCTGCGTGCGCCATGGTGCCGGCGATGTCGAGTTGGCAGCCCAGTTCGATCGCGTTAAGCCACTCGGTGTTGAACACGCGGCTGCGATCCGTCAGACCCAGCATGCGGTAGCGCGCCTGCAGCGTTGCAATCTCTTCGCAGGTTGCAGCGAGCTCGTCACCGCTGCGGAAGATGCCCGCACCGCGCTCCATGCAGTCGCCCAGTGCGTCGCGGATCGCCGCGAGTGACTGATCACCACTGGCCTCGCGCAGGGCCTCCCAGCCGGCGGCATTCTCCTCGGCCTGCGCGCGCAGCGCCGGCGAATCGGCCGGTCCGGCGTCGCGGGCATGCCGCGCCGCCTGCTCTCCGGCTACCCGCCCGAACACGCTCAGTTCGGCGAGGGAATTCGACCCCAGGCGATTGGCGCCGTGCAGCCCGACACTGGCACACTCACCGGCGGCGAACAGCCCCGGCAGCGCTGTCGCCGTGTGGATATCCGTCTGAATGCCGCCCATGGTGTAGTGCGCCGTGGGCCGCACTGGAATCGTCTCATGCACGGGATCGACGCCCACATAGGCGCGGGCCAGTTCGCGGATGAAGGGCAGGCGTTCATTGATCCGCGCCTCCCCCAGGTGGCGCAGGTCGAGCTGAACCGCATCGCCGCGCGCTGTCTCAAGCACCCTGCCGGCGCGCGCCTCGTGCCAGAAGGCCTGGCTGAGACGATCGCGCGGGCCGAGCTCCATGTGCTTTGCGCGCGGTGCGCCCGCCGGCGTTTCCGGACCCAGTCCATAGTCCTGCAGATAGCGGTAGTCATCGGCATTCAGCAGCAATCCACCCTCGCCGCGGCAGGCCTCGGTGATCAGAATGCCGGAGCCGGGCAGTCCCGTCGGGTGATATTGCACAAACTCCATATCGCGCAGCGGCACGCCCTGGCGCCAGGCCATGGCCATGCCGTCGC
>CAYFVJ010000166.1:0-5850 GCA_964346555.1 uncultured Alteromonadaceae bacterium | reverse complement strand
GTCTGGACGTAACCCATAGCGACCGGGCCATCGACGCTGGGCCCGAATACGCCGCTGGTCACGCTGCCAATGCGAGTGCCGCTGTCATCAATCAGTGGAGCGCCGTCGCGCACCGGCGCGCGGCCCTCGCCGAGCAGGCCAACCCGCTGTTTTTCCCAGGTCCCTGTGCTCAGCTGTTGCCCGATAAGCGCCTCGCCGAGGTAGCCCCCGGCGCGCTTTCCGCCCGGTCGTCTGGCGGGGGATACGGCCCATTTCAGCCCGGCCTCGAGTGGCGTCGTCGTCATGTCGATATCATTGCCGTACAGGCACAGGCCCGCTTCCAGGCGCAGCGAGTTGCGCGCGCCCAGTCCGACTGGCTCGACTTCCGGGGCGGCCAGCAGCTGGCGCGCGAGCGCGTCCGCCCGCTCTGCGGGCACGGACAGCTCAAAACCATCCTCGCCGGTATAGCCGCTACGCGACACGATGCATGCCGCATCGCCGATATTCAGCCATAGGCTGTCCATGAAGCGCAGGTCTTTAACCCCGGGCTGCAGCCGGGACAGAACCATCTCTGCCGACGGCCCCTGAAGTGCCAGCAGTGCGCGATCTTCCAGCAGTTCCAGTGCCACGCCGGGCGGCAGATTGGCGCGCAGATGATCGAGGTCCACGCTTTTGCGCGCGGCATTGATCACGAGAAACAGGTCATCGGTTTGGCCCTCATCGGTGTGGCCCTCATCGGTGTGGCCCTCATCGGTGTGGCGCCCATCGGCGGGGCGCGCGACCATGAGATCGTCGATGATGCCGCCGTCGCCGTTGGTCAACAGGCCATAGCGTTGGCGACCTTCGGCGAGCCCGACAATGTCAGACGGCATCAGCGCTTCCAGCGCCTGATCGGCACGCGGCCCATGTAGCCTCACCTGCCCCATGTGGGAGACGTCGAACAGGCCGGCACTGCTGCGTGTGTGCAGGTGCTCGCCCTTGACACCGAGCCTGAACTGCAGCGGCATACTGTAGCCTGCAAATGGCGTGAATCTGGCGCCGTATTCGCTGTGCAGGGCCGCCAGGGGCGTTTCCAGCAGGGGTGCTTGGCTATCGGTCACGTCATCTCCCCGATTGTGGTGGTTATCGGCGCAGCGTCGCGCGTCACTAGATCTCTATATGATGCCTGAGGGGCGTCGTGTTTCCAATAGGAAACACGGCCTAGGCGGTCACCCAGAGCACCTCGGCGTCGCTCTCGCCAGTCGACACCAGGGCGTGTCCCATGGTGCAGTCATAGTAGGCACTGTCGCCCTCGTGCAGCTCAACCGGTTCATAGAATTCGGTATACAGCAGCACGTTGCCGCTGAGTACAAACAGGAATTCCTCGCCCTCGTGGCGCACCCAGTCAGCATAGTCCGCAAAATCCCGGGCGTGGACCTCGGTGCGAAACGGCACCATTTTCTTCTGCGTCAGCTCGGTCGCCAGTAGCTCATGCGCGTAAGTGGGGGTGGGGTGGGGCTTGCCCGCGCCGCGTCGGGTGATGTCGCGCCGCCCGCCCGGGCTCGCGCCGGCCCGGGGCTGGCTGAATAGCTGGGGAATATCGATACCCAGGCCATGTACCAGTTTCTGTACGATGGTAAAGGTCGGGGATATGAGTTCGTTTTCGATTTTCGACAGGGTGGAGCGGGCGACACCCGTGCGCTGGCTGGCTTCTTCCAGCGTCAGATTCTGGCTGAGTCGGATGGCACGCACACGCTGACCCAGCTGCAGCGGTTGCAGCGTCGCCTCCGTCGCGCTGCGCCGGGTGATCCGTGGACTCTTCTCGCGCTCGTCGCGCAGAAACTGAGGCTCTTCGCTCATGCCGCTCTTATCGCCTGGCCTGGGGATGCACACAGCGTGAATCCATGTGCCGAGATTAACGGCAACGCGCGGATCACGCAAAATTTCCGGACAGGGCATTTTGTTGCCTATCGGAAACACTGTTGCTAACCTTGTTTCAACAATCATTCCGTGAGTGAGATCTGATATGTCACCGACGCCCAACTCGCCGTCTACGTCGTCTTGTTCCCTCAACCAGCTGGTGGACCCGCCGTTCAGCGAGCGCCACATCGGGCCCTCCGAAGCGGACACGCGGCTGATGCTGGAGACACTTGATTGCGATTCGATGACCGCGCTGGTGGAGCGGACGCTGCCCGCGGCGATACGGCAGGAAGAGCCTCTGGCCGTACCGGCAGCGCTGTCGGAGCAGGAGGCACTCGCCAGACTGCGAGAGATCGCCGGACAGAACCGGGTCAACCGCTCGTTGATCGGACAGGGTTACTACCCGACCATCATGCCAGCGGTCATTCAGCGCAACGTCCTGGAGAATCCGGCCTGGTATACGGCCTACACGCCGTATCAGCCCGAAATTGCCCAGGGCCGCCTGGAGAGCCTGCTGAATTACCAGCAGATGGTCATGGACCTGACCGGTATGGAGCTCGCCAACGCGTCATTGCTGGACGAAGCCACGGCGGCGGCCGAGGCAATGGCGCTGTCTCTGCGCTCTGCCAAGGGCGGGCGCGGCAAGCCGTTCTTTGCCGATGCAGACTGTCATCCACAGATTCTGGCCGTTTTGCGCACTCGCGCGATGGGCTTTGGCATCGAGTTGGTGGTGGATAAAGCGGCAAACATTGGCGAATACGAGCCGTTCGGCGCCCTGTTTGCCTATCCGGCTACCCACGGTGAGGTCAACGATATCGAGTCGCTGATCAGTGTCGCCAGGGATAGTGGGGCGCTGGTCGCTGTTGCCAGCGATCTACTGGCGCTGGTGTTGCTCAAATCCCCGGGCGAGATGGGAGCGGATATCGTCATCGGGTCGGCACAGCGTTTCGGGGTGCCGATGGGCTATGGCGGTCCGCACGCAGCCTTTTTTGCGGCGCGTGAGTCGCTGAAGCGAATGCTGCCAGGACGCATTATCGGCGTTTCTGTGGATAAGCGCGGAAGCACGGCACTACGCATGGCGATGCAGACGCGCGAGCAGCACATCCGCCGCGAGCGCGCGACCTCGAACATCTGCACGGCGCAGGCGCTGCTGGCGAACCTGGCGGCCTTTTATGCCATATACCACGGGGCAGAGGGCCTGCGAACGATTGCCCTGCGCGTACATCGGCTGGCAGCCCTGTTTGCCCGCGGTCTGCGCTCGAGGGGTGTCGACACACCGCAACACTTCTTCGACACCGTGTTTTTTGCCGCCGACGCCGAACTCGGTGCGCGGGCCGAGAGCGCCAGCTACAACCTGCGTCTGTTTGCGGATGGCCGCTATGGTGTCAGCTTCGATGAGACCTGCTCGGCAAACGATGTAGAGGTCCTGTTCGACCTGGTGCTGGGCGAGGGTCACGGGCTGTCTGTCGCTGAACTGGATGCCGCGATCGTCGACGGCGCCGATGAGGGAATACCGGCCTCGCTGTGGCGCCGTGATGCGATTCTGACACACCCGGTGTTTTCCCTGTATCGCTCGGAAGCCGAGTTGACACGCTATATCCGGCGGCTGGAGGCGCGGGACTACTCCCTTGTGCACGGCATGATTCCACTGGGGTCGTGTACCATGAAGCTCAACGCGACAGCGGAGATGCTGCCCATCGGCTGGCCGGAGTTTGCCCACATGCATCCCTACGCACCGGCCTCGCAGACCGCTGGCTACGCGCAGTTGCTGGAGGAGCTGCAGCGCGACCTCGCTGACATCACCGGTTACGACGCCGTCTCCATGCAGCCGAATTCCGGTGCCCAGGGCGAGTATGCGGGATTGCTGGCCATACGTCGTTACCACGAGTCCCGCGGCGATACGCAGCGTAAGGTCTGCCTGATACCCGCATCTGCCCACGGCACCAATCCGGCTTCTGCCGCCATGATGGGCATGCAGGTAGTGATCGTCGAGTGTGACGACAGCGGCAACGTCGACCTGGAGGATCTGCGCGGCAAGGCCGAATCCGCCGGTGATACCCTGGCCGCCTGCATGATCACCTACCCATCGACCCACGGCGTGTATGAGGAAGGTGTGCGGGCGCTGTGCGATATCATCCACGAACACGGCGGTCAGGTTTACCTCGACGGTGCCAATCTGAATGCCATGGTCGGTCTGGCGCGGCCCGGACATCTGGGCGCTGACGTTTCGCACCTCAATCTGCACAAGACCTTTTCCATACCCCATGGCGGCGGCGGCCCCGGAATGGGGCCGATCGGCGTGCGCGCTCAACTCGCGCCGTTCCTGCCGGGCAGCCCTCTGGAGCCTGGCGATACGGGTGCGGTGTCAGCAGCGCCGTCCGGCTCTGCGGGGATTCTGCCGATCACCTGGATGTACAACCGCATGCTCGGGCCCGACGGCCTGCGCCGTTCGACGGAAGTGGCGATCCTGTCGGCGAACTACATTGCCGCCAAGCTGGCACCGCACTACCGCATCCTGTATCGCGGCAAGCAGGGCCTGGTCGCACACGAGTGCATAATCGATCTTAGACCGCTGAAGAACGAGGCGGGCGTGACCGAGGAGGATATCGCCAAGCGCCTGATGGACTACGGCTTCCACGCACCGACTATGTCGTTCCCGGTACCCGGCACGCTGATGATCGAGCCGACTGAGTCGGAGTCGCTTGCCGAGCTCGATCGCTTCATCGTCGCCATGGTCGGCATCCGCAAGGAGGTGGAGCGCATCGCCACCGGCGACTGGCCGCGTGACAACAATCCACTGGCCAACGCGCCGCACACCCAGGCAGATCTTGTCGCGGACTGGGATCGTCCCTATAGCCGCGAGCTGGCCGTGTTCCCGACAGACGCACAGCGCCTGCATAAATTCTGGCCCAGCGTGAACCGGGTCGATAACGTTCACGGCGATCGGCACCTGATCTGCAGTTGTCCGGATATCGACAGCTACCGGCAGCCCGCGGCGGAGTCGCTCAACGCATAGCGCCGAGATCGCCGGGGTAATCGATATCCCGCAAAATGCCGGGATCATCGACAGCTAGGCGGCATACGCCTTGCGGATGTGCATCGAGTAGGTGTCTGGCGCCGGACTGGCCCGCACAGTGCGTGAGGTGCGCGTACCAGCTCGCGCCGAAGCACACCGGGTTGCCCCGCTGTCCCTGATAAACGGGAACGATTGCCGCGTCCTGCGTGGAGTGTCGAGCGAGTTCCCGGTAGGTTGTGGCGAGAACTAGCGGCATATCCGCCAGTGCAATGATGACACCCTGCCACTCAGTGACGCGGGTGACTCCTTCCGCCAGCGTTGCGCCCATGCCCTCGTGAGCGCGCTGGCATCGCAATGCGTCGACGCCCTGGCTCGCCATTTCTTCGGCTAGGGCATTGTCATCGGGACGCAGACAGACACGTGTTGGCAAGCCGCTGGCGGTTGCCGCGTCCAGGGTCATTTGCAGCATGGTCCGGGCGCTGTGCGCCAGGCGCGCGCGACGCTTGTCGCTGCCAAAACGGCGGCTGCGCCCGGCGGCCAGTAAGAGAATGCCGATCACTGCCGGGTCCGTCGACACGGCACTCACTGGAAGGCGAGGCAGGGATCGTCGCGGGGTTGTGGTGGCGTGATAATGGCAAAGTCGGTCACGCTCGGGTCCGCCTGCCGCGAAGCCTGCATTTCCGGGGATGTATCCTGCTCTGCTTCCAGAAGAGTAACGACAACAATCCGGGCGTCCGGTCGCAAGCGCTGCAGAAAGCGCGGTATGCCGCGATCGCGCCGGGCGTGTCCATTGCCGGTGATGATCACGGCGCGGCTGGCGGCCTCAACCGCGGCATGCGCCATGAAAGCATCGCGGGCAATCTGCACATTCACCATCGCCGGCAGCATGGCTGCCGGCAGCTTGCCGCAGTGGGACTGCTGCATCTCTCGTTCGACCACCGCGGTTTGTTCTGGAT
>CAYFVJ010000165.1:1284-5879 GCA_964346555.1 uncultured Alteromonadaceae bacterium | reverse complement strand
CTGCGCCGGCAAACGCGCCAACGAGGCAGCCAAGCCAATTGGCATAACTGGAATAGACCCAGCCCCAGTACATAACGCGAAGCTGGCGGGCCGATAGATTGAACGCACTCCAGATGCCGCCAATCCCGATGAGTAGCACACCACTCAGAATCGCAATGGTATGTGCCGACAGCCCCAGTCTCGGAATTTGCATCGCAGGAAGCAGAAAGCCGGTCACCAAAGCGATCAAGATCAGGATGAATCCGTGTCGAATAATCCTTCGATTCATTTTGTCGGCTTCCTCTCAGAGACGCCTAACGCTCGCCATAAGCGGCCGAGTGAAACGAGGTCCGGCGCACGAAGTGTGCGTACTTAATAGCTTGGTTATGTTTGTACCACCCCTGCCAATTTTGATGAAACCACACCGAATAACACTAGTGTCCCAAAAACAACATTTACTGATGGCTATGTCGAATTGGCGTTATATGCTTTTCAGCTGACAACCAGACATAGAACCAACCTCATACCCCTGGCTGCTGTTAAGTCTGGAAGATAACCGGAACACGCCTGTTGAACCGTCCCATCATATGCAGTCAACACGACTTTCCGGTTTTACTGAAATATCAATCTGTTGCTGCAGCCAGCTCAACCGATCTAATACTCTGCCGCTGAAAAACCGCCTTGCAAATTCGATAATATATTATACTGTATATACGTACAGTATAAGCGGTATCCTGCCATGGATGACATTCGCCCGAACATACCTGAAATACCTGTCCGCCTTCTGGATCAGGTACGCCGCCATATGCGCGGCGCCATGGATATCCTCAGCCCGCTCGACACCCCGTGACGCACCATGCCCTACACCGAACTCCACTGCCTCACCTGCTACAGCTTCCTGCGCGGCGCCTCGCACCCGCACGAACTGGTCGAGCGCGCAGCAAAGCTCGGTTACGCGGGCCTGGCGATTACCGACGAGTGCTCGCTGGCCGGCGTTGTCAAGGCGCATGTCGCAGCGAAGGAGGCGGGACTCAAGCTCATCATCGGCAGCGAACTGAATCTTATCGAGGGCATCCGGCTGGTGGCGCTGGTGCCGTCACGGGCCGCCTACGCGGAGCTGTCGGGACTTATCAGCATGGCGCGGCGGCGCAGCACCAAGGGCAGTTATCGGGTGACGCTGCGCGATGTCATCTTTCATCTCAAGCGCTGCCTGCTCATCTGGCTGCCGGATGACAGCGGCGATGAAATGCGCGCCTACGGTCTGCAGCTGCGCCGATTGTGCCGCGACCGCGTGTGGCTCGGCGTGCATTACCTGCTCGGCAATGGGGAAGTGGAGCGCTATCTCGCCCTGCAGCGCCTGGCCTGCGATTTGCAGCTTCCGCTGGTGGCCTGTGGCGATGTGCAGATGCATCGGGCCGGTCGCAAAGCCCTGCACGATGTCATGACGGCACTGCGTTACAACACTTCGGTGGATCAGCTCGGCATGCGTCGCCTGCCCAATGCCCAGCAGCATTTGCGCACCCTGGCACACCTGCAGCGGCTATACCCCGGGGAGTTGATGCAGGAGTCGGCAAGAATCGCCGACCGCTGCCAGTTCAGCCTGGATGAACTGCGCTATGAATACCCGGAGGAAGTGGTACCGCAGGGCCATACCGCCGCCAGCTATTTACGTGAGCTGGTCGCTGACGGCACGCGCAAGCGCTGGCCAGGGGGTACGCCGGACGCTATCTACGAGCGCATCGAGACCGAACTGGCGCTGATCCACGAACTCAACTACGAGTACTACTTCCTCACAGTCTACGACATCGTGCGCTTTGCCCGGCAGCGCGACATCCTCTGCCAGGGTCGCGGCTCGGCAGCCAACTCAGTGGTCTGCTACTGCCTGTTCATTACCGAGGTATCCCCCGAGCAGGTCTCGCTGTTGTTCGAACGCTTCATTTCACGCGAGCGGGATGAACCGCCGGATATTGATGTCGACTTCGAGCACGAGCGCCGCGAGGAAGTGATCCAGTACATCTACGAGAAGTACGGCCGGCGGCGCGCTGCACTGGCCGCCACGGTTATCACCTACCGGGCCCGCAGTGCGGTGCGCGATGTCGGCAAGGCCCTGGGGCTGGACTCGATCTTTGTCGAGGATCTGGCCAAATCCATGGCCTGGTGGGACAAGACCCGCGACCTGGAAAAGCGCTTCGCCGAACAGGGCGTCGCTTCGCACAGCCAGATGGCGGAGCTGTTCTATGCCCTGGTGCAGGAACTGCTCGGCTTTCCGCGGCACCTCTCGCAGCACGTGGGAGGTTTCGTGATTTCTCGCGGCCCGCTGTCGGCCATGGTGCCGGTAGAGAACGCCAGCATGCCGGAGCGTACGGTCATCCAGTGGGACAAGTACGACGTTGAGGCACTGGGGCTGCTCAAGGTGGACGTGCTCGCCCTCGGCATGCTCTCGGCCATCCGCAAGACGTTGCAGCTGGTGCATCGTTACCAGCCAACTGTTCGCGACATCGGCGACGTCCCGAAGGAGGATGCCACGACCTATCGCATGCTGCAGCAGGCGGATTCCATGGGCGTATTCCAGATCGAGTCCCGCGCGCAGATGACCATGCTGCCGCGGCTGAAGCCGGCCTGCTTCTATGACCTGGTGATCGAGATCGCCATTGTGCGGCCGGGACCGATACAGGGCGACATGGTACACCCCTACCTGCGCCGCAAGCAGGGACTCGAGCAGATTACCTATCCCGACGACAACATCCGCGCAGTGCTCGACCGCACCCTCGGCGTGCCCATCTTCCAGGAGCAGGTGATCCGCCTGGCGATGGTGGCGGCGGGCTTTAGCGGTGGCGAGGCAGACGCCCTGCGCCGCGCCATTACCAACTGGGGCCGCGACAGCAAGCTGCTCACCTTCGAGGATAAGCTAGTCGAGGGCATGATTGCCCGCGGCTATGACCGGGACTTTGCCCACCGATTGTTCGAGCAGATCAAGGGCTTTGGCGGTTACGGCTTTCCTGAATCGCACTCCGCCAGCTTTGCGCTGCTGGCCTACGTATCGGCCTGGCTCAAGTGCCACCACCCGGCTGCTTTCTATACCGGGTTGCTGAACAGCCAGCCGATGGGCTTCTACTCACCGTCGCAGCTTTTACAGGACGCGGCCCGCCACGGCGTTTATATCCTCCCGATCGACATCAACGCCAGCGACTGGGATCACACCCTGCCACAGGACGAGCACAACCTGCACCCGGCCCGAGGTCCGATCCGCCTCGGCCTGCGCCTGATCGGCGGCCTGTCCCGCGACGGTGCCCGGCGGCTGCTGCAGGCGCGACGGCGGCGCGCGTTTACCCAGGTGAAGGATCTGCGCGAACGCGCCGGGCTGCACCGGGACGATATGCGGGCGCTGGCAGCGGCGGACGCCCTCGCCGGCATCAGCGGCAACCGGCACCAGTCACAGTGGCAGGTGCTGGCCATGGAGCCGCGCAAGCCCTTGCTGCAATACGAAAGCAGCGAACCGGTGCATACGCTGGATGATGGCGTCGTGCTGGAAGCGCCCAGCGTCGCGGAAGACGTGCTGGCCGATTACCGCGCCACGGGGCTTACCCTGCGCAGTCATCCCATGCAGCTTCTACGCGACCAACCGCCATTCAACCACTGCAAGCGCCGGGCGGACCTCGGTGACGTGCCGCACCGGGGCTTTGTGCGCATTGCCGGGCTGGTGACCTGCCGGCAGCGGCCGGGTACGGCGTCCGGAGTGCTGTTCCTGACGCTGGAGGATGAAACCGGCAACAGTAATATTGTGATCTGGCCGCAGGTACAAGAGAATTTTCGCCAGGCACTGATGACGGGGAAGTTGCTGCTGATAAAGGGAACGCTGGAGACGCGTGACAATGTCACCCACATCATTGCAGGTGCGCTGTATGACTACACGTCGGCGTTGGGAACACTCAGCGTGGAATCACGCAATTTTCATTAGCAATGGCTTGATGTCGGGGTCAGATCCCGTCGGGACCTGACCCCGAAAACCGGGTGGTCAGCCTTCAAAGGCCTTCACCGGCTCGGATACACCTTGCGGTTCGTGGCCCTTGAGGTAGGCCAGCATGGTATCTGCGTCGGACACTTCAAATGGATCGGTCGGGCAGTTGTCGCCAAAGTCCGGCTCGACAAACATCTTCTCGATTGCGCCGTCGTTGACAAGCATACTGTATCGCCATGAACGCATACCGAAGCCCAGATTGGACTTATCCACAAGCATACCCATCTTGCGGGTAAACTCACCGTTGCCGTCAGGCAACAGGAAGATATTCTTGTTGCCCTGCTCCCGGCCCCACTTAAACATCACAAACGTGTCATTGACTGAAACACAGACGATCTCGTCTACGCCCTGCGCCTTGAACTCGTCATACAGTTCGTCATAGCGCGGCAGGTGGTTGGATGAGCAGGTCGGGGTGAATGCACCTGGCAATGAAAAAACGACGACCTTCTTGCCACCGAAGATATCCGCCGTTGTCTTGTCTTCCCAGCGGTATGGGTTATCACCGCCGACTGATTCATCGCGGACGCGGGTTTTGAAGACAACGTCAGGGACTCGGGATAGTGTACTCATGCAAACCTCCTTGGTTTATCGCAACAAT
>CAYFVJ010000165.1:0-1184 GCA_964346555.1 uncultured Alteromonadaceae bacterium | reverse complement strand
CACACGAAACATGATCCTGTCCCGCTCGCTGCAGCTATTGCTGGAAAGGCATCACCGCTTACTCATCCTCGCGCATGACAATCAGATCAACACTCCCATGCCCAGCATCCTCGGGTAACAGCAGCATGGGCTGGCAGCAGACCTGGCAATCCTCCACGTAGCTGACACCGATATTGTCCGGATCGACCAGCACCGACTGGGTCTCGCCGCAATAGGGACAGCTGATGACCTGCTCCGTAATATGCACGCTGGACTTCTCCGGTGCGACTGTGTTCACAAACAATTGCCTAGAGGCTAAAGTTTATTGACTAACGCTAATATTGGGATTATTTTCCCATAATGACTGAAACCGTACAACAGGCAGTACGCTCGGCGACATTGCGGCTGCTGCAGCCGCTGGTGCGCGTGCTGCTGCGTCACGGCATGGCCTACGGCACATTCGCCGAGCTCGCGCGGAAAGCCTATGTGGAAGAAGGCTTCAGTCACATCAGCGACAGCGGCCGCCGTGCAACGATCTCCAATGTGTCGGCACTGACCGGCCTGACGCGCAAGGAGACCAAGCGCCTGCTCGAGCTGAACGTTCAATCTGAGCATGATAGCGAGCAGCGCTACAATCGCGCAATCCGCGTCGTCAGTGGCTGGCTGGCGGACCCGCGATTCCTCAGCGGCAACGGCGAGCCGGCTGCGCTGCCGCTTGAAGGCGACGACAGCTTCGCCACTCTGGTAAAGGACTACAGCGGCGATATTCCCCCCGCAGCGATGCTCGGTGTGCTGGAAAGCAGCCACACAGTGAAGCGCGTCGGCGATCGCGTGCATCTGCAGGAACGCGCCTACATGCCGGCCCACACGCCGGTGGAGCGTATTCATATACTCGGCCGCGATCCGGGAGAATTGATCAGCACGATTTCCCATAACCTCGCCGCCGAAAAGCCGGCACGCGTTTTCCAGCGCAAACTGTCCAACACGGCGGTCCGGGAAGATGCGCTGGAGGCCTTTCGCGAGATATCGAATCGCAAGTCTCAGCAACTGCTGGAAGAGTATCACCACTGGCTATCGGCGCATGAAGTGGATCCTGACGACCCCGACACGGGCAAGCCGCATTACGTTGCGGTGGGTATTTACTATTTTGACGACACCTTGAACAAGGATACGACTGAATGAAACCGATACACCCCGGAATTCTG
>CAYFVJ010000164.1:0-5920 GCA_964346555.1 uncultured Alteromonadaceae bacterium | reverse complement strand
CGCACGGGTGATCCCTGGTCGGGGCAGATGGCGTTTCCCGGTGGACGGCTGGACCCCGGGGACGCCAACGGCTTCGCCTGCGCCCGCCGCGAGACACAGGAGGAGATCGGATTCAGCCTCGGTGAGCAGGACGCCTGCCTTGGACGCCTCTCGGAGCTGAATGCCCGCGCGCGTCGCCTGACGCGCGGGCTGGCGATCACGCCATTCGTTTTCCGGGTGGACCGCGATATTGCGCTGGCCCCGAACCACGAAGTGGCGGAAGTTGTCTGGGTGCCGCTGGAATTTCTTCTCGATCCCGATAACCGCAGCAGCATGTGCTGGCAGCGTGGCCGCAGGAGGCTGGATATGCCCTGCTATGACTTCGGCGGACGCCGGATATGGGGCCTGTCCCTGAAGATGCTGGACGAGTTGATGGACCTGATAGAGGGACGCAACCCGAGGCGACCGGACTGGCGACGCTACTGAGCATTCACTCGCGGATGGAGCGCAGGAATTCCTTGGTGTCGAGCATGAGTTTCTTCACCGCCGGATCCTCGCGGCTCGCTTCGAGCACGGCGTCGTCGTCGATACGGCCGTTCACGTGCGCCTCCACCACGTCCAGCAAAACCGGGGTCATTTTCGGGTCGCGCGCCCAGCGTGCCGAATCCACCAGCGCCCCGCTGACCCTGTTGTCGGTGAGCTGCAGCCAGTAGCCGCCGCAGCTCGAGAGAACGTAGTCACCCTTGCGGCCATAACTCACATCGGGCGTATTCGGGTCAAACCCGCCCTCGGGCACGCTGTCGATACGCGAAAGCGCCATGACCCAGGCACTGCCCGCGGGAAAACGTTCGGGTGCCGGTCGGCAATAGTCGGCTGTACGCAGCCAGACCCGCGCCTGCTCGATGTAATCGGGTCCGCGCAGTACTCGCGTGATCTGCATATCAATCGAATTGCCGCGCCCGTCCGCGACCCAGCCCGCAATGACCAGGTCGGTATCGGCGTGAACATCCACGAAAGATCCGCGCCACAGGCAGCTGCATTCCGCGAGGGATGCCGGGCTGCACAGGGCAAGCGCGAGCAGTAGGGGCAGTCGCATCGCCAGCCTCCGCTCAGCCCTGCAGCAGACGCGCCGCCGCCAGGGCAAAGTAGGTCAGGATGCCGTCGCAGCCGGCGCGCTTGAAAGATAGCAGGGACTCGAGCATGACCGGGTCCCGCTGCAGCCAGCCGCGCTCGAAAGCCGCCTCGTGCATGGCGTACTCGCCGCTGACCTGGTACGCGAATGTCGGCGCCTTAAGTTCCTGCTTGACCCGCTGCACGATGTCGAGGTAAGGCATGCCGGGTTTCACCATGATCATGTCGGCACCCTCGGCGAGGTCCAGTGAACACTCGTGCATGGCTTCGTCGCTGTTGGCCGGGTCCATCTGGTAGCTCGCCTTGTTGCCGCCCTTGATGTTGCCCGAGGAGCCAACGGCATCCCGGAAGGGTCCGTAATAGCTGGAGGCATACTTGGCCGCGTAGGCCATGATCAGGCTGTTGTGGTGTCCGTCGGCTTCCAGTGTGCTGCGGATAGCGCCGATACGCCCGTCCATCATGTCGGATGGCGCGACGATGTCGGCGCCGGCAGCGGCGTGTGACAGTGCCTGTTTGACCAGTACTTCGGTGGTGACATCGTTCAGGACATAGCCGCTGTCATCAATAATGCCGTCCTGGCCGTGAGTTGTGAACGGATCCAGCGCGATATCGGTCATGATGCCTAGATCGGGCAGCGCGGCCTTGAGTTCGGCCACGGCGCGCTGCACCAGCCCGTCTGCGCTGTAGGCCTCCTCCGCGTGCAGGCTCTTGCGCTCTGCCGGCACCACCGGGAACAAGGCGAGTGCGGGAATACCCAGCCCGCGCGCCTCCCGGGCCAGTTCGATCAGGAGATCGACGCTCAGGCGCTCCACGCCGGGCATGGAGGGTACCGCCTCGCGCCGGGCGCCGCCCTCGAGGACAAACACCGGGAGAATGAAATCCGCCGGCGCCAGATGGCTTTCACGCACCAGGTCGCGGGCGAAGGCGCTGGCGCGCAGCCGGCGCATGCGGGTGGCCGGGAATCCCCCACGCTGTGAATTGAAGCTCATGCGACTGCCCCTCAGAGTGCGGCAAAGGCCGTACGGGCCGCTGCCAGCGTTTCCTCGATGTCGGCATCCGTGTGCGCGGCGGACATGAATCCTGCCTCGAACGCGGCGGGAGCGAGATACACGCCCTGGTCCAGCATGTGGTGGAAAAACCTTCCGAACGCCTGCGTGTCGCAGGCCACGACATCCGCGTAATTCGACACCTCGGGCTTGTCGGAAAAGAATCCGCCGAACATGCTGCCGGCGTGATTGGTCGTGAACGGCACGCCCGCCGCGTCTGCCGCCGCCTGCATACCCTCGCACAGCTCCCTGGTGTGCTTGAACAGCGGCTCGTAGAAGCCCGGCTGGGAAATGATATCCATGGTGGCGAGACCCGAGGCCATGGCAATCGGATTCCCCGCCAGGGTGCCGGCCTGGTAGACGGGACCCTGGGGGGCGATCTGCTGCATGATCTCACGCTTGCCGCCAAAGGCACCTACCGGCATGCCACCGCCGACTACCTTGCCCAGGGTCGTGAGATCCGCCTCGATGCCATAGTGGCCCTGGGCCCCATGAGTGCCGAAGCGGAATCCGGTCATGACCTCGTCGAGGATGAACACGGCCCCCGATTCATTGCAGACCTCGCGCATGGCGGTGAGGAATTCCGCTTTCGGCAGGACGCAGTTCATGTTGCCGGTGACCGGCTCGACAATCAGGCAGGCAATGCGCTCGCCGTGCTCGGCAAAGGCCTGGCGCAGACCCTCGGCGTCGTTGTAGGTGAGGGTCATGGTGTGCTCGGCCAGACAGGCGGGAACGCCGGGCGAGCTGGGCACGCCCATGGTGAGTGCACCCGACCCGGCCTTGATCAGCAGCGAATCCGAATGCCCGTGGTAGCAGCCCTCGAACTTGACGATCATGTCGCGCCCCGTGTAGCCGCGGGCGAGCCGGATCGCGCTCATGGTGGCTTCCGTGCCGGAATTGACCATGCGCACCATGTCCATGTTGGGCATGATGTCGCAGATGCGGTCGGCGAGTTCGATTTCCAGCTCGGTCGGTGCCCCGAAGCTCAACCCCTTTTCCGCCTGGCGGACCACCGCCTCGCGCACGGCGGGATGGTTGTGGCCCATGATCATCGGACCCCAGGACAGAACGTAGTCGATGTAGCGCTTGCCGTCCGTGTCGACCATGTAGGCGCCGTCAGCGTGATCGATGAAGACCGGCGTGCCGCCAACGGCGCGAAAGGCGCGGACCGGCGAGTTGACGCCGCCGGGAATGTGGGCGCTGGCGCGCTGGAATAGCTGTTCGAATGAGCTCATGCTGTCCTCGATGGGTTGGCGAGTGATATCTGCGGAATACGCGTGTCACCCTGAATTATGCGGCTTGTCCGCGCTGTCGCCAACCCGGCTACCGCGCGCTGCCCGCTAGAAAGGCTTGAGCACGGCCAGGAACACGATGCCGAACAGGAAAAAAACCGGGATCTCGTTGAAAAAGCGATAAAAAACATGGCCGTGATGATCCGCGTCGGCGTTGATCGCCCTGACGTAGCGGCCGCACTGGAAGTGATAGACCACCAGGAAGGCGACGCCCGCCAGCTTGAGCCATAGCCAGCCCGCGCTCAGGTAGTAATCGGGCGCAAGGCTGATAATACCCAGGCCGAAGGCGATCGCCAGTACCATGAAGGGCGTGACGAATCGGTACAGCTTGCGCGCCATGACCGCGAGCTGACGTCTCGTGTCGCTGTTTTCGCTGGCGGCGAAGTAGACGAAGATTCGCGGCAGATAAAACAGCCCCGCAAACCAGCAGACGACAAAAATGATGTGAAATGCGCGCAGCCAGAGCATGCAGTGTCTCCTCACAATTTGCACGGGATATTAACGACAGGGCAACAATTGGATGATACCAGTTCCCCCTGTAGGATTTGTCCCTATACTGTCGCCCGCGCACCGGGGCGGAGCCGGTCCCGGCGCAACGCAACAGGAGGTGTGATGATCAAGGTCGGTATTGTCGGTGGTACGGGATACGCGGGGGTCGAATTGCTGCGATTGCTTGTCAGTCACAGCGAAGTGGATATCGTCGCAATCACCTCCAGGGCAGAGAGCGGACGCCGCGTGGATGACTTGTTCCCCAATCTGCGCGGCCACTATGATCTGGCGTTTTGTGAGCCCGAGGTCGCGTCCCTGGGCGCGTGCGACGTCGTGTTTTTTGCCACGCCGCACAATGTGGCAATGGGCATGGCGCCGGAGCTTATTGCCGCGGGCACCCGGGTAATCGACCTCTCGGCCGACTACCGGCTGCGTGACGCCGAGCGCTGGTCGCAGTGGTACGGCGAGACCCACGCCAGCCCGGAGACGCTGGGTGAGGCAGTATATGGCCTGCCCGAGTTCAACCGTGCGGCAATCGCTGAGGCGCGGCTCGTGGCCTGTCCGGGCTGTTATCCGACGGCGATACAGCTCGGTTTTATGCCGCTATTGAAGGCCGGGCTGGTAGACGTCGATCACCTGATCGCCAGCGCGGCCTCCGCGGTGAGCGGTGCGGGGCGGCAGGCCCGGGTCGACAACCTGCTCACGGAGGTTTCGGACAGCCTCAAGGCTTATGGAGTCAGTGGTCACCGGCACCTGCCGGAGCTGGAGCAGGGCCTCGGCGACATCGCCGAGACCCCCGTGCAGATGACGTTCGTGCCGCATATGGCGCCGATCATCCGCGGCATCCACGCCACGCTGTTTGGCCGCCTGCTGGAAGGACAATCGGATGTGCAGGGGCTGTACGAGCGCTTCTATGCCGACGAACCCTTCGTCGATGTATTGCCCGGAGGCATATACCCGCAGACGCGCACGGTGCGCGGTGCCAACCGCTGCCAGATCGCCGTGGAGGTTCCGCAGGGGCGGGATACGGTCGTGGTCATGGCCACCGAGGACAATCTGGTTAAAGGGGCGTCGGGACAGGCAATTCAGAACATGAATATCATGTTCGCCCTGCCAGAGACCATGGGCCTGGGTCACCCTGGGCTGTTGCCCTGATGCCGCCAGTGCAATAGTTGACTAAAAGGCTGAGACTTACCATAATTATTACAAGATTGTTTAAAACTTCTTTATTCGGTGGATTGCATGACAGTAGCAGCCGCGTTTGACCCTACAACCATTACGCTGTCTGACAGCGCTGTGAGCAAAGTCCGGGAACTGGTCACCGAAGAGGAAAACAGCGGGCTCAAGCTGCGCGTTTTCATCACGGGTGGCGGTTGCTCCGGATTCCAATATGGCTTCTCGTTTGATGAGGATGCCGCCGATGATGATACCGCGATCCAGATGGGCGACGTGACCGTGGTCGTTGATCCCATGAGCTTCCCCTACCTGGCGGGATCTGAAGTCGATTACCTCGAAGGTCTCGAGGGCTCGCGTTTTGTGGTCAACAATCCCAATGCGACAACGACCTGCGGTTGTGGAGCATCCTTCGCCATCTGAACAGTATTCCCGCGGTCGCTGTCGAAGGGGCTTCTAGGAGCCCGAGTCCGACAGGCTCCTAGCCTCCGGGGAAAACGCTTCCGAGTAGTCGCGGTCCCCGTGCCCCTGTCACTGCGGGCGCGTTGCCGGCCAGATTGAGCAGTCTTTGACGCGCAAGCCAGGCGAATGCGGCCGCTTCCACCCAGTCCGGATGCAGTCCCAGTGCGAGTGTTGTATCGAGGCGCGCCGGGGCCAGTAGTCGATAGAGTCGGTGCATAATGTCGTCGTTGTGCGCACCGCCCCCGCACACATAGATCTCTCTGGCAGGAAATGAAGCCGACTGCAGGCTGTGCGCAATCGCCCGGGCGGTGAATTCCGCCAGCGTCGCCTGCACGTCCCGCGGCTTCA
>CAYFVJ010000163.1:0-5941 GCA_964346555.1 uncultured Alteromonadaceae bacterium | reverse complement strand
TATGGACCACCTACGCACAGCACGCCGACTGGATATTCTGCCTGGTGCGCACCAGCAGTGAAGGCAAAAAGCAGCAAGGTATCAGCTTCTTGTTGATTGACATGAAGTCCGATGGCGTCAGAGTCAACCCGATCACCACGATCGACAATCACCACAGCCTGAACGAAGTCGAGTTCAACAACGTGCGGGTACCGGTGGAAAACCTGATCGGAGAGCAGGACAAGGGCTGGACCTATGCCAAGGCATTGCTCGCTCACGAGCGTACTTCGATCGCCGGCGTCGCGGACTCACGGCGCGCCCTGGCGGAGCTGAGGCGTTTTGCCGAGCAGGAAGTGAATGCCGGCAAGCGCATTATCGATGATCCGCTGTTCCAGAAGCGCCTGTCGGATATCGAGATCGAGCTGATGGCGCTTGAATACACCGACCTGCGCGTTCTGGCATCTGTCGCCGCCGGCGGCGCGCCGGGGGCTGAATCATCTCTTCTCAAGATCAAGGGTACAGAAATACAGCAGTCGATACAGGGATTGCGCATGGATCTTGCCGGCTACTACCAGGGCGTATTGCCGACGGATCTCGATCCCGACGCGCTCGGACACACATTCGGAAGCTCGGCGCGCCAGGCTTATATGTATGGTCGTGCCGCGACGATTTACGGCGGTTCCAACGAGGTGCAGAAAAATATCATTGCCAAGGCTGTGCTTGGCCTGTAAAGACGGCCGTCGGCAACCGCAGGATTTTGTGAGGTGAACCATGAACTTTGATTTTTCAGACGAGCAGGTCATGCTGCGCGACAGCGTCGCGCGATTTATACAGGACGACTACAGCTTCGACGCACGCCGCGAGATCGCTGCCAGTGACACGGGGATGAGTGCCGAGCATTGGCAGACCTTTGCCGAGCTGGGCTGGTTGTCCGTGCCGTTTGCGGAAGAGCACGGCGGCTTTGGTGGCGGCCCGGTGGACGTCATGGTGATGATGGAGGAGTTCGGCAAGGGCCTTGTGCTGGAGCCTTACTTCGCCACGGTGATCCTCTTTGGCGGCGTGCTGCAGCGGGCGGGCAGTCCGGAGCAGCAGGCGGCATACATCCCGCGCATCATCGATGGCAGCTGCCTGGGGGCGTTTGCCTTCGCAGAGCGGCAGAGTCGTTACGAGCTGGCCGATGTGAAGACGACGGCAAGCGCAGACGGCGACGGGTTTGTACTGAATGGCGAAAAAGTCGTGGTGCAGAACGGTGCCAACGCCGACACGCTCATCGTTGCCGCGCGTACGTCCGGCGAGCAATGTGACGAGGAGGGCGTGAGCCTGTTTATCGTCGATGCAGCGGCCGACGGTGTAAACCGGCTGTCGTACGCATTGATGGATGGCCAGCGGGCAGCAAACGTGACATTCAACAATGTGCGCATCTCTCGCGATGCCCTGCTCGGTGAGGAGGGCAAGGCGATGCCTGCGGTCTCGCGGGTTGCACTGGAAAGCTGTGTCGCGCTGGCTGCAGAAGCTCTCGGCATTATGGGCCAGTTGAACACCAAGACGCTCGAGTACACCAAGCAGCGGGAACAGTTCGGCGTTGCCATCGGCAGTTTCCAGGCCCTTCAACACCGCATGGTCGACACCTTCATGTCCTATGAGCAGACCAAGTCCCTGCTCTATCGCGCCGTTTGCACGCTGGAAAAGCAGGATGAGGATCCGGCGCGGGACATCCATGCGCTGAAGGTTATGCTCGATCGTGCAGGGAGACACATCCATGCCGAGGCGATACAGCTACATGGCGGCATGGGCCTCACCGATGAAATAGACATTGCGCACTATGCCAAGCGCTTGATAACGCTCAACGCGATGTTCGGGGACGGCGATCATCACCAGGCTCGCTTCAATGCGCTGGATTTTGCAAGCAGCGCCAGCGCGGCCTGAGGTAGCACCCAGCGTCTACAGGCTATTGAGCAAGAGGGGCAGCGATGCAGGTCAGCGGCAGGGTTGTCATCGTCACCGGGGGTGGCAGCGGTATTGGCAAGGCATTGTGTGAGCGCTTCCATGCCGAGGGCGCCGCGCGTGTTGTCGTGGTCGATCGCGATCGCGAATCCGCTGAATACACAGCACGGAGTATCGACGGGCTGGCGTATGCAGTGGATGTCCGCGACGAAGCCAAAATTGCGGCGCTGGTCGCCGATATCGAACAGCAGTGTGGACAGATCGACCTGTTCTGCAGCAACGCCGGAATCATTGCCGGGGACGGTGAACCCTGGCACGCGACATCGGCAGCGAATGACACCTGGCAGGCCATGTGGGAGATCCATGTCATGGCCCATGTCTACGCGGCCCGCGCCTGTCTACCGGGAATGATTGAACGCGGCGAAGGGTATTTCCTCAACATGGCGTCTGCGGCGGGCCTGCTCAACCAGATCGGCGACGCGGCCTACTCCACTACCAAGCACGCGGCTGTGGGCTTCGCCGAGGCGCTGGCGATCACTCACGGTGACGACGGTATCAAGGTTTCCTGTGTTTGTCCCCAGGCAGTGGCGACCCGCATGATCGGCTCCGTCGAGGGTGGTGGCACTGCCGGCGTGGATGGCGTTCTGTCGGCGGAGCAGGTTGCCGCTGCGGTTATCGAGGGCCTGGCGTCAGAGCAGTTCCTGATTCTGCCCCACGCGGAGGTGGCGAGCTATCGCCAGCTCAAGGCGGAAAACTACGATCGCTGGCTGGGCGGGATGCGCAAATTGCGTCGCAAGTTCGGTAATCCTACACTCTGAAGGCTATGCCATCATCGACAGAGGCCGCTGTGGAACGCCGAGGACGTTTTGCCCGCATTATACTCAACGGGTTCGAATCCTATTTTGCCGATTTCCAGAACATCACCCTGGCGGCGCGCAACCGTTTCGAGAACGCCGACTGGGTCGGCGTGCAGCGGAGCTCGACAGAGCGTATCGACCTGTATAAGGAAAAAGTACGCAGCGTGCTGGATGTCGTACACCTCGTTGCTGGCGACCAGCTGAAGAATCCGCAGTTCTGGCGCGATGCCAAGCTGGTTTACGCAGACCTTGTGCGCGGGCACGACAACTTCGAGATTGCCGAAACGTTTTACAACTCCGTTTACTGCGCGGTGTTTGATCACGAGCAGATACGCGAGGAGTTCGCTTTCGTTTTTTCTCCCCAGGCAGATATGCCGGCACCCGACATCAGCAAAGTACTGCGGGTGTACAGCGTGGATAACTCCCTCCGCGGGGCGTTCGACCGGCTGCTGGATGACTACGCCTTCAGTATCCCCTATGAGAACAAGGCACGCGATATCGACAACATTGTGGCGGTAACGGAGTCCGTTCTGGTGCCGCCGCGCATGGACCTATCCGGTGGCGACGTCCGCATGGAAGTGCTGGCCCACCATTTCTTCCGCAATAAGGGCGCTTACATTGTCGGGCGTATCTGTGCCGGTGAGCAGCGTATGCCGTTCGTGCTGCCTATCCTGCACAACGAGGCGGGTGCTGTCTATGTGGATACCGTGCTGTTTGGCGCCGACCGGGTGAGTATCGTCTTCAGCTTCACCCGTACGTACTTCATGGTAGACGCCTCCATTCCATCCCAGTACGTTCTGTTCCTGCAGCAGCTCATGCCCGCCAAGCCCATCTCGGAAATCTACAGCGCGATCGGGTACAACAAGCACGGCAAAACCTATTACCATCGCTGTGCGCGCCGTCATATGGAGATAACGAGCGATAAGTTTATCATCGCCCCCGGTATCAAAGGCATGGTGATGAGCGTCTTTACACTGCCGTCCTATGACTTTGTTTTCAAGATCATCAAGGACCGCTTCACGCCGCCCAAGGAGATGACCCGTGAACAGGTCAAGGAGAAGTATAGCCTGGTAAAGCGCTGGGATCGCGCCGGGCGCATGGCGGACACGCAGGAGTTCACCAACCTGGCGTTTGCCCGCGACCGCTTCTCTGATGAGCTGATGGAGGAGCTGTACAAGGTGGCACCATCGCTGCTTGAGGAACGGGGGCGCGCGCTGATTGTCAAGCATGTGTACGTGGAGCGCCGCATGACACCGCTCAATCTGTATCTGCAGGACGCCACTGATGAACAGGTCGATGACGTCATGGATGAGTACGGCAACGCGATCAAGCAGCTTGCATCGGCGAATATCTTTCCCGGTGACATGCTGTTGAAGAACTTTGGTGTTACCCGCCACGGGCGTGTGGTGTTCTACGATTACGACGAGATTGTACCTTTGACGGAGTGCAATTTCCGTAAAATCCCCAAGCCGCGTAATGAGGCTGAAGAGATGGCCAGTCAGCCCTGGTATTCGGTGGGCCCGAATGACATCTTCCCCGAGGAATTCCGCCTGTTCTTTTCCGGCAACCGGCGCGCCCGGGATGCCTTCGATAGCCGCCACAGTGACCTCTACGACGCCGCTTTCTGGCAGGACCTGCAGGAGAAGATCCGCAGCGGCTGTGTGGCGTCGTTCTACCCCTATCGCCGCCGGCTGAGCTTCCCGCGCCAGCCGGCGCCGCTGATGCAGAGCGCCTGATGGCAACAATCTATGTCATACGTCACGGTCAGGCTTCCTTTGGTGCCGACAATTACGACAATCTATCAGAGCTGGGCAGGCTTCAGGCCGCCCGTCTGGGAGACCACTTTCGCGACTGCGATGTGCGAATCGATGCGGCTTACTGCGGACAGCTGCGGCGCCAGCGGGATACCGCCGAACTCGCGCTCGCCGCCCAGCCGGTTTCAGTCCCTCTGTGCGCGGATTCCCGCCTCGACGAGGTACGCAATGATGAGCAGATCAAAGCCTTTTTACCGCGATTGATGGAGAACGATCCTGCCCTGCGCAGCGTGGTCGAGCGCGGTCTGACCTCGAGCAAGGACTACCAGAAAGTCATTGCCGCCGTGTTCAGTCACTGGGTATCGCCCGAATGTGACGCCAATGGCATACAGACATGGCAGGATTATGCCAGCGGCGTACGCACCGCTCTGGCGGATATCATGCAAGCTCAGGGAAGCGGCAAGACCGTCGCCATTTTTACTTCCGGCGGCACGATAGCGACCCTGGTCGCGCAGGTCGTCGGCGCTCGGGATTGCGACGTGTACCAGTTCTATGAGCCGGTGTTCAATTGCTCAATCACGCAGCTCTTCTATAGCGGCGACAGGGTATCCCTGTCCTGCTTCAATGACTGTTCTTATCTGCGTGTGCTCGGTCAGCAGCGGGGTGAATCCCTCGTGACCTACCGTTAGTGCCGAGCCATCAGTGACAGAGTAGTGCCGCAACCCGTGGCAATATACCTGGTCCGTCACGGCGAGGCCGAAGCCCATTGGGGGCAGTCTGCCGACCCAGGGCTCAGTAGTCGGGGGCAGAGTCAGGCCGAGGCCTGTGCGCGCCAGCTGGCGCCCCGCATCGGTTCGGATGCCGTTCTTGTGAGCAGTCCATTGACGCGGGCGATGCAGACAGCAGCACCACTGGCGCGGATTTGCGGACTGGATTTTCAGGTAAAAGAGGCCTATCGCGAGATACCTGCGCCGGTTCCATTGGCGCAGCGGCGCGACTGGCTGCGTGGTTTCATGCGGCAGGATTGGGCGAATCAGCCGGCTGATCTGTATGCCTGGCGGGATGCAATGCTGAGCAGTCTTATGGCGACGCCTTCAACGACCGTGATATTCACGCATTTTCTCGTGATCAATACGATTGTCGGCCACACACTCGGCAAAAGCAGCACGCAATGTTTCTGGCCAGACAACGCATCCATTACCGAGATTCAGCTTAACGATCAGCAGCTCGAGCTGATAGATCTCGGACGCGAAATGGAGACCCCGATCAACTAGACGCTGATTCGCCCGTGTTGTCGCGCAGGCGCATCAGTGATTCCTGCGCGGTGGAGGCAATCAGCCGGCCTTCGCGGGTAAAGAACTGGCCGCGACTGAATCCACGGCTGCCGCTCGCGTTAGGGCTGTCGAG
>CAYFVJ010000162.1:4034-6012 GCA_964346555.1 uncultured Alteromonadaceae bacterium | reverse complement strand
GATCAGCTTGCCGAGGGTGACGCTGTTGCTGTAATTGAAACCGAAGCCGATGCGGTGGAGGGCGACGCAGCTGCCGACGCCACGAAAGAAGATGGTGACAGTGGCGACGGTGACGAGGGCGGACGCAGCGACGCCGGCAGCGCGGAGACCGCAACATCCGCTGAGGCTGTAAGCGATACCGAAACCGATAAAGTCGAGGCCGCTAAAAAGACAAGCGACACGGGAACCAGCGGCTCGAGTGCGGATGCGGAAACGGGTGACGGCGGGAACGCTGGCGAAGGCGAGGGCGCCGTGCGCCATACGGTGCGCGTACCGGATATCGGCGGTGCGGAGGCCGCCGAAGTGGTCGAACTGCTGGTTGCTGCCGGCGAGACGGTCGAGGTTGATGGCGGGTTGATCGTGCTGGAGTCGGACAAGGCCTCTCTGGAAGTCCCGACGACGGTTGCCGGCAAAGTGGTCGAACTGCTGGTCAAGGAGGGCGATCAGCTCGCCGAAGGCGATGACGTCGCGGTAATCGAAGCCGCCGGCGGTGGTGAGAGCGACACGGCCCAGCGCGATACCGAGAAGCGCGATGCAGAGCAGGCGGATGACGGGCGTCGTGATACTGCCGCGAAAACGAGCGACAAGAACGACGCGGAAACGAGCGACAAGAATGACGCGGAAATGCCTGACAAGGCGGCGTCTGCAAAGAAGAGTGAACCAGGAGCTGCAGACGCTGACCGTAGCCGCGATACCGGTGTAGCCGCCTCTGCCGGTCAGACCTCAGCTATCGGCGCAGGCAGCTCGCAATCAGCCACCGGCGCAGGCAGCACGCAGTCATCCTCAGGCGAGGGCAGCGGTGCCAACGTTTATGCAGGCCCGGCGGTGCGTAAGCTGGCACGCGAGTTCGGTATCCCGCTGGAAAAGGTCAGTGGCTCCGGACCGCGTGGTCGCCTGCTCAAGGAAGATCTGCACGCCTACGCCCAGAAGGTCATGCAAGGGCGCGCGGGTGCGCCCCCGGCCGCTGCCGAGGAAGGCTCGGGTATTCCGCCGGTTCCGGAGGTGGATTTCACGGCCTTTGGCGAGGTGGACATCGAGAAGCGCAGCAAGCTGGACTTGATAACGGCGAGCAACATGCAGCGCAGCTGGCTCAACCTGCCGCACGTGACGCACTTTGACGAAGCGGACATCACCGAGCTTGAAGCCTTCCGCAAATCGCTCAAAGCCGAGGCCGAAGCGCGCGCTACGCGACTCACCCCGATGCCCTTTCTTATCAAGGCCTGCGCGGTTGCCCTGCGCGAGCACCCGAAATTCAACGCCTCGCTCACCGACGGCGGCAACAGCCTGGCGTTCAAGAAGTACTTTCATATCGGCATGGCGGTGGATACGCCGGCCGGGCTGATGGTGCCGGTGATCCGTGATGTCGACAGAAAAACCCTGTGGGAACTGTCGGCTGAAATCCTCGAACTGGCCGGCAAGGCGCGGGATCGCAAGCTGAAGCCGGACGAGATGCGCGGCGGCTGCTTTACCGTATCCAGCCTCGGCGGCATCGGCGGCAATGGTTTCACGCCGATTATCAATGCCCCGGAGGTGGGCATTCTCGGGGTCAGTCGGGCGACGGTGAAGCCGGTGTGGGACGGCGAGGCTTTCCAGCCACGCACGCTGCTGCCGCTCACGCTGTCCTATGACCACCGCGTGATCAATGGCGGCGATGCGGGGCGCTTCATGGTGACGCTGAATGCGCTTATCAGCGATATCCGGCGCCTGGTGATGTAGCGCTGTGATCGCCGAGGCTGATGCGCACGAAGCCGTCGAGGCCATGGTGCCCGGTCTGCTTGGACAGGGTGGGGCATGATCCGCGCAGACCGGGCACCACGGCCCCGACTCTGACCAGCGCGCTGGCGTATCGCGAGCCAATCTCTCGCGGCGCGTTTTGAGCCGTCAGAACCGTTGGGGCCGGTCTGCTTGGACAGGGTGGGGCATGATCCGCGCAGACCGG
>CAYFVJ010000162.1:0-3934 GCA_964346555.1 uncultured Alteromonadaceae bacterium | reverse complement strand
ATCGGCTACCACTTCCAGAGTCAGGCTCGTGGGGGTCTGCCTGCGCGGATCATGCCCCACCCTGTCCAAGCAGGCAGACCCCCACGAGCCTGACGGCCCGAAAGTGAAAAGCTCGAAAAGACCGGAAAGCCCAAAGCAAACGTGCCACGTCTTTCCTGTGCTAGAATCTGGAACGATGGTTTGAACCGGCAGGAACGTCCGTCATGGTAATAAAGCCCCGCGTCCGCGGCTTCCTCTGCACCACCACCCACCCGGTCGGCTGTGCCGCCAACGTGCGCCGGCAGATCGACTACGTGCGCCAGCAGGGTCCCATACCGAATGCGCCGAAACGCGTGCTGGTGATCGGCGCGTCCACCGGTTACGGGTTGGCCTCGCGTATCAGCGCGGCCTTTGGCGGCGGCGCGGAAACCCTCGGTATTTTCTTTGAAAAGGAAGGCAGCGAGCGCAAGCCCGGCACGGCCGGCTGGTACAACAGCGCCGCCTTTCACGCGGAGGCGGAAGCGGCGGGGCTGTATGCGCGCAGCATCAACGGAGACGCCTTCAGCGATGAAGTCAAGGCGCGGGCGATCGAGGAGATCAAGGCGCATATGGGCCAGGTCGATCTGGTGGTCTACAGCCTCGCATCGCCGCGGCGCGAGCACCCGAAGACCGGTGAAGTCTATACCTCTACCCTCAAGCCGATCGGCCAGGACACGGTGCAGAAAGGGGTGAACACCGACAAGGAGGCTATACAGGAATACCATCTCGAGGCCGCGACCCAGGAAGAGATCGACAACACGGTGGCCGTCATGGGCGGTGAGGACTGGCAGTTCTGGATCGAGGCGCTGGATGCGGCGGGCGTGCTCGCCGAGGGCTGCAAGACCACCGCTTACACCTACATCGGCGACAGGATCACCTGGGATATCTACTGGCACGGCACGATCGGCGCCGCCAAGAAGGATCTCGACCGCCGCGTGCTGACCCTGCGCGAGCGCCTGGCACAGAAAGGCGGCGACGCCCGAGTGTCGGTGCTCAAGGCCGTGGTGACCCAGGCCAGCGCCGCGATTCCGGCCATGCCGATCTACCTCGCGCTGCTGTTCCGGGTGATGAAGGAGAGAGGCGTGCATGAAGGCTGCATCGAGCAGGTCGATGGCCTGTTCCGCGAGTCACTCTACGGCGATAGTCCCGTGCTCGACGACGAGGGGCGCCTGCGCCGGGATGGCCGGGAACTGGACCCGCAGGTACAGGCGGAGGTGGCCGCGCTGTGGCAGCAGGTGACCACTGACAATCTGCACGAGCTGTCGGACTTCGCCGGCTACAAACGCGAGTTCCTGCAGTTGTTCGGCTTCGAGGTGGACGGCGTAGACTACGCTGCCGACGTCGACCCGGTCGCCCCGATCCCGCAGCTCGTCTAGGTCGTCGCTGTGCTGGAACCAGGCATCCCGGAACAGGTCACGCCGCTGGTGCGTCGCCTGGTAGCGCCGAATCCGGGCCCCATGACCGGCCCCGGGACCAATACCTACCTTCTCGGTCATACCGATGTCGTGGTGGTCGATCCCGGTCCGGCGCTGCCGGCCCACATCGACGCGATACTCGAGGCGGGCGGGGGCAACATCCGCACCATCGCCTGCACGCACACCCATCCCGATCACTCACCCGCCTGGCAGGCACTGGCGGAGGCGACGGGCGCCGAGGTTTACGGCGCGCTGCCGGCCAACGACAGCCACCAGGACGACACCTTTGCGCCGAACGTCGTGCTGCAACACGGGCAGCGGCTGCAGACTCCGGAACTGTCGCTGCTCGCCATTCACACGCCGGGGCATGTCAGCAACCACTACTGTTTCCTTCTGGAGTCCGAGGGGGTGCTGTTTGCGGGCGATCACATCATGCAGGGTTCAACGGTGGTGATCATTCCGCCGGGCGGCGACATGGCAGCCTACATCGACTCGTTACAGCGTCTGCTGCATTACCCGGTGCGGCAGGTGGCGCCGGGTCACGGCAGCATGATCGAGGACAGCGAGCGGGAAATCACGCGCCTGGTGCGCCATCGCCAGCTGCGCGAGGCCAGGGTGGTGGCGGGGCTGCAGCAACTCGGTCGCTGCGACCTCGACGAGCTGGTCAAGGTGGTCTACAACGATGTCGACCCGGCGCTGCATCGCTGGGCGCAGCTGTCCATGAGTGCGCACCTGATCAAACTGGCCGCTGAACGCCGCGCCACAGGCAGTGAGGATGGGCGAATCTGGGAACTGGCGGATTGAGGTTGTCTTACGGCGGGTCGTCAGACCGACGCGGTCTGCATGACCTGATGCCGACGGCAGCACCACGGACACAACGCCAAAACAGTTATAAAGGAGCGACGCATGAACGGCCTGATGATGGATTTTCCGCTGACGATCACGTCGATTATCAAGCACGCCGAGAACGTGCACGGCGACAGCGAGATTGTCTCGGTTACCCGCGATAACCCTCGCCACCGCTACACTTACCGGGACGCCTTCCGGCGCACGCGTCAACTGGCCAATGCCCTCGCCACCTGGTCGCTGGCGTCTGGCAGCAGCATCGCTACCCTGGCCTGGAACGACTACCGGCACTTCGAGGTGTACTACGCCTCCGCGTGTAGCGGTTTCGTCTGCCACACCATCAATCCGCGATTGTCCCCGGAACAGATCGTCTACATCGTCAACCATGCCGAAGACAGATTGCTGTTTGTCGATCCGGATTTTATGCCGCTGGTCGAGGCGATTGCCGACAAGTGTCCGGGGGTCGAGCGCTGGATTGTCATGACCAGCGAAGCGCACATGCCGGAAACGAAACTGCAGAACGTGCTCTGCTACGAGCGGCTGGTGCACAGCCACTCGGACGATTTCGATTGGCCACAGCTGGACGAGAACCAGGCCTGCGCCCTGTGCTACACCTCCGGTACCACCGGCAATCCCAAGGGCGTGCTGTATTCCCACCGCTCCACCATGCTGCACGCCTATGCGACGCTGATGCCGGATGCACTGGGGCTCGCCCACCACGATGCGGTGCTGCCCATCGTGCCCATGTTCCACGTCAATGCCTGGGGCACACCCTACGGCGCGCCCATGGTCGGCGCCAAGATCGTATTTCCAGGCAACAGGATGGGCGATGGCGAAACCCTGGCGGCGCTGATCAACGAGGAGAAGGTGACCCGCTCTGCCGGCGTGCCGACCGTGTGGCTGAACCTGCTGAATTACCTCAAGCAGTCCGGCAAGACGGTGGATTCCCTGAAGCAGATCATTGTCGGCGGTGCCGCCTGTCCGCTGTCCATCATGGAGGCTTTCGACGCTCACGGCGTGGAGACCCGGGTCGGTTGGGGCATGACCGAGATGAGCCCCCTGGGCAGCGCCAACGCCAGCTACCACGAGCGCGACCGGCACACGCCGGAATCTTTCGCCAGGCTGCGCCAGAAGGCCGGCAAGCCGATTTTCGGGGTCGAAATGAAAATCGTCGACGACGACGGCAAGCGCCTGCCCTGGGACGGCGAGGCCTACGGTTCGCTGATGGTGCGCGGGCCGTGGATCTGCTCCGGCTACTTCAAGCTGGGCAAAACTGATGCCCACACCGACGACGGCTGGTTCGAGACCGGGGACGTGGCCACCATCGACCCGCAGGGCACGATGGCGATCACCGATCGCACCAAGGATGTGATCAAGTCCGGCGGCGAGTGGATCTCCTCCATCGAGATCGAGAACGTCGCCACCGATCACCCGAAAGTCGCCGAGGCGGCGGTGATCGGGCGCTACCACCCGAAGTGGTCGGAACGGCCGCTGCTGGTGGTGGTGAAAGCGCCCGATGGCGCGGATCTCACGCCGGAGGAGATGCTGGACTGGTTCGAGGGCAAGATCGCCAAATGGTGGACGCCGGACGCGGTGGAGTTCATCGACGAGCTGCCCCACGGCGCCACGGGCAAGATCCAGAAGGTCGATCTGCG
>CAYFVJ010000161.1:0-6034 GCA_964346555.1 uncultured Alteromonadaceae bacterium | reverse complement strand
GGGCAACCGGGGGACCCTGTGGACGTGGACCATTCAGGGTTTTCTTCCCAAGCCGCCTTACGCCGGTACGGAAACCGTAGAGAACTTCACGCCCTACGGTGTCGGCTATGTAGAGATGCCCTGCGGCCTGCGGGTAGAGTCCCGACTGAAGCCAAATACACCGGAATCACTGCGTATCGGCATGCCGATGAAGCTGGTGATAGAATCTTTGTACAGCGACGCCGACGGCAACGACGTCCTGGTGTTCGCATTCGATGCCGAGACGGAGAACTGACGTCATGGATGTAGCGATTATCGGACTCGGCATGCACCGCTTCGGCCGCACGCCGGACCTGTCCGGTGTTCAACAGGGTGCAGTTGCCGTTCGAGCCGCACTCGCCGACGCGGGCGCCGACTGGCAGCAGATCCAGTTCGCCTATGGCGGCAGCCAGGACGCAGGGAATGCTGACGCCCTGGTCAATGAACTCGGCCTGACGGGCCTGCAGTTCACTAATATCTGGAATGGCTGTGCCACCGGCGGCAGTTCCCTGCACGCAGCCTACGCGGCCATCAAGTCGGGAGAGTACGATCTCGGCGTGGTCGTGGGGTTTGACAAACACCCGCCCGGCGCCTTCAACCCGGACCCGGCAGAATGGGGACTCGGCGAATGGTACGGCGAAGCCGGGTTGATGCTGACCACGCAATTTTTCGCCATGAAGATCCAGCGCTACATGCACGACCATGGCATCACGGAACAGGCGCTCGCCCGGGTAGCGGAGAAAGCCTTCCATAACGGCTCGCTCAACCCCGAAGCGTGGCGCCGACAGCCCCTGACCCAGGAAGAAATCCTGGGGTCCATGATGGTCAGTCACCCGCTGCGCAAATATATGTTCTGCAATCCCGCGGAGGGCGCGGTAGCACTGGTTGTCTGTAATGAACGGATTGCCCGCCAGTTCACGTCCAGACCCGTGACGCTAAAAACAGCCGTTGTGCGCAGCCGCTACTACGGCAGCTTCGAAGTGTTCAGCCCGTCGCAGGCACCTGTCGTCAATGATGCACCGACCCAGACAGCCTCGCGTGCTGCATTCGAACAGGCCGGTGTGGGCGCCGATGACGTAGACGTCCTGCAGCTCCAGGACACCGACTCCGGCGCGGAAATCATTCATATGGCGGAAAATGGCTTCTGTGAGCACGGCGAACAGGAACAACTGCTGCGCGACGGTGCCACCCGTATCGATGGCCGCATGCCGGTCAACACCGACGGCGGCTGCCTGGCGAACGGTGAGCCGGTCGGCGCTTCAGGTCTGCGCCAGGTACACGAGGTCTGCCTGCAGCTGCGCGGTCAGGCCGGGTCGCGTCAGATCGCAGGGGAACCCCGCGTTGGCTACACCCACGTCTATGGAGCGCCGGGAATCAGCGGCGTGAATATAGTCACACGATAACCGTGCGGGCGTCGCTGCGCCGGCATTAAGGAGATAGATATGTCACAGGAACAGTCAGTCAAGAAGCAGGGCGGCGACAAGCGGTGTGAAGGCGTCTCCTTCCAGGATCTGCTGGATCTTGAGGAAGTACCTGTCCCCGAATTCCTGCGTCAACAGAGCAATCCCTACCTGGGCGACGAAGATATCAGCGTTAATCGCTACATCACCCAGGAATTCAACGAGCTGGAAAAGGAGCGTCTGTGGCCCAGGGTCTGGCAAATGGTGTGCCGCGAGGAGGACATCCCGGAACCAGGCGATCACCAGATCTACGAAATCTTCTCACAGTCCGTCATCGTGGTGCGTACCGAGTCCGGCGCCATCAAGGGCCTAATCAATTCCTGTCTGCACCGTGGCCGTATTCTGCGCGACGAGGGCGGCTGTGTTAACCAGTTCCGCTGCCCTTTCCACGGCGCGACCTGGAGCCTGGAAGGTGAATTCAAGGGCATCCCCTGTGAGTGGGACTTCGAGCACCTGACCAGCCGCGACATGCGCCTGCCAGAGGTCCTCGTGGATACCTGGGGCGGGTTCGTATTCATTAACTTCGATCTCGATGCACAGCCTTTAGAGACCTACATGGGTGTATTCCCGGCGCACTTCTCGCGCTACCCGCTGGAGGATTACTACAAGGGCGTGCACGTGCAGCGGGTGGTGAACTGCAACTGGAAAGTGGGGGCCGAGGCGTTCCTGGAGTCATTCCATACAGTAGAGACCCACAAGCAGATTCTTACCTTTACCGGCGACGCCAACTCCCAGTACGACACGTTCGGCGACAACGTCAGTCGCTCGGTCACGCCGATGGGCGTGCCCAGTCCGCACCTGGAGGGCATTACCGAAGAATCCGTCATGCGCGACATCCTCAAACTCTCGGGCCGAATGGCCCTGGACAGCGACGAGGGTATCGACATGCCCGAGGGCCTGACAGCACGCAAGTACGTGGGTGACATGAATCGCGAGATATTCGAGGAGGCATCCGGCACGGACCTTTCCAATGCCACACTCGCAGAACTGGAAGACGCAATACTGTACAGTCTGTTCCCCAACTTCCAGGTGTGGATCGGCTATCACGGTAACATTGTCTATCGCTTCCTGCCCTATGGCGACACGCCAGATAAATGCCTGTTCGACGTCATGGTGCTGTTGCGTTACCCCAAGGGCTCTGAGCGTCCGGCCGCAGCGCCGGTACACCGCCTGGGCGATGACGAGCCGTTCTCAAACGCCGAGGAGCTGGGTGCGCTCGGCCCGGTGTTCGACCAGGACGACAGCAATATGGGTTCAGTGCAGCGCGGCATGAAGGCATCGCGCAAGAAGGCGGTCAGCCTGGCCAGCTATCAGGAAAGTCGCATCAGGCACCTGCACAAGACTATCGACAAATACATCAACAGCTAGGCGCCAGGCCCGGTGGGAGTAAAGCATGCCCGGACATAACAACATCGCGGGACGTATCAACTGTGTACTCGTAGCAGGCGGTCAATGGCACGACATTGATTTCGCCCGCCTCGAGCTGCTCAAGCTGCTCGCGGAGGACGAGCGCATCCGGGTCAGGGTATTCGAGGACTACGAGAACCTCGAAGCGCTGGCCGAAGCCGACTTCCTGGTCAGTTATACCTGTAATGTCATCCCGTCCCTGACCGCACAGGAAGCCCTGCGCGACTGGGTCGCTGCCGGCGGTCGCTGGTATGCGCTGCACGGCACAAACTCTGTCATCCGCATGATGTCCGATGGCCTCTTCAGCACACCCGACTGGGCCCCGCTGTATATGGAAACGCTGGGGTCCATGTTCCGTTCGCACCCTCCCATCGCGCCGTACACCGTCAGCGTTGCCGATCCGGAACATCCTATGGTGTCTGATCTGGAGAGCTTCGAAAGCACCGATGAGCTATACCTCATGAAGACCTACGGCGACCTGCATGTACTGCTCGATACCGAGTACGGCGGAGAGGCACCGGGGTTCGTCGAAGATCAGTGGGAGCACCAGCGACATCCTGTGCTGTATACCCACGCGGTCGGCGCTGGCTGCGTACTGTACCTCACCCTCGGCCACTGCAGACATCATTATGACATGCAGCCGATGATGGATTACTGGCCCGAAAAAGAGCGCTGCGCCTGGGAATTGCCGGTTTTCTACACTCTGCTCCGACGTGGACTGCGCTGGGCCATCGAACCGATCGATGCGGCGACGAACAAAGCGAAAGCCGCAGCTGAACGCTCAGCGCGCTGATTTACACTCAGGTCAAAAGCGCCAACTTCACGTAATTAATTACAAAGGCAGCCTGGAAAAAACGATACGTATTGTTTTTTGTAAAGAAGTATACCAATCTACGCAGGCCATAAGAACTCTGAAATCACAACAATAACCCGAAGGTACTCCCATGCAGAAAATACAATCAGGCCAAGAGCACAAAGTCACGCCCGCGGTACGTCTCCGCCATGCCACATTCACGCCCACGCCGTTGACGCTCGCCCTGTTGACGATGGTAAACGTCGGCATATCAAGTCATGTAAGCGCACAGGGAGACCCGAGCGCGCAGCTTGAAGAAGTGGTTGTCACCGCACGCAAGCGCAGCGAGACATTGCAGGATGTACCGATAGCGGTCACGGCCCTGTCTGCCGGTATGATCGAACGCGGTAATATCACTTCCGTCGTCGATGTGAAGAAACTTGCACCCAACGTAGAGATGGTGGAACAGCCCTTTGCCGGCGCGGCACTGAGCGCCTCCATTCGCGGCATCGGTCTGGACGATCTTGAGAAAACTTTCGAACCCACCGTTGCCGTGTCCATCGATGGTGTATTCCTCGCCTCATCCGCAGGTGCCAACGTAGACCTTTTCGATGTGGAAGGGATCGAGATCCTGCGCGGCCCCCAGGGCACGATATTCGGCAGAAACACCATTGGCGGCGTCATCAACATCACGCGGACAAAGCCGACCAAAGAGTTCGGCGCCCGGCTGGAGGCTACACTGGACGAGTTCAATCGCCAGGATTTCAAGGCGATTCTCAATGTGCCACTGGGTGAAAAAGGCGGGATAAAGCTTGGCGCTCGCTCCCTCACCAGCGATGCATTCACTGACAACGTTACGCGCAACGAAGACAACCCCGACCACCGGGATCTGCACAGCAGCACGGTTTCGGTGCTGTATGACTTTACCGAGAATTTTTCTGCCCAGTTCACGTGGGACAATTATGATGACGATACGCGATTGATAGACCAGCTGAATATCAGCTCCCGAGGCAACGATCCAGACAGTCCGGACTTCAATCCGGAAGACCCGCCTTTTCAAGGCGCTAATGACTTTGCCCTGATCGGACCCGCTTTCGGATCCTCAGCTTCCGGAGACCTGTCTGCCGCCGATGATTTCGAAAGCACCTTTTCTGGAGGGAAGTTCATCAGCGCCATACAAGGCGACAACTACACCCTGGAATTGAACGCCAGGATCCGTGACCACAACATTAAATTCATTTCCGCCTTCATCGACACCAACGAGACAATGGATATCTGTTCCTACGGATCACCGACAGAAGGTTCACTCTTTCCTTTCGGTACCGGCACCGATGACAATCCGGCGGATCAACCGTGTTTTTTTCCAGTGCTACGAGAGCAGGCATTTGAACAGACCTCGAACGAACTACAGATCACATCGGACTTTGCCGGCCCTCTGAATTATGTAGCAGGAATCTACTACCTGACCAGTGAAGCCCCGTTCGAGACCGGACCGGTACAGATCATCGAGTCCAACCAGGATCTGGACGCGCGGGCTGTCTACGCAGAATTGACTTATGACCTGAATACAGACTGGAGTTTCACGGCAGGCGCTCGCTACACTGACGAGGAAAAAGATTTCTTCGTGAAGACACCCGCGGGGGATTTCAGCAACGGCTCCGACTTCGCGTTTGAAGATGATGAGATCACCTATAGAGTCATACTGGAACGCAGCCTGGGCTTTGGCATGGCTTATACATCCTTTTCAACGGGCTTCAGATCCGGCGGTTTCAACGCCCGCGGCAATACACCCAATACCGTCGGGCCTTTTGGCTCGGAAACGGTCGAGACATTCGAGCTCGGCGTTCGCACCGAATGGTTCGATAACCGCCTGACGCTCAACGCGACCTATTTCGACTCCGCATACGATGATAAACAGGAACAGGTGGTGACGCCTGGCGATGGCAGCTTCATTTTTGAAGGCGAAGCCGAGAACTGTAACGGCCCGACGTGCACATTCATATTCAATGCGGGCGAGGTCGACACCAGCGGTATCGAGATCGAAGCCATGGCGCTTGTGGCCGAGGCACTGACGATCAGGGCATCGCTGGGCACACTCGATGCAGACTATTCAAGGTTTGACCACCCCACGGTAGGCGACATCTCAGATCGAGCCGAGGTGACATATGCACCGGACATCACCGCCAATATAGGTGCGGAATATGTGCTTGCGGTGCTGGGCGGAGAAATGATCCTGAATAGCAATTTCAAATACACAGACAGTTCCTGGGGGCGCACAGACTTCGCAACATATGACTTTCAGTACGGCCCGGACGTCCAGATAGACAGTTACGAGGTCCTTGATCTGTCCGCGACT
>CAYFVJ010000160.1:2288-6121 GCA_964346555.1 uncultured Alteromonadaceae bacterium | reverse complement strand
CGGGCGGCCCCCCCGGGCGGGGGGCGGATCCGGCCTCACGGCCGCCCCCCCCGCCACACCCGGCAAGCAGCAGCCAGGACGCGAGCAAGACCTTACGCAGCATGTCAGACCCCCCTCACAAGGCACGCGCCTCGAGGGACAGGGTCCCCTCGGGGCGGTGGAACTGGTGGCAGCCGACGCAGTCTACCGCGACCGACTGGCGTTGTGCATCGTGGCAGCCGAGACAGTTGTCCTGTCCCGGCATAAGGATGTCCTCGGCAGTTTCTGATGTTTCCGCTGCATGACAGTCCAGGCACACGCTATCGCCGCTGCGACCGGCGAGGCTCAGGTGGCTGCTGTGGCTGAAGCGGCTCTGCGAGTACCAGTCCGTGGTCAGCTTGACGGGATGCACGAACCAGCGATCAATCGGCTTGTCAGCCCCGGTATCGCGCACCTGGTGGCAGGTGACGCAGCCGGTTTCGGCAAACTGGTACCGGGCCTCACTCGCCGCCTCCCGGCGCCCGCAGTCAAGGCCGCTGCCCTCGCAGCTGGCGACACCCATGCGCTTGCCGGGAAGACGGCGCGGCTTCTGCCGCGAACGTTCCGCGCGCAGCACCGGGTCGGTGAACTCGCGAATGAAGTGCGCCTCCATGGCCTCAAACGCCGCCCGCGTGTTGCCATGGGGCAATTCGATCTCGGGATCGAAGGGATCAAAATTAAGGCTGTGGCAGTCGCGGCAATGCGCATCCATGTTCACCGGCTCGAAGTGTTCGCCGCTGTCCTTAGGCACATGGCAGCTGGCACATTCGAGTGCCTCCTGCGCGTTTGGCGTCTGCACTTTGTCGCCATCCATGTGTACGGCATGATTGAATTTAAGCTGGGACTGGTCGGTCAGTGTCCCGGGCTCGGCACGCGTTCGCTGCAGCCGCCAGCCACCCGCAGCGCCATCGCCCTCGGGCACCCACTGCGACAGGCGGAACGCCGGGTGCCCTTCCGCCGTGAAGCGCTGCACCGCCCGCAGCTCGATGCCGCCAGTGCTGCGCCAGTCACCCGGTGACGCATGGCATTCGGTACACAGGGGATTATCCCTGCGCACCAGGCGTTCGGGTTCGTTGTGCTCGCGGTGACAGCCTGCACAGCGCTCACCCGCCAGGTCCAGCGCCGCGAAATCGTGCACGTCGGCGTGCTCGCGGATTCTCTGGTGGCAGTCAGTACACACCGCGTCGCGCACCATCACGAAGGGTTCCTGATGACAGGCCGAACAGTCCTCGGCAATGCCGGCGGCCCGGTGCACAGAGGAGAGCTCACCGCTGCTCCAGTGGCGATCGTCGGGCACCCCCGGCAGCGCGGTGAAGCGGGCCACTGCCGGATTGTCCATGGCGATAAATGGCAGCACCAGGAAGAATATGAGTATCAGGCCGCCGGCGAGCCAGGAAAGCCGCCGCATCGACCAGGGCCGGATACCGCGCTGCACATCGGCGGCAAGAGTGCTGATGTAATTGGCTTCGCCTGCGACTTCCAGGCCAGCGTCAAAGCCGGGCGGTGGTGTAAACACTTTGAACCGGTAGCCCGCGGTATCAACGGTCTGCCCCGCAGCGAGGCGACAGTTCTTCACCAAATCGCTATCGAGCTGCAGCACATCCCTGCGACAGGACAGCTTGAGAGTGCCGTCACCGCCGCCGCTGATCCGGAGCTCCTCCGGCAGGCCAGGCAATTGAAAATCGCAGCGTTCGGACGCTCCTATTCGCAGAGTCTTTCCCGACAGCTCGTGGTCCAGAGTGCCCCCCTGTCCCTCGCCCAATCTGCGTCGCAATAATAGTTGCATCGACCTACCAGTAAATGAACACGCTGACGATATGTACACTCAATGCAAAGAGCAGGGCAATCGTCAGCGGCACGTGAAAGAACAGCCAGATCTGCACCAGCCCCCGCAGCCGCGCATCCCGGCGCAGGCGGCGCAGCAGAACCTGCCGGCGCCCGAAAGCATCAAGCAGTTCATTCAACAGCTCTGCTTCCCGGCGCTGGCTCGCCTGTGGTACCCGCTCCGCCAGGTGAGCAATAACCGCGCCCTGATCGCGATTATCTGTTGCCGACCCGTCGATGCGAACACGCGAACGATCGCGCCCGGAAAGCACCGTCCACGTGCCGCCGCCGAGGCGGGTGAGCTCCAGCGCGCTCTCGACAACCGCGCGCAAGTCGCCGTCACCGCGCGCGCAGAGACGGCTGATCTGCTGGTCGATCTTTTCCAGCTCGCGGCTGGAATCATCGATATCGCGACCTTCACTGTTTGCGGCCATGGCGCCCGGCAGAGCGAGGTACGCATACAGTCCGTAGATACCGGAAAGTACCACCAGGCACATCAGGGCATAGGCGAGCGTATGCACGTTCACGCCAAACTGCAGGGCGCAGTGCAGCGTGGCGATCACCAGCACTGCCAGCCCGAGATAGACATGCGCGGATGTCCAGCCCTGGACGTGCCCCATCCGCGAGCGGTAGCTGCGCTTGCGTACCCCCAGCACCGACAGCCAGAGAATCAGCAGCGCGCCCAGGGTGCCCAGCGTGTACCCCTGCCAGGTGCCGCCGTTACGCGGCTGGGGACCATCGACGGACTGCGAAAAATAGATGCCCAAAGCCGCAGCCACCAATACCAGGGCAAGCCACAGGTAGCGGTAGCGGGCGTAGCTGACAATGCTCGGCAGCATGCTAGCCGGCCTCGCCCGCAGCACTTACGCGGTGGAAGAGCGTTACGGAATCTGCCGCGCGTCCCACTACAGCACGCTCACAAGTTCGCTGAAGCGATCCGGGCCAACGCGAATCGCGGCGCCCGTGGGGCAGGCACGCACGCAGGCGTGCCCGCCGGGTAGTTCGCGGCAGGCGTCGCACTTGACCGCCACCTTGCGGCCGTCGCCATCGGCGGGCGAGGCATTGTGCGCATCGCCCGGCCCGTCCCCCGCGCCGAACAGCAGCCAGGACAGCAGCCCCGGTTTCTTCGGCTCCGGATAGCGCAAACTGATGGCATCGTAGGGGCAATTGGTCTCGCAGTTGCCGCAGCCAATGCAGGCATCGGTAATGAATACTTCGCCATCGGCGGCGCGGAGGATCGCATCGGTAGGGCAATCCTTCATGCAGTGGGGCAGCTCGCAGTGCCGGCAGGTGGTCGCCACGTGCCACTGGTTGCGCGACGGCCCCTCCCGGCGGTTGAGGCGCGAGATGCCGCCATGGGTTTCGGCGCAGGCGCGCTCGCAGTTATCGCAGCCAATACACAGGCTCTCGTCGATAAGAAGGGCATTGGTGGCCTCGCCCATACCCTCCTGCATGAGGAAATCAAGCGTACGCGCCGCCTCGCTGCGCGAAGCCATGGCATTGATCTGCATCAGATTATCGCTCAAACGCTGCTGCAGCACCGGCAGGTAATCGCCGCTCTGCCCGACCAGGCGCAGGAACTCGGGTTGCCTGACCGGGAGCGTCTCCGTGCGCACCGCTGCAACCGCTGTCTCGCGGCGCTTCGGGTCACCCATCAGGGCCATCTGGCCAACCAGCTCACCGGAATGCAGCTGATTCACTACATTGCCGTCGCCGCCCTTGGACAGCGCTACGCGTCCGCGGCGAATAAGGTGCAGCTCGTCGCCGATCTCGTCCTCGCGATAAATAATATCGCCGGCCTCGTAGGTGCGCGGCTGTATAGAGGCCGCGATCTCGCCCAGCTCGGACAGTTCGATACCCGTGCGGAACGCCGCCAGCAGCGCGCGCATGATGAACACGCGGTCAATACCGTCGCGTATCTCCTCGTTGCTGTTCATCACCTTGACCATGATGCGCCGCGGCGTCTCGATCAGGATGCTGTCGCGCTTGAC
>CAYFVJ010000160.1:0-2188 GCA_964346555.1 uncultured Alteromonadaceae bacterium | reverse complement strand
CTCTCGATGATCAGCTCGCGGAATGCCAGCGGGTTCATACGCCGGAACATGGGCACCCGCTGCTGGTAGAGCGCAAGCACGTCCTCCGGGTCCATCGCGTAGGGCAGACCGCCGAACTGACTCGCCAGCAGTGCGTAGTCTGCCGGGCGGGTCTCTTTACCGTGGATAAACTCGACGACCTCGTAGCCCTGGTTCATCGCCTGCTTGATCAGCGGGTAACCGCCCAGCGCGCCGATCACGTACAGACCGGGTACGTTACTCTGATACTTGCGGTCGACCTCCGGTACGGCATCGAGATGCGGGTTGCTGATCTCGATGCCACAGCTCTCGACGAACTTGCGCGGTGGAATCGTTCCCAGGCGCGCGACTATGCGGTGACAGTCAATGCGCGTTTCACCGGAAGACGTCTGCAGCAGAATCGCACCCTTGCCATCCTCGCCCGGCAATTCGAGGCCCGCGACGTTGCTCTCATACATGCACGACAGGGTGACATCGGGATTGTTGATTGCCGCCAGGATGGCACTGAGGTTGCCCTCCTTGGCACGGCTGAATTCTCCCCTGCGGTTGACGATCGTGACGCGGTTATTCCGCGCCAGCGCAATCGCATTCTCGATCGCCGCGTCGCCAGCGCCCACCACGACGATGGACTCACCGCGATACGCATCCGCATCATCCAGCGTGTACAAGACAAAATCGGATTCGGCGTCGCCGTCCACACCCAGCGTGCGTGGATTACCCTGTGTGCCAATGGACAGCACCACGTGCTCAGCGCGCACCTCGTCACCGCCGGCGAGATGCAGGAGGAAGTCGCCCTGTGACCCCTCGATCTCTGAAACCTCCGCGTTGTAGCGGATGTTGATATCTTCGCGGTCGAGCGCGTCCCGCCATGCGCCGAGGATGTCCTCGCGCCGCCCCGCCGCGAAAGGCATTGGCGAGCGCAGGTTGAGGAAACCCGGCTCCGCCATGATGTGCTTGCCTTTCTGGTACTTCTGGATAGTCTTGGAAAAAGTATTATGCCCCTCGAGCAGCACATACGTAGGCTCAGTCTTGCCGGCCTCGCGGTCATATTCGGCGGCCCGACCCGCGGCACTGAGTCCGGCGGGGCCGGCGCCAATGATTACTGTGTGATAGCTATGGCTCACGCGCATTAACTCCCCTGGCTAAAAAGGCTTGTCCCAGCGCAGGCCAAATGAATAGCCATCGCGCGAGAGTCCCTTGAAGCTCTCATAAAAGTGATAATCAAAAAATCCTGAAAAACCCATGATGAACTGGCCCGAAATGCCGACACCGAGATCGAGGAACTGATCATCCACCGCCTGGCCCTCAATGAACATGCGCTCGGTGGCCAGGTCCATCTCGCCAAAGGGGTTGTTCGACAGACGCAGGCCGATGTTCTCGGCGTTCTCCTTGGCCTCCGTTACATGCAGGATTCGCACATTGGGTATCAGAACGCCGAATCCCGTCTTGATGGCGTAATCTGCCTGCACACCGACACTCAGTCGCAGGGACTCATATTCCTGCTTGTCGACATCGAACAGCCAGGCGCCATCTGTCTGCGTTCCGGCCCGCTCGCTGTAGCCGTCAATGCTGCCGTCGATATAGAACAGGGATGCGGTCGGTCCGAAGCGCCAGCCGCCGCGGCGGAACTCGTATCCGGTATTGAAACCGACATAGAGCTGATCGCCGCTGGTATCGCTAAGGTTCTCTGCCGCGAAGTCGCCACCCGCATCGCTGTAGTTCACTCGACGAACCGTGCTGTAGTCCGTTTCTCCATAGCTCAACATGAAATCCGAGTACCAGTTCTCGCTTATCTGCCAGCCCCCGTATGTGGACACTACCCAGTTGTCCAGATCGGTCCCCCCGCCGTTGCCAGCGTAGTCGATCTCGGCTTCCCCAACGCTGAGGGCCGCACCCGCGTACAGATTGTCACTGACGCGGTAATCGGCCCCCGCGGTAATGGCCCAGATATCAAACTCGTAGCCGGATCGTGCCACGCTCTCGTCGCGCTTGGCAAAATCAATGTCGCCCTGCAGGAATACGCCGAGATTGCCGAAGTCGAGGAAACTGTCCTCGCCCTCACCTGCGGCCATGCCGAGCAGATCGGCGAACGCGGATTGCAGCGTCGACGCGGGCACGACTTCATCACCGACGCGTATATTGAGGCCCGCCACGGAGGCGCCGCTGCCGC
>CAYFVJ010000159.1:0-6124 GCA_964346555.1 uncultured Alteromonadaceae bacterium | reverse complement strand
CTCGGCCACGGGCGCAACCCGGTGCCCATGTCTGGCGACGTCACCGCTATCGACGGCACCACGGCGCTGTTGGTCGACGAGACGCGTCGCGCAATCGATGTCGCG
This sequence comes from uncultured Alteromonadaceae bacterium, assembly GCA_964346555.1. Lineage (GTDB taxonomy): Bacteria > Pseudomonadota > Gammaproteobacteria > Pseudomonadales > Halieaceae > Chromatocurvus. Next base: position 6,019 of record CAYFVJ010000159.1, on the reverse strand, counting down.
CGTCAGCTTGCGGACGCGACTGGCGAGGTCGCACTGCTCGGCCACTCCATGGCCAGCGACATCGTTATTCGCGCGGCCATAGCAGAAAGCGACGTCGACAACGTGGTGGCAATCTCCATGTTCTCCGAGGCAGTGACGGCAAAAGCGCCCGCCCGCCTGCTGATGATCAGCGGCGAATGGGAGACGCGCCTGCGCGCGGTTGCGCTGACGGCTCTGCGGCTTGTCGATGCGCAGGCCGCTGAAGGCGAGACAGCCTCCGATGGACAGGTCACGCGCCGCGCCACCGTTAGCCCGAACGTCGAGCATGTCGGCGTGCTGTTCAGCGCGCACAGCCTGCGCGAATCCCTGGAGTGGCTGAATGCCGGATTCCAGCGCGACAGCGTCCCCGACGTGGTGCCCACCGGCGCCTGGATTCTCGCTCTGCTGCTGGGCATCGTCCTCACCTTCCGGCCTATCGCGGCGCGCCTGCCGGCGCGTCCCGCCCCTGAGCCGCCTGCCACCCGGCGTCTGCTAATGGCGATCGGGCTACCCATGTTGCTGACACCCGCGATCGGCGTTCTGATCTTCCAGCCATTTCTTCCCGTGCTGGTCGCGGACTACCTGCTGCTGCATTTCATTCTGTTCGCCGTCATGCAGCTGGCGCTGCTGAAACGCTGGCCCATTCGCCTGGGCGAGCTGTCCTGGCCGGCTCTTCTCCTGCTGCTGGCCTGGGGCCTGCTTTTCATCGGCCTGGCGCTTGATCGCTACGCCGCCAGCTTTATCCCGACCGGGCAGCGACTGCTGGTCATCGCGGCGCTCTCACTCGGTACAGTGCCTTTCATGCTGGCTGACAGCCTGGTCAGCGGCGCCGGCAATGGCCGTTGGTGGCAGCGCGTCGCGCCCCGGGCGGCGCTTTTCGTGTCGCTGGCCATCGCCGCCCTGCTGCGCACCGAGGAACTCGGCTTTGTTCTGCTCGTGCTTCCCGTGATGCTGCTTTTCTTTCTCGTGCATGGCTCACTGGGACGCTGGCTGGCCCAGCGCACGGGCACTGCCGCCAGTGGTATCGGGCTCGGCCTGATACTGGCCTGGGCCCTGGGCGTGAGCTTTCCCTTTTTCGCGCCTTAACAGCAATCCGGGGTAGACAGCGCCGCCCGGAAACGCGATTCTCCCGTCCTGTTTGGAAGCAAGACTTAAGCGGGGGACAGCGGGCATTTTCGGCACAGAAGTCAATATCAGCGGCATTGACCTGTGGATTATAGGCGCCTACTTCGTCGCGGTCGCGGTGATCGGGATTGTCGTTGCCCGCCGCACCCACAGCGGTGAGGATTTGTTTCTTGCCGGCCGCCGGCTCACCTGGGGGGCGATCGGTCTGTCGCTGTTCGCGTCCAACATCTCCAGTTCCACCCTGGTCGGGCTCACCGGTGATGCCTATCGGATTGGTCTGGCGCCCTCGGCCTACGAATGGATGGCCGGACTTCTGCTGGTCTTCGGCGCCTTCACCTTTTTTCCGTTTTTTCTGCGCAGCCGCGTCTCGACCATTCCGGAATTTCTCGAGAAACGCTTTGATCACCGTCTGCGGCGCTACTTCTCCGCCATCACCATTTTCCTGTCCGTGGTAGTGGATACCGCCGCCGGGCTGTACGCCGGTTCGCTGGTGGCGCAGGTCTTTATCCCCGATTTGAACCTCTCCGTATTCATCGTGAGCCTGGCGATAATCGGCGGGCTGTATACGGCCGCCGGGGGGCTCGCCGCCGTTGTCTACACCGACGTGCTGCAGGCTGTAATCCTCATGGCCGGGACCACCGCCATCGCCGTAATCACCTTCGGCCAATTCGACTTTTCCTGGACAGAGGCGACGCGCGCACTGCCGGATGACCATCTGTCGATACTGCGGCCTGCCGATGACCCGGTGCTGCCCTGGCCGGGCCTGCTCATCGGCGTGCCCATACTCGGGTTCTACTACTGGATCCTGAACCAGTACATCGTACAGCGGGTGCTCGGTGCGCGGGACATCACCGAAGCCAGACGCGGTGCAATTCTCGCCGGACTGCTGAAATTGACGCCGCTCTTTATCATGATGCTGCCCGGTGCGTTTGCCTTTACCTTGCTGCCCGGTCTCGATTCGCCGGACAAGGTTTTCCCCACTCTGATACAGGAATTCCTGCCCGTCGGCCTCACTGGGATAGTCCTCGCCGGTCTGCTGTCCGCGATCCTGTCGAGCGTGGATTCGGCACTCAACTCGGCATCGACGCTGCTGGTGCTGGATTTCATTGAACCCGCACGTGGTCGCAAGTTGACGTCGCAGCAGGGGCGGCGCTATGGCACGCTGGCGACGCTGGGCTTCATGCTGGTCGCGGCTGTCTGGGCACCGTCGATACAGCTGTTTCCCGGCCTGTTCTCCTATATTCAGGCCATGTTTGCCTACATCGTCTCACCTGTCGTGGCAGTTTTTCTTGTGGGGTTTTTCTGGCCCCGCGGCAATGCCCAGGCCGCCTTCGTGTCTCTGGTGGCAGGCCACATGACCGCCGCGTTGATTTTCGTGCTGGTGCAGACGGCCGTGATCGAACTGCACTTCCTGTACGTGTCGGGACTGTTGTTCGCCGTGAGCGCGACGCTCTGCGTGCTGTGCAGCCTGCGCTTTGGCCGGAAACCCTCACCGGCGCAGACCCGCGATCTTACCTTCTCGCAGCGCGACCTCACCCCGGACGCAGAGCGCGCGCCGTTCTTTGCCGACACCCGCTACCAGGCGGGTGTGGTGGTGGCGCTCATACTGCTGACGGTTTTCGTCTTTCGTTAGCGGGAAAAGCCGTGACCCCTGTGGAGCTCAGCCGCCAGGCTCGTCTGCGACGCCTCGCTCGGGGTATAGCGGGAAGTCTTCCGCGGCGTCACCCGTATTCTCGAGGTACAGTGACCGGCTCGGGAACGCGAAGCCGCTACCGGCATCCTCGACTATCTGCTTGATCCTGCAGGCCAGACGCTCCTTGATTTCCAGCCACTCACCCCACACCGTCGTGCGGGTAAAGCAGTACAGCAGAATGTCGATCGAGCTGTCGTTGAAGGAATCGATGCGCACAAAGGTGGCAACTTCATCCGGGTTGGCAAATTCGTCGCTGTCGAGTATGTAGCGCTCGATGCCATCGCGAATTTCGCGCAGCTGCTCGAGGGTGGTCCGATACTCGACGCCGAGCATCCAGCTTATGCGGCGATGGCTCATGCGCGTGAAATTGGTGACGGCGTTATCGGCAAGGCGAGCGTTGGGCACATATACCGGGGCCCGGTCAAAACGGCGCACGGTGGTGGTGCGAAAACCAATCTGCATGACCGTGCCCTCGACCACACCGTCAACGAGGATCCAGTCACCCGGTTCAAAGCGCCGCTCGCCGAGAACAAACAGACCGGCTATCAGGTTCTTGAACAGGTCCTGCGCGCCGAGTGCAACGGCGACACCGAAGAGTCCGAAACCCGCGACGATCGGCGCTACCGCGATGCCCCAGAGTTCGAGTATGGTCGCGGCGCCGACAGCGATAAACACGATTTTTGCAAACTTGGTCAACCACTCGCCCATCGCAGCGGTGAGCAGGCGACTGGTTCGCGTCAGGATATAGCCCGCCGGTGTACTGATGCGGAAAAGCGCCCAGAACAGGGTGAACGCTACCAGCGACCGGTTGATGTTGTAGATAAAGGCTTCCGGCTCGGGATCGAGGTTCAGGAGCCGGGTGGCAAAGAAAATCCCCATGAGCACGGGCACAAAGCGCAGGGGCTCGCGCAGCGGTTCAAGCAGGTTGTCGTCGAGGGCGGTATCGCTGCGTTTGCCCATTCTGGACAGCGCGCCGAGCACGTAACGCGTGAACAGCGAGCGCAGCATGAGAAAGAAAAGGAACACCACCAGTGCCGCCAGAATCTGCGGCAGGTCGATACCGTAGACCCCGTGATCCCAGACCTCCACTACCAGGGCCCAGAACTCCCGCAGCGACGTCGTGCTCCATTCCACTTTGCAAACCCCCGGGAAAAGTGTGTATGTTAACACGCACTACCGTAGCTTCAGATGATCATGTCGGTTGCACGCTCGTGGCAACAGGCGAAAACAGAGACACGACAGGGGGTAATACACGATGAAACGCTGGATTTATTGCGCGCTGATAATGCTAACGTTACTCGCACCCTCGCGTGCAGTCATGGCGCAGGAGGAAAGTGCCATGGACCGCGTTGAGGAACCCGAGGCCGCGGAAACACGCAACTGCCTGCCCATGTCTCAGATCCGCAGAATAGAGACGGTAGATGACCAGACCCTGCTCTTTCATATGCACGGCGACCGCAAGTACGTGAATCACCTGCCCTATCGCTGTCCCGGGTTGAAGCAAAACAGTTTCGTACACGAGACATCGATGAATTCCTATTGTGATCTCGACATTATCTCTGTGGTCGATCTGACGATCGGCATGCGCATGGGGTCCTGCCCCCTGGGTGAATTCGAGAAAGTTGAGGGGCCGCTGGAGCTGGAATAAGCTGCCGGGTCGGTCAGGTTATTGCGCCGAGAGCGACAAAATTGCCGGTAGGCAGGCACAGGCAAGATTCATCAGCGCGCACTGGCGTGCGATGATGCCAGGCTAGCTTTCAGTCAGGGACGCCCCTTGTACAACCGCTATCGCATTACGCTGGCCAGCTTCCTCGCCTACTTCGTCATGTCCGGCATGCTCGCCCCCATCGGCATCGTGATGCAGCCGATGGCGGAGTATTTCGACCGTCCGGTCACGTCTGTCAGCGCCCTGTTCAGCTGGCTCACCTTCGGCATTCTCGCCGGTTCGTTCGCGGCGCTGTTTGTATTTGACTGGATTGGCCTGCGGCGTGTCATGCTGCTTCTGTACAGCACCATTGCCGCGAGTCTGGCGGCTCTGAACTTTACCGACAATCTGATTGCGGTGCGCCTCGCGCTGGGTCTGGTCGGCGTCTGTTGCGGCATAGGCCTGGCGGGCGCGGCGAGCGTTATCGCCAGCGTCTACGCAGCAGAACGTCGGGCATCGATGCTGGTGATCACCGATGGCTGCTTCAGCGTTGCCGGTATTGTCTGTGCATGGATCGCCATTTTTTTCGTGAACCGCGACGCCCACTGGTCGAGCACGTACCAGGTAATCGCCGCGATTGCTGCAGCCGTCGTGCTGCTCTCCGCCATTTCGGTGTTCCCGGAGAACCCGCAGCGCGCCGATACGCGCAGCGAGCACGTCAGGCAGCCGATCACTCGCTGGCCGCCGGCCGTTTGGCTATGCATCAGTGCCCTCTTTCTTTATACGCTGGGCCAATCCGCCATGCTCTGGTGGTTGCCGAATCACCTCGAGACCGGGCTCGACGTGCCTCGAGAGCGAGCAGGCGAGGTGGTCGGGCAGTTCTGGTCCGGTATGCTGGTTGCCCAGCTGTTCGTGGCCTGGTGGGTTCTGCGGATCGGCGTTCCGCGACTGGCGCTGATCGGCGCCAGCACGGCTTGCGTTTTCTCTCTACCGCTGTGGCTGTATCAGGACATTGACGGTCTGGTGATCCTCGCGTTCGTCTGGGGGGTCGCTAACCTTGGCCTGCTCAAGATCATCATTAGCTACGGCACCCTGATGGTCCGCGTGCCGACACCGCGCCTGGTCTCCGGGCTGCTGCTCGGCGCCACGCTGGGGACAGCCGTCAGCCCGATTATCACCAGCCGGATTGCCGCGCTTTTCAGCCCGCTGACTGTGCTGCAGTTCGCCTCCGGGTGTTATTTCATTATCATCCTCCTGCTGTTTTTCGCCGGGCGTATCGGCAATCTTCAGACGATGCCCGCAACGAACGCAGCACGACCCACGTGAGGGGAGGCGTGTCGGCTTGAACGTCCAGACCATAGACTACCGCCTGCCCAGGGCCGGCGAGCACCTCGTACAGTCGCTGCGGGACACGGGCTTTGCCGTACTCAGCCATCATCCCCTGCCCGACCAGCTGCTCCGCCGCCTGTACCGGCTCTGGGCGGCCTTCTTCGCCAGCGACGACAAACAGGCCTATCTTATGCGACCGGCGCGCCACT
>CAYFVJ010000158.1:0-6214 GCA_964346555.1 uncultured Alteromonadaceae bacterium | reverse complement strand
CCTTCGGCCAGCCTCTGGGCGACATCGGCCACATCGGTCAGGCTTTGCTCGCTGACGCTCAACAGATTATTCACCAGCTCGCCCACAACCTGGAAGATGTTTTCCATCTCGCTGGTATCGACTCTGTTCGTGAGGTCGCCCTCGCTGGCAGCAGTCAGGGCGTCGCGTATAGTCACTATGTCAGTAATATTCCTTAAATCCACCACGTTGCCCAGATCCTCTCCGTTGGGACCCTTGATCATGTCCGCGGTAAACTCGATTTCAGCACCACCGACTTCAATCTGGGCGGTTGTGGGCTGGCGCGACGGGTCGCGAAGCAGGGCGCGCTGATAGGCGGGATTCGTGTGGAACTGGTCAATGTTGTGACCCATCATATTGTGCGGGTCGCAACCCGGAAAACGCTTTCGCATTGCATTCGGTATGCTACTGAACAGCGAGGCGGCCGCGGCGTTCACGTAGTTGATATTGAGATCCGTGTCACACATCAGGATATTGGTTGAAACACTTTGAAGTGCTGCGTTGAGGCGGGCTTCCTCAAGCTGTTTTTGATGTTCTTCGGTAGCGTCGGTGGCCAGCTTAAGTACTTTGACAATATTGCCTTTGCTGTCCATTACGGGGTTGTAGGCACCCCGAATCCAGAATTCTTCACCGCGCTTGTTCCTGCGCGGGAACAGGCCCTCTCGGAACTCTCCATTGCCGAGGGCGCGCCAGAATTCCTTATACTCGGCGCTGCGCGAATACTCTGGATCGCAGAGCATGCTGTGGTGGGCGCCCTGAAGTTCCTCCAGGCTGTAGCCGGTGAGCTTGAGAAAGTTCTCGTTGGCCGTGATGACGGTGCCGTCTGGATTGAACTCAATGCGCCCCTGGGATCGATCCATAGCGTCCATACTGGCGCGTAACTCTTCCAGCTCTTTCATGATGGCGGCGTCGGGCGAGCCCTTACCCGCCGCACCAGTGTCGCCGGGCTGTGCAGTTTCTTGCGTACCCTGGGCTGGATTCATTACCTGGTTACTGAACGTCATGGTTGTCTCCTCCGCGGTTTTGTAAGCGCTTTCCATAACATCGCCTGAGATACAGAGTTGTTCCGGGCGGTATCATATGAGGTGGTCCCGATCCGACGCGCCGTCTCGCGCATCATTGCCTTTCTGGGCGTCTAGGGTGGTTCCCAGAGTCACTGCTGCAGCTCCTGCTGGATCTTTTCAGGAATGTCGAGCTCGGGTGTGAAGACACCTGCGCGCAACCTGTCCATATCGAGCAGAACAATCATTTTGTCGTTGATCATTGCGATGCCCTGAATAAGTTGTTCCTCGATCGCGCCAGAGATATTCGGTGCCGACTTGATGGAGTTCGGGGCCACGCTGTAGACCTCGGAAACGGCGTCGACGACGATACCGATGTCGCGCTGGTCGGTGTTCGTCTTTTCATGGAAGCGCACCACGATGACCACCGTGGCCGGGCCGTATTCCAGCGGTTCGATGCCGAAGCGTTCGCGCAGGTCAATGATCGGTACGATACTTCCTCTCAGGTCAATAATCCCTTTCAACCAGGAGGGTGCGTTGGGAATCGGCCGGGTTTTGGTCCAGCCGCGGATCTCCTGAACGCGCAGAATGTCGATGCCGTATTCTTCGCCATCGAGAATGAAGGTGAGGTACTGCCCGGCAGCATCACCGTCACTGCTGCCCATACCGAGTATTTCGCCTGAATTCATGCCGCCGCCCTCATGCTGCGCTGGTTTTGCCGAGCACCTTTTCTACGATCCCGAGCAGCTGCTCCGGGCTGAAGGGTTTGACGATCCAGCCGGTGGCGCCTGCCTGGCGGCCTTCCTGTTTCTTCTCATCGCTTGACTCTGTGGTCAGCATCAGAATGGGTGTGCGCGCATATTCCGGGAGCTTGCGCATCTCAGTGACCATTTCGATGCCACCCATCGACGGCATGTTCACGTCGACCAGGGCGAGGTCAATTTTCTGCTCCCTGAGTTTCGCCAGGCCATCGCTCCCGTCTGTGGCCTGAACGACCTCGTGACCGGCCCGTTTAAGGGTAAAGGCCACCATGCGGCGCAGTGAATTGGAGTCATCCACAGTAAGTACGCGTGCCAAAATTCAATTCCTTGCATGTTGCTGTTATCAGGCGGTCATGCCCGGGCCACCTTCATTCGTCTACAAACTGCGTATCGGCACTGATGAAGATATCTTGAGGGCGGCAGCCGCTCAACCCGAGATAGAACGAGGGTACCACAACGGGTATCAGGCCCGCCCGGCAGAGTGCTCACATGTTCTGCCGACTAACGAGACTACTTAAGCCAGATGCGATAATGCTTCGGCCCCTTGTCGAAACTCATGATCTCGCGAGGTGAGACGCCGTGGGCGCGGATGTCCTCCATTATTGCAGGCAAATCCCAGTCGTCCGATTCCCGCAGATAGCTGAGCGTTTCCTCCGGAATAAGCTCTTCCAGCCTCAGCACGGCCTCCGCCGGCATGGATAGATCGACTATGCTGTCACGGCCTTTCGAGACTTTTACGCGCAGGTGCCTGGCCAGCCGCACCGAGGAAATGATCTGTCGGGCCTGGGCCGCGACCTCCGGGGCTACCGGCGGTATCGCCATGGCGCGCGCCTCTGCGATCAGCGCTGGTGGTAGCGACTCGTTCAGCACCCGCCACCAGTGTATGCCCGCGCGCAGCTCGTCAAGCTGCTGCGCCAGGCCGAAAAAACTCCTCAGCAACAGGATATGTGCCGGTGGACCGGAGGCTCTGAACCACCATCGGTTCTCGCCCAGCAGACTCTCGAAGCGCGCCTTCAGGTCCCAGTGCTGGACAAAAAATTTCTGATTTTCCTTGAACGGGGCGAACAGGATGTGTGCCAGCGTTCCCAGTGCCCCGGAGATCAATGCCAGTTTTTCGGCGTCGAAGCCCATGGCACCGAAGGCATCGAGCGCGTTCAGTTCCTCTCCCTCGCGTACCGCGATAATCGTTCGCAGGAGCGCCATACGTTCGGACCTGGCGACCGGGACGGTGCAGCCGAAATCCATCAGCACCACTTCGGGGGATCCATCGGGGCGCTTGCGAAAGGCATAGTTGCCGGCATGCGGGTCGCCGTGAACTTCGCCGACCTCGATCATACTGTGCAGCAGGGTGGCCAGGAGGGTGCGGCCAATGTCCGCCCGCGTCTCCACCGGCCAGCTGGCGGCACGCGCCAGCGGTTCGCCGCTTTCCCAGGCCTGGGTCAGGACTCGGGGCGTGGTAAGTTCCGCAAGCACTTCCGGAACGACCAGGCCCGGCACCTGGACGGAGTCGCGGAACCGCCGCTGGCGCTCGGCCTCATTGCGATAGTCGAGCTCGCGCGCCATGTTCTCTTTCAGGGCGTGCTTGTAACCCTCCAGGTCGAAGCCCCACTTGCGAACCGGACCGACCCCCGGCAGGAGGCCGAACAGCCGCATCTCGGCATCGATAGCGTCGGCAATGAATGGGTACTGTATTTTTACCGCGACCTCGCGGCCGTCGAGCAGCGTTCCGCGGTGTACCTGGCCCAGAGAAGCGGCGTGCTCGGACTCGTGAAGCTGCGCAAAGACCTGGTCGGCGGGTTTTCCTAATTCCGTCTCGAGCACGGGCAGCACCTCTGCCAGGGGCAGTGGCTCGATACTGCCCACCAGGTTCTGGAAGGCTTCGCCGTCCTCGCCGGCCGCCATAAGCTGGCCGAACTTCATGGTGACGCCGCGGGAATCGGCGAACTGGGCCGCGAGTGCCCGTCGCGCCTGGTCGCGGGCCTCAGGGGCGTCGGCTTTTTTAAGGCTGCGGACCGCCAGGCCGATCTTTGCCGCGCGCATGCCCCGGTCGAAAACGTTTGTGGTCGTCATTGCCGGGCTCAGCGCCTGCCCAGGCTGTCGCGCCACGCCGCTTCAAAGCCTGTCTCCGGAAAGTGGCTCTGTGCGGCGGCGTGTCGCCGCGGGGCAAAATAATCGATGTACTGGGCGGTCCAGTGATCCCAGAGGCGGGGATCTTCGCGACCCCATTCGCGGTAGCAGGCCTTGAGCTTGTCGAAGCTGCCTTTTGCGGGCGCCACGCTGTCTATCGGTACTGTTGCCTGATAAAGCGGTGGCCCCGCTCCCCGGTAGGGGTCCACGTAGACCGTCACGTGCCTTGGCGGGGAAACCGCGTCGCCGTCGACGTCTGCCTCGAAGATGATATCCAGCCGGTCGCGATGACGGCGCTTGCTGTTGACCCGACCCAGACTGAGCACGACACCCTCGCGCACTCCGTCATCGTGATCCGACTCCGTAAAAAAAAGCAGTCCCATCAGCCGCTCGCGGGCCGCCGGTGCAGCCGCGAGCAACTCGTCAACGAACGCTTTCGCGTCGGCGCCGAGAGAGAACGCCGAGGATGCCATCACTGCCCGGGCATCCTCGACCAGATGGTCATCCCGCTCCATATCCAGGCGGTAACTCTGGAAGTTGCGCACCCCGTACTTGTTCCAGGGTCGCGACCAGCCGATCTTGCGCGCGGCGCGGTAGGCTTCAAAGGCATTCATGATCCTGCGCAGCACCGCAGGCGGCTGCGACCGGGCATTGAGCGTGCTCATGGCTACCCGGTAGGCATCGCCGTCTTTGATCTCGTAATTGGCATCTACGTTCATGGACAGCTCCCGGCCTGTTGCGGCTCTAATGAAATAAGTCTACTCATCGTGTCGCTGTGTTCAAACAGGAGCTGTGTGTCAGTTGAACACGAAGGGGACGCGATCGCTGGCCGACCATGCGGCCTGGTCGGCTACCTGCCCGTCCGGTGTACGCGAACGCGCTGCGATCAACTGCTCGGCGATACGACGATCGTCCACATGATAGACCGGGGCCAGCGCAATCTCGTCAATGGAAGCGCAGGGCGCATTGAATACATCGCGGTAAATGCCACTCATCATCGCATAGCGGCTCGCCATGAGCATGTTGGTTGCGTTCTTGAGCGCCTGAATGTCCTCGTTCCCGTCGATCAGGAGCGCTGTGGCCACCATGACCGAAATCGCGTGATCCACGTCCTGCTGCACGTGACCCGACAGCACCTCAAAGTGCTGCGGTGTCCAGGCCAGGCCCTCGCGGTCGGCATAGCGTATCAGCCCGCCCAGGAGCTGCGAGAAAATCGTCGGCACACCCCACTCCATACCGAGGCCCACCGAGGCCAGAGCCTCGATCTCCCGAAAAGTGTCGGAGCCTGCCAGCAGACGCTGGACCAGTACGTTATCGGCAATTTCCGGCAAAAACTGAACATCCTGGTCGGCCGGCGCGACTTGCAGGAGTTCGAACAGCTGACGATAGAGCACGATATGGGTGCGCTTGTTGATCAGTTCGTCGATGGCCAGCGCGCCGCCGCCCGGCGCCTGGGCCTCGATACCGTATTCGTCCGCCAGAAGGCCCGCCAGAACCACCTGCACCAGCTCCGACACGGGTTCGTTCAGACGCCCGAAGGGTAAGGCGGCGAGGCTGTGGAATCTGCCGCAGGCCAGCGCTACGCACTGTCGCGTGTTCTTGACCTGGTTCAGGTAGTGACACAGGAAGCGCGCCACCTGGTCCCGCGTCATCGCGGCATCGAAGAAGCGGCGAAAAAAAGGGTGAGTCCACACCGGGTGCCCCAGGACGTGTTGGTGCATGTCGGCAAAAAGTGCCTGCATCCGATCCATATCAAGGTTGCGTGCGACGGGGTTGTCCGGGGACAGCTGCAGTAAGCCATGCAGCCTGGGCAGCGCCGACAATAGTCCGCCGTCGTCCGCCAGGCGCCGGAAAGCGGCCTCGAAATCCCGGCGCTGCTGAACCCGATAACGCGTCAGAATCGCATCGCAGGACATTTCCAGCAGGTCGGGAAACGGGTGGATGCCTTCCGCCAGGCGCCGCACCGGTGGGCAATTGCCCCGCAGGCCCGTATCACTCCGGGCAGTCTTGCCCCGCAGCGGGGAGAATGCTCGTTCAACACCCATGATTGCTCCCTAAATTGCTCATGTGTATGCAGACGTCAGGAAATAGACTGCAAGAACGACGCCAAAACACGGCCGTTTTTGTTGCACTATTCATAGTCTGACAGATCATTTGCCTAACGCTAAACGAACGTCACTTTCGCGCCCGCCGGCACGCTTGGATCACGTCGTGCGCGAGTTTGCCGCTCGTACTGGGAAGCCTGTGTGTCGCCGGGTATACTCAGGATCTGCGCGCAATGACTGGAGCGGAGTGACAATGAGGAGA
>CAYFVJ010000157.1:0-6258 GCA_964346555.1 uncultured Alteromonadaceae bacterium | reverse complement strand
GTAACGACGATATAGACCACAAGGAAGATCGTCCAGCTGGTCAGGGTGTGCTGCGCATAGTACTCGTGGATATTGCCGAGCTGCTGCTGAAGGACGCCCAGGCTGAGGAAGCGTCCGAGGTCGAGCGCAAAATAGGCGAGTACCAGGATGGCGATGAGCAGAGCGATAATCGTTTTCCTGATGGTCGGTTGCAAGCGATGGTGTCCTTCTGACGGTGAGTGAGTAGAGCGAAGCCCTAGGGTGCAGACAGAGATGCCGGCCGCCGGTTGTTGTTACAGTCGGGACTGCCGGGCCAGTGTCGCGGTTCCTGTGATCATCTGTCGGACAGGATGTGCTGCAGCGGGCCGACAAGACATCTGATTGCCTGCAGCGTCCGTACTGCTGACGTGTTCCGCAAGGGCTCAATATTGGGTCACCCGCCTGGGTAGCGTATCATTTTGCGATATCTGGTGCCGCCAGTCCATTGCGGTGCTGTCCACCCTGAATTACAGACACACTGGCCAAGCATGAAAAAGTTTCTGTTCGGACCCCGAATGTGGGTCATCCTGATCGCGGCGCTATTGGTCTTCGGTGGACTGTTCGCCATGCAGTGGTATGGCGCGAAGCAAATGAACGAGGCCATGGACAATCGCCCGCGCAATACCGTCACGATCAGTGCCACGCAGGCGGAAAGTGTGCGCTGGCAGTCCTCTATCGAGGCCGTGGGCACCCTGTCGCCGATCAACGGCGCGGCGCTGGCGACCGAAGTCCCGGGGATTGTCGAGCGAATCCATTTCGATAACGGTGACTCAGTCGAGACGGGCGATGTCATTCTGGAGCTGCGCACGGCGCCGGATCGGGCCGAGCTCGAAGCACTTGAGGCGGCGGCCGAGCTCGCCCGCCTGGAATCCGAGCGAGCGAGGTCTCTGGTCGACGAGCGCAACATCTCGCGATCCGAACTGGACCGTCGGGCGACTGAGCTGGATCAGGCGCGCGCGCAGGTCGCGGCGCAGCAGGCGCGTATCGAGCAGAAACGCCTGCGGGCGCCGTTTGCCGGCCGCCTGGGTATCCGTCGCTACAATATCGGTGACTATGTCGTTGCCGGCGACACCGTGATCGAGCTGCAGGCGCTGGACCGCCTGTATGTCGATCTGACGCTTCCCGATCGCTATAGCGGTGAGGTGGCGCCGGGCCTTGAGATCGAGCTGCGGATTCCGGCGCTTGACGGCGCCGCTTTCGAGGCGAAAGTCAACGCGGTGGCACCCACGGTCGACACGGATACACGCAATTTCGCCCTGCAGGCGACTGTCGACAACACGGCTGGCAATCTGCGTGCGGGCATGTTCGCCCGTCTAACGCTCCCGCTTGGCGAAGCGCGGCGCCAGGTTATCGTTCCCGGGACGGCAATTGCCTATCGGCCCTACGGCGACAGTGTCTACGTAGTTGAAGAATCGGGGGACACACAGACCGTCACCCAGCGGTTTGTGACGCTGGGCAACACCCGCGGCGACATGATCGCCGTGTCCCAGGGGCTGGAGCCGGGGGAAACCGTGGCAACCAGTGGATTGCTCAAGCTCGCGACGGGCACGCCGGTGGCGATCGACAACTCGGTAAGGCCCGACGCCCGCGAACAGCCTGCGCCGGACAACGGCTGACATGGCATTCACCGATATTTTTATTCGCAAGCCGGTTCTCGCCAGCGTTGTCAGCCTGTTTCTGCTTCTGCTGGGCCTGCGCGCGGCAGTGGATCTGAATGTTCGCGAGTATCCCCTGATCGAAAATGCCATTATCACGGTGTCGACGACCTACACCGGTGCGGATGCGGCGCTGGTCGAGGGGTTCATTACAACGCCGCTCGAGCGCGAGATCGCCACCGCCGAAGACATCGACTACCTGACCTCAAGCAGCAACCCCGGTATCAGCGTTATCACCGCTCACGTGCGCACCGGCGCAGACCCCGACCAGGTGCTTACCCAGGTGGTGACCAAGGTCAACAAGCTGAGCAATGAACTCCCGCAGGCGTCCGAGGATCCTGTGCTTAACCTGGAGGTGGGGGAACAGGTCGGCACCATGTACATCTCGTTTTTCAGTGAGGTCCTGCCGGTCAATCGCGTCGCCGATTACGTGATCCGCGAGGTGGAGCCAAAGCTGTCCACGCTGCCCGGGGTACAGCGCGCCAGTGCCGATACAACAGCTATTTTCGCCATGCGGATCTGGCTGGATCAGGAACAGATGAGGGCGCTCGGCGTGACGGCGAGTGATGTGCGGGTGGCGCTGGCTGACAACAACGTCCTCTCGGCGGTGGGATCAACCAAGGGTTCAATGCTGCAGATCAAGTTCAAGGCGGACACCGACCTCAACAGCGAAGAGGCGTTCCGGGCGCTGGTTCTGCGAGAGAAAGATGGCGCCATCGTACGTCTCGGTGACATCGCTGAGGTGGAACTCGGCACTGAGGGTTACGACACCTCCAGCATGGTGACCAACCAGGAGTCGGTCTTCATTCCAATCAATGTAGCGACAGACGCCAACGCGCTCGAGGTCATCGCCACGGTGCGGGAGGTGTTCGAGAGCGATGTCCTGCCGCGGCTGCCGGAGGGCATGGACGCCCAAATCAACTACGATGCGACCGTATACATCGAGAACGCGATCAGCGAGGTGCAGGCGACGATAGTCGAGGCAATGGTCATCGTTATCGTTGTGATATTCCTGTTTCTGGGCTCAATGCGTTCGGTCCTCATTCCCGCCGTCGCTGTGCCGCTGTCGTTGATCGGTGGACTCTTCCTGATGCTGCTGATGGGCTTCAGTATCAACCTGCTGACCCTGCTGGCGATTGTGCTCGCCATCGGCATTGTCGTGGATGATGCGATCATCATTCTGGAGAATATCCACCGTCACGTGGAGCAGGGCATGACGCCGACAGACGCTGCCTTGAAGGGCGCGCGGGAACTGGCGTGGCCAATTATTGCGATGACGACGACGCTGGTGGCGGTATACCTGCCCATCGGTTTCCTGGGCGGGCTCACGGGTACGCTGTTCACCGAGTTTGCCTTCACGCTGGCCGGCGCCGTGCTGATTTCAGGGGTGGTAGCTCTTACGCTGTCGCCGATGATGTGCGCGAAACTCCTGCCTGCGGAGGCCGGTGAGAACGATAACCGGCTGGAGCACTGGCTGGATGCTCGTTTCGAATCGCTGCGCCATGTCTACCAACGTGATCTCGATCGCGTGCTGAATGACCGCATCGGTTTCATGGTTTTCGGCGGTATCATTCTGGTGTCCTGCTACTTCCTGTTTGTCCGCTCTCCGGCGGAACTGGCGCCGAAGGAGGACCTCGGACTGGTTTTTTATCTTGCCGATGCAGACCCTTATGTCACCCTCGACTACATGGAAAAATATACGGCGGAGCTTGGTGAGATAACCCGCGATACACCCGAACTGGAGCTCAATTTCCTGTTCAATGGCCGGAGTCCCGATGGGCCCGGGGCAAATAACGGGGCCTTTGGCGGATTCATCTTTTCACCCTGGTCACAGCGCGAGCGCAGCACTGCTGAAGTATTGAACGATACGATACAGCCGCGGGTGAGTGCCATTGCGGGTCTGCAGGTCACTGCGGTAAACCCGCCACCACTGCCTTCGCCGGGTGTGCTCCCGGTCGAATTTGTCATCAAGAGCACGCTGGATCACCAGGTGCTGAATGACAGCGCATCGGAAGTCTTGCAGCGGGCCCGCGACAGCGGCAAATTCATTTTTATCGACAAGAACCTGCAGATTGACAAGCCTCAGCAGCATATCCGCATCGACCGCGACAAAGCGGCGCTCCTGGGGGTCGATATGCGCACACTGAGTGACGATATCGGCGCTCTGCTGTCCGGTGCCTTCATCGGTCGCTTTGCCATGCAGGACCGCTCTTACAAGATCATACCGCAGATTCGGCGCGACCAGCGCCTGAACCCCGACGATCTTTACAACTATTACACGCGCACCCGCAGTGGCGAACTGATTCCCCTGAGCACGCTGGTGACGCTCGAGAGCGAGGTCATTCCGCGTTCACTGAAAAGCTTTCAGCAGCTGAACTCGGTGACGCTTGAGGGCGTGCCGCGACCCGGGGTGCCACTGGGTGACGCGCTGGCCAGCCTCGAATCGATAGCCGATGAGGTTCTGACCCGCGAGTACAGTCTCGACTACTCTGGGCAGAGCCGACAATTCAAGACCGAGGGCAGTACGCTGGTAACGACGCTGTTTTTTGCCCTGCTGATTATCTACCTCGTGCTCGCGGCGCAGTTCGAGTCGTTTCGCGATCCGCTGATCATGCTGGTTACGGTGCCGATGTCTATCAGTGGTGCGCTCCTGTGTCTGAATGCGCTGGCGCTGTTTCAGGTCAACGGTGCGACGCTGAATATCTATACGCAGGTCGGACTCATAACGCTGATCGGCGTTATCTCCAAGCACGGTATTCTCATAGTAGAGTTCGCCAATCGGCTGCAGGAAGAGGGTATGTCCCGGCGCGAGGCGATCGAGGAGTCGGCGTCCGTGCGTCTGCGGCCCGTTCTCATGACGACCGCCGCGCTGGTCCTGGCCATGATTCCCCTGCTGATCGCCGACGGTCCCGGCGCCGCGGCACGTTTCTCCATGGGTCTGGTAATAGCCTCCGGTATGACGATCGGCACCTTGTTCACGCTGTATGTGCTGCCCGCGGTATACATGTACATCGGTCGGGATTTCGCCGCGTTGCGAGCGCGGGAGGAGCCGGTGGCTTGATCAAAGTTGTGCCTGTCACTATTCCGACAGTCGGATGCTGGCAACCCAGGCCTTCACGGCTATACCCCGAAGGTTTAGCCTGCTCTTAATGATCGAACGATAGGGGCATTGCCTGATGAGTCTTCGCGCACCTATTTGCAGGACTGTATTGACTGCAGTGGCACTATTTTCGACAGCGCTGGATGCCGGCGCGGCAGACATGTCCGACGCCGGGATGGAGGCGCTGTATATGGAGCGCTTCGAGGCACTGTTTGACCGCACTAGTAAAACTGGCCTGAGTGCCTACGATCCGCTGAAGAAGGTTCCGGGGGCGGTGCCATGGGAGCCGCTTCCCCACAGAGCCGCCGCCGCGCGGCGGGTGGAACCCGAGGCCCTGCAGGCCGCCGGATCTTACGCCGAGCGCAACAATTCCAGCGCATTTATCGTCTGGGTGGACGGCGCTATCGAGGCCGAGCGTTACTATGGCGATACGTCGCGCGAGTCGCTGATTGTCGGCAAGTCGCTGGCCAAGCCATTGGGCGTGATCGCGGTGGGACGGGCGATACAGCACGGCTTTATCGAATCATTGTCACAGCCGGCAGCCGATTTCATCACCGAATGGCAGGGCACTCCGAAAGCGGCCATTACTCTGCGGGATCTCCTCGGCATGTACTCGGGCCTGCTGCCGCAGGCGATCGCGAGGAGCCCCGACAACATTCTCAATCGCGCTTATCTGCATCCCGCACATGACCAGATCATCATCAACGACTACCCACTGGTCGATCCTCCCGGCTCTCGCTACGAGTACTCAAACGCGAATGCCGAGCTGATTGCGCCGATCATCCAGCGCGCCACCGGCGTGGCCTACGAAGACTGGATTTCCAGCGAAGTGCTGATTCCCCTGGGTGCGCCCGGGGGCGAGATATGGATGAACCGGGAAGGTGGTGTCGCGCATTCCGGGTGTTGTGTGCTGCTGCCGGCCGAAGCCTACCTGCGACTTGCCCTGTTGTTGATGCACGATGGCGTCTGGGATGGCAAGCGCCTGCTCCCCGCGGACTACGTGGCAGCGATGCTCACATCGCGCCCGGGCAATCCCAACGCCGGGCTGGGCTTGTATCTCGGCTCGCCCTATAAGAAGCGACGTGGCGCCGCCAACCCAGAGGTGTCAATCGGCGCGAGCTTACACTCAGAGCCCTATGCCAGTGATGACCTTTTTTTGTTTGATGGCAATTCCAACCAGGTGGTCTATATCGTGCCCTCGAGCAGGACGGTCGTGCTGCGTCTGGGTGACTGGCCGCCGCAGGAGCCGGCCTGGGACAATGCCGTACTGGCGAACACGATTCTTCGCGGGCTGGAGTAGGGCGGTCCATGGGCGTCTTACAGATCAAGCAGAATCCGCCAGAATTTTCGGTACCGGTTGTTGTGGTCGGTGCCGGTGCCTGTGGCCTGACGGCTGCGCTCGCGGCCAGGGACGGTGGCGCCGAGGTCCTGGTCGTCGAGCGGGACGCGTCACCGATCGGCACGACCGGCATGTCGACGGGGCTG
>CAYFVJ010000156.1:0-6278 GCA_964346555.1 uncultured Alteromonadaceae bacterium | reverse complement strand
CGGCTGGTCGCGTTCGGCCATGAAGTCACTGGTGACCGCGGCCTCACGATCAAACCACGAGGCCCAGCCCTCACCCGCGGGAACGACGACACGACTGCGACCGACACGCATGATCAGGACTTCATCGACCTCGGCAGAAAAATCCAGCGACTTTGGCAGGCGTATCGCGCGCGATCGATTGTTCTTGAAGATACGGGCTTTTTCCATTTTCATGGCTTAGACCTCTCTCGCTTTATCCACTAAAGCCTATCGATATTACTGGCATATGTAAAGAGAATATGCCAGACCCGCCAGCCATTCGGGATCGCGCTCGGCCCGCAGCATCAGCTCGCGTAACGCGGCGGCCGCCCAGTCGACTCTGGAAAGAACATCACTCGTCCGCACGCTCCTGGAGCTCGCCACGTGAATTGACGATACCGCTTCGATCCACCGGCCTGGTGATCAGCCAGTAGGTGATACCCAGCGACAGGACCACTGCCGCGGTGCCATAGACATACTCGGGCTCAATCTGATCAAAATCGAATATGATCACCTTGCGCGCAATGGCCATCAGCGCCGTCGCAATGACCAGGCGCACCGGGATGACGTTGGTGCTCAGGTACATCCGGATGTTGATGAAAATCTCGATAGCGATCAGTACGGCAAGAAACGCGCCGAAGGTTGCCAGGATGTCGTTGATCTTGAGCAGCATGAGCGGCGGCTCGGTAAGGCGGAGATAGAGAACGTAGATCACGTCCCCTATCCCCCAGACGATCACACCGACCATCAGTATGGCCAGCACTTTCACGGCAAAGCGTATGATCTTGTGCAGATTGCGGATCGTAGGGTCTTCGTGCTGCAGGTGCAGATCGTGCCCGGGTTCGTGTTCCTGTATTTCTCGCTGGTCTGGATTCATGCCCGTTCTCGCTGGCGCCGCTGAGGACCCGGGACATTGAAGCAACCATCACGCCTCGCTGCAATGCGCCACCCGCCACCCGCCACACCCGTCGTACGCCGCAAACACCGACTGCGGGCGCGACACCCGCGCCACAGGACGTTATCATGACACGTACCTACTTAATCGGTAATGTCACGCTTGCGCTATTTCATGCAGCAGCTGTATGCGCAGTTTCTCCACGCGTCGCGCAACCTTCTCCCCATCGTGCTGGTGGTGCTGTTTTTCCAGGCGGCGATTTTCCGCACGCTGCCGCCGGACCTGCTGAATCTGTGCCTCGGTCTGCTGGTGGTTGCCATCGGCATCGCCCTGTTTCTGCAGGGACTGGAGCTGAGCATCTTCCCGGTCGGCAAGAGCCTGGCCAACCAGTTCGCGCGCCGCGGCTCGGCGCTGTTGCTGCTTTCTTTTGGCTTTGCACTGGGGTTTGCAGCCGTGGTGGCAGAGCCTGCGTTGATCGCGGTGGCAGAAAAAGCCGAGGTGATCAGCGAGGGAAGGGTGAACGGCATTACCCTGCGCGTCATAGTCGCACTGTCTGTCGGTGCAGTGATCGCCCTTGGCGTCCTGCGCATTATTTACGGCTGGCCGATCCATTGGCTGATGATCGGGGGCTACGTGATTGTACTGTGCGTTACCTGGTTTGCCCCGGCAGAGATTGTCGGCCTGGCCTACGACTCCGGCGGCGTGACCACCAACATCGTTACCGTGCCCCTGATCGCGGCCCTCGGGCTGGGCCTGGCCAGCTCCATTGCCGGTCGCAACCCCCTGCGCGATGGCTTCGGACTGGTGGCCCTGGCGGTCATGGTGCCGATGATCAGCGTCCAGCTCTACGGCATCTGGGTGTACAAGCTGTCCGGCACAGAGGCGGTGAGCCTGGCGGGATCCGGCAGCCACGACCTGCACTGGGCGCTGCGCATGCTGCTCGAACTTGCCAGTATGCTGCGCGACATCCTGCCGATCATCCTTGTGGTGCTGGTTTTCCAGTATCTTATCCTGCGCAAACCGCTGGCCAATGCGCTGCGGGTGGGCCTGGGCTTCCTTCTGGTGCTGTTCGGGCTCTACGCGTTTGTCGTTGGACTCAAGCTCGGGCTGTTCCCGGTGGGCACGCTGATGGCGGAGCAGTTGATCGAGCGCAACCAGAACCTGCTCATCCTGCTGTTCGCTTTCACGATCGGTTTTGCCACCACCATGGCAGAGCCGGCACTGATCGCCATCGGCGATCAGGCGGAAAAGGCCTCCCCCGGCAAGCTGCACGGCAGCGCGATACGCCTGATCGTGGCGGTGGGTGTCGCCGTTGGCATCAGCGTGGGCGTATTCCGGATCATCGCGGGACACTCCATTCACTACTACATTATGCTGGCCTACTTCGTGGTACTGGTCCTTACCTTCCTGTCGCCGCGCTACATTACGGCCCTGGCATTCGACCTCGGCGGCGTTACCACCTCCGAGGTCACGGTGCCGCTGGTCACGGCACTGGGCATTGGCCTGGCCAGCTCGATCGACGGGCGCAGTGCGTTGCTGGACGGCTTCGGGCTGATTGCCTTTGCCTCTATATTTCCGATAATTTCCGTGATGCTGTATGCCCTGGTGGTCGAGGCGGCGTCAAACAAGAGGAGACCAGAACCATGAAATTCTGTGCGGTGGTGGTCATCGCGCCCGAAGAAATGGAGCGGTCCGCAATCGATCGGGCCAAAAAAGCCGGTGCCTCCGGCATTACCATTCTCACCGGGCGCGGTATCGGCGATGACAATCGCAAAACATTCCTCGGCCTGACCTTCGAGGGCAGCCAGTCGGTGTTGCTGATGGTGGTCGCCAGGCAGTTGTCCCAGTCGATACTCAAGGCCATGCGCGATGTGCTGATGGAGGACGGCGATTCACGCGGAATCGCCTTCAGCGTGGGCATTGACCACCTCGCCGGTATTGAGATGTCGCAGGTAATGAAGTTCGAACAGCATCTGCACGACATGGACAGGGAGAACTAGGCAATGGCGACAAAACTGGTCAGGGACATGATGGTCACCCAAGTGGTGACGATGTCCCCTTTCAACACCCTGCGCGATGCGCTCCTGGCAATGAAACAACACGGGGTAAAGAGCCTGGTAGTGGACCGACACGATGAGCATGACGCCTACGGCATTCTGACCTACTCGCACCTGCTGAAAACAATCATCGCCGAGGATGGGGATATCGACCTGATCAATGTCTACGATGTGTGCGCCAAGCCGGCACTGTCGGTTCCCCCGCAGCTCGCTACCCGGCACGCCGCGCACCTGATGCACACACACAACATCAAGCGACTGCTCGTCACCGAGAACAACCAACTGGTAGGGATTGTGACGACGAATGATCTGGTGCGGGATATTCTGGCGTTGATTGAATAGATGCTGGGAGAGACACATGCCTGAACTGAACGTCAACGGCGCGAGACAAGACGTCGACATAGCCACTGACACCCCACTGCTGTGGGCCCTGCGCGACGGCCTGCAGTTGTCCGGCACCAAGTTCGGCTGCGGCCAGGGATACTGTGGCGCCTGTACCGTGCACCTGGACGGCGTACCGGTGCGCAGCTGTGTGACGCCTGTCAGCGCTGTGAACGGTCGCAGCATCACCACCATAGAAGGGCTCGGAAACCCGGCTGAACCCACATCACTGCATCCGGTGCAGCAGGCGTGGATCGAAGCCAGCGTGCCCCAGTGCGGCTACTGCCAGTCGGGCCAGATCATGACGGCGGTGGCGTTGATCGACGGCAACGACTCACCCTCTGATGACGACATCGACACGGCGATGAGCGGCAACCTGTGCCGCTGCGGAACCTATCCACGCATTCGCGCCGCCGTGCACCGGGCGGCTGAGCTCGCGCGCAGTGGTGAACAGATCCCGCATACCTGGGATCCGACAATCGAGATCGCCCCGCAGGGTGGTCCGGCCCGCGGCGGTGCCACATCATGACCTCGTCAGAGGGTCCCTCACTCAATCGGCGCACGTTCCTGAAGTCATCCGCAGTCGCCGGCGGCGGCCTGGTGCTGGGTGTGCATTTTTCCGGCTGTAGCAGCGATGCCCGTCTCGCAGGCGACAACAGCCTGAGCCCGGATGCCTGGCTGCAGATCGCCCCCGACAACCGGGTGATCTTCCAGCTCGACAAGGCCGAGATGGGCCAGGGCGTCAGCACCGCGTTGCCGACCCTGGTGGGAGAGGAACTCGAGCTTGACCCCGCACGCATTCACGTTCATCTGGCGCCGGTGCACCCGGATTTCCAGGACCCGCTGCAGGTCACCGGCGGCAGCACCAGCACCGCAACGCGCTGGGAGCCGTTACGCATGAGCGGCGCTGCGGCACGGGAGATGCTGCGCAGTGCGGCTGCTGCCGAGTGGGCCGTGCCCGTCGCCGAGGTTGTGGTGCGCGATGGGCGGATAAGGCATTCCGCGTCGGGTCGCGATGTCAGCTACGGCGACATGGCGGAAGCGGCTGCGCACCTGTCGGTGCCGTCGGAACCGCCGCTCAAGTCACCTGCGGATTTTCGCTGGATCGGCCGATCACTGCCGCGCAACGATCGTGTCGGCAAGAGCACCGGAACAGCCTTATTCGGTATCGACACGGGCATGGGCGATAACGCCCTGCCGGGACTGGTCAGCGCCGTTGTCGTGCGCAGCCCGCGCTTTGGAGCCGAGCTAACGGGGTTCGATGACAGAGCGGCGCGCGCGGTTGCCGGTGTCCTGGACGTGTTCGAGATCAGTACTGGCGTCGCAATCATTGCCAGCGGTTACTGGCCGGCGCGTCAGGCGGCAGGCAGGCTCGATGCGAACTGGTCGGGGGGACCGCTGCAGGGGCTCGACAGCGCTGCGCTGGAGACAACACAGCGTCAACTGCTGACCGAGGAAACGGGACGCAGCGCGCGGGATGACGGTGACTGGACGCAGGCCGTCGCGTCTGCTGCGCAGGTGATAGAAGCGGAATATGTCATCCCTCACCTGGCACACGCCACCATGGAACCGATGAACTGCACCGCGTGGCTGCAGGACGAAGTGTGCGATATCTGGGCACCCACCCAGGCACCCGACATGCTGCAGGCCGCCGCGGCAAGGCTTCTCGACCTGTCGCAGGATCAGGTCCGGGTACACTGCACGCTGATCGGCGGCGGCTTCGGGCGGCGCGCCATGTCCGACTTCGCCCTCGAGGCGCTGGAAATATCACGCCACGCCAGGCGACCGGTGAAAGTGATCTGGTCGCGCGAGGATGACATGCGCCACGACTACTACCGTCCCGCAACCTGCAATCGGCTGCGGGCGACACTCGACGGCGAAGGCACGCTAAGCGGCTGGGAGCACCGGATCGTGGGGCCGAGCATCATTGCGCCGATGACGGGGGATTTTCTCGGTACCCTGTTGCCCGGCTGGGTACCCGATGCCGCTATCGGCGTTGCCGGACGCGCGGGCGGTGCACTCCTTCGCGGGCGCGATCCTTCCAGCACCGAGGGCGCCGAAGAGCTGCCCTACGCAATCGACAGTGTGCGCGTGGAATTCCTCCTGCACGACCCTGGCGTGCCGATCGGCTTCTGGCGCTCTGTGGGACACTCGCAGAACGCATTTGTGGTCGAGAGCTTCATCGACGAGCTGGCGCATGCCACGGGCGCGGATCCGCTGGCGTTCCGCGAAACACTGCTGGCCGATCACCCGCGTCACCTCGCGGTACTGCGACTGGCCGCGACAAAGGCGGACTGGGGCAAACCACCGCCGGGACATTTCCAGGGCGTCGCCGTACACGCGTCATTCGACAGCGTGGTCGCCGAGATCGCCGAGGTGTCCGTCAGCGACGGCAACATACGCGTACACCGGGTGACCTGCGCGCTGGATTGCGGCCTGGTGGTCAATCCCGACATCGTGCGCGGGCAGATGGAGGGGGGCATTATTTTCGGGCTGACCGCGGCGCTCAAGAGTCACGTGACGCTGAAGGATGGCGGCATTGCGGAATCCAATTTCCACGATTACCCGCTGCTGCGGCTGGATGAGACACCGCAGATCGACGTGCACATCGTGCCACGGGAATCACCGCCGACGGGCGTAGGCGAGCCGGGGACGCCACCGATCGCGCCGGCCGTGGGCAATGCTGTGTTTGCGGCGACCGGGGTGCGACTGCGGCGCATGCCGTTTGTGTTGGGGTCAGAAGGTCCGTCGACTTCCTGAGCTTTGTTTCCCGGTCGCTACCCCCGGAGGTCAATAAAGCCGGAATGCCTCGCGATCCGCTGTGCCGCCGAACACCGAGGTAACGCGCGCCCCGACAATCATGTCGTAAATTCCCCATGCCGGCTCGAAAAGCACACGACCCTCAAGGGTGGTCACACGGCAGTCAT
>CAYFVJ010000155.1:0-6342 GCA_964346555.1 uncultured Alteromonadaceae bacterium | reverse complement strand
GCGACGCCAGCGGGCCGGTATTCGCCACCGGACTCTTTGCCGGTGGCCTCACCAGCGCCATCACCGCCCCGCTCGCCGCCGGCTACGCCGTGTGTGGGGCCCTGGGCTGGCGCGGGGGGCTGCGCGACATCCCCTTCCGAGCCGTGAGCCTGGCCGTGCTGGTGACCGGCACCCTGTTTTCCGCGCTTGGCACGCGGCCGCTGGCGGCCATCGTGTTTGCCCAGGCGGCCAACGGCCTGCTGCTGCCCTTTGTCGCCGTGGCCCTGCTGATACTGATGAATCGCCGCGACCTCCTGGGCGAGCACGTCAACAGCCGCCTCGCCAACCTGCTCGGCAGCGCGGTGGTCGCTGTCGCGGTGCTCCTGGGCGCGGTCAAGCTGGCCGAGAGTGCCGGGCTTTTCTGAGCGCTGTGGTCAACTTTCAGTGAGCTAGGCTTGAAACTTTGCGTTAACAATTACCTTTTTAATCTATCATCATGTTCTGTATGGACTTTCTCTATACAAACCATGGTATGGTATAGATCTAACTAGCGTGTATTCCGGTGTCGGGCTACAGTACGCCGCTGCAAGCGTGGGCAGTGATAACAACGCCTGTTCGGCTGCGAACAACAAGGGGAATGGAATGAGTCATCGAGTCGCTTTCTTTGCCAGCCGCTTTGCCGCAGTCTCGTTCGTGTTATTTGCCCTGGCGGCCTGTGGCGGGGGCGGCGGGAGCGGCGGCGGCTTCATTCCGGATGAGCCCGGCGCCGACCTGCTCAGCTATCGACTGAGCACAACTGTCATCGACGAAGATGGCAATCCCACCTCTCTGGTGACCTCCACCCGGCCGGTCACCCTGGAGGTTACTGTGCTAGAAGACACGGACGCGGGTGAACCTGCCAGCGGTGTGCTGGTTTCGGCGGAGGCGCAGTTCGTGCAGATCCTGCCAGACAACGGCCAGGCGCGCACAGACGACGACGGCATCGCGCGCTTCGAGATAGAGGCCGGGCCAACGCTCGGCGCCGACACCGTAACCCTTACCGCTGAAGCACCGCGCGGGCCGGTCACCGTCGATACAGTGGTCGAGGTCCAGGCTGCGGGGCTGCGTATCGGATTTTTTGAGGGTACGACGTTTGTCGATGGCGCGATCGGGCTGAGTGCGGAAAACCTACCATTTCGTGGCACATCGGTTCTTACCGTCACTATCGTTGATGAAAATGGCGACGCCGTTTCCACCGTAGAGCAGGTGCGCTTCCGTAGTGTTTGCTCGAACGCCGGCCGGGCCACTTTTCGCGAGCTGGATGACGAGGAGAATGGCGTCTCCTCCCTCACCGTTGAGGCGCCGGACGGTCTCGCCTCCGTGGAGTACCGCGCCGGCGAGTGCGAGACAGAGGATACCATCACCGCCCGACTGCTCGGCAACGGCGAGGAGGCCACCGCCAACGTCCGCATCGCCGAGCGTGATGCCAACTTCATCGGCTTCATACGCAGCGAGCCCTCCGAGGGCGAAGAGGGCGCTGATCGGACTATTATTGCACTTGAAGGCACCGGAGGGCCGAACCGCACGGAAGTCGCCACAGTCACTTTCGAGGTACTGGAAGAGTCTGTCACCCTGGCGGAGGGAGAACCGGGGCCCGGCGACCCGGCGTATCTGGACAACCCGTCCCGGCGACCGCTCTCCGGTGTCACCGTAGACTTTGAACTCACCAACACTCTGGGTGGAATTTCATTACTCAACAGCAGCGCAGTGTCGGATGCCAACGGCCTGGTCGAGGTGGAAGTGCGTTCCGGCAATGTCGCCACTTCGACACGCGTTATCGCCACCTTTGAGGCCCAGAGCAGCAGTGGGACATCGCGACCACAGTCCGTGTCCTCGAACCAGATCGTGATCGGCACCGGCCTGCCGGACCAGAACTCTGTCAGCCTGAGCACCGAGGTCTTCAACGTGCCGCGGGCGGCAGATCGTGACGGCATTGAGGTGGCCATCACTGTGCGCATGGCCGACAAGTTCAACAACCCGGTTGCAGACGGCACCAGCGCCACCTTTACCACGGAGTATGGCGCCATCGACTCTTCCTGCCTGACCGGCCAGAGCAACGGCACCCGTTACCGGAACCTGCGCGATACCGACACGCCGCTGCGAGGCACCTGCACTGTCCTGTGGATCAGCCAGGCCCCGCGCCTGCCGACGTTCCAGGACAACCGCGATCGCATACAGACGATCGAGGACGACGGCAGCTTTAACTGCGACGCCCACGACGGTTCCTTCGGCCCCTGCCCGAATGACCTCGGCGCGATACGCGGCCTGCGTTCCACCGTCCTGGTGACCGCGGTGGGCGAGGAGTTCTTCGTGGATGCCAACGGCAATGGCCTCTACGACCGGGGCGAGGAGTTCGAAAACCTGCCGGAGGCCTTTATCGACCACAACGAAGATGGCGTTTACACGCCATCCGAGGGCCCGCAGTGCGGACCGCCCAGCAGTAGCGCCAACTGCGAGGCGAGTGGCTCCGAGGAGGAATTCATCGATTTCAACGAGGACGGCGAGTACAGCCTGAATGTGGATCTTAACACCGGCGAGGGCGTCTACAACGGCAGCCTGTGCCCGTCCGACGGTGACGGCGTGTTCTGCAGCCGAACCCCGGTCAATGTGCGCGATGACCTGGTGCTCACAATGGCGTCCTCAGCAGGCAACCTGTCGACGCTGCTCGCCAAACGCAGCAGTGGTTCAGGCGAGGCTGTTGTCACGGCATTCAATGACAATAGCTATAATCTTTTTATCGCCGACTTCTACAACAATGCGCCGGGCGCAGGGACGACTATCAGCTTCGACACAACCGGCGACTGCGGCATCGTGCCCGATGACGACGTCATCGTACCGGATCGGGGCGGTCTACGCGGGGCGTTCACCACGGGCTTTCAGGTGCAGTTCTCCGGCGGCGAAGAAGTCGATGACGATGGTGATGGAGAGAATGACAGGAGAGTATTCGAATCCGGGCAAATCGTAGTCACGGCAACCAATCCGGATGATGATACGACAGCGACTATCGGCTCCTTCGGGTGCCAGGCCGCGCCGGAGGAGCTCTGACGCCGCTCTGAGAGGCGGCGCAGGTAGTCCGATGCAACGCCGCTGCCGCGCCGGCGGCGTCCTCATTTTACTATTTTACACATCGAGCATACCGACTGCTGTTCTGGCAGACACTTCCGACAGCCGGCTGTCCCTCGAACCCATCCCCACCAGCAACCGCAGCCCCTTCGTCGCCATCCACGGTCTGCCACCAGCGCGCGGTGCACGGCTGGTCCCGGCGGGCACAATGCAGTTGACACTGACCGCCGACGCCGCCAATACCAGCATTGACGAAGACGACAGCGATGGACGACGGACTGTGATCGACGGCGAGACCCACCGGTTCGAACTGGATCTGCGCCGCGGCCTGGCGGGCGACTGGGAGATCGGCATCAATCTGCCGCTGCTGCGCCACAGCGGAGGATTTCTCGATCAGCCGATCGAGGAATGGCACGATGTGTTCGGTCTCCCCAACGGCAGCCGCGACCGCCTGCCCCGGGATCGTCTCCTGTTCGTTCAGCGCAACCCGGATGGCACCGGCTTCCGGCTCGATAACTCAGGCGGCGGTATCGGCGACCTGCAGCTATCCGCGGGCCGTCAATTGGCATCGGGATTGACCCTGCGCGGCACGCTTAAACTGCCGACCGGCGACAGCGACCGCCTCACCGGCTCTGGCGCCGCGGCACTCACCGGCTCCCTGCACGGCAGCGGACGCCTTGGCGACAGAGTGCACTGGCACGCCAGCGGCGGCCTGTTGCTCAGCGGCGAGAGCAATGTGCTGGAGAATCAGACAGAAGAGCTACTGGCCTTTGGCTCCGCCACACTGGCATGGCATCTTACCGATGCGGTCGCGCTTAAAACCCAGCTGGATATGCACAGCGCAGCCTACAGACAAACAGGCAGGTTCCTGGACAGGGACTCTCTGCAACTGTCGTTCGCCGCTGCATTCGCGGTATCGCCCGACTGGGCTTTCGAACTCGGTTTCAGTGAAGATATTGTTGTCGAGACAGCGCCCGATATTGTCTTTAGTGCCGGGCTGATACGCCGTTTCTGACCAGTGCTCCAACTGCTCGCCTGCGCCTTGCCCAGACCGTCAACCAGTCGCGAAGTCGCCGCATTCTTGTCTCACTCGGCGTAGGCGGCAAATACATCCGGGAAGCGACCGCGGGCATATTCCAGGGGAAGATATGCAGCTGCTCCTGCAAACGGGCCCAGGTGCGTATTCCGGCGAGCCGTGTATCAGGATAACCGCCGGCGCATCGGACCGTTGTAGGCGGCTGAAATGTACCGCACGGTCCCACGACGCCAGCGGCTTCAACAAATTCAGCCCCCGACTTTCGCCTTACGCTTATCGATCCGGTATCCTTGTTATTGGAGTTTAACGGCGGCGAGAACAGGCGGGGAATCACAATGGTTACAGCAATGGTCCTCATGACCGTGGCCCGCGGTAAGGTCCAGCAGATCGGCAGCACCCTCGCAGATACTCCGGGGGTCACAGAGGTTTTCTCGATTGCCGGTCGCTACGACCTGGTTGTCCTGATTCGCGTCAAAACCAATGAGGAGCTAGCCGAGCTGGTCACTGGAAAGATCGCAAGCCTGGAAGACATCACGTCAACAGAGACTTTAATGGCTTTCAAGGTTTATTCGCGCCATGATCTGGAAGCGATGTTCAGTATTGGTATTTGACGCCCCCGATCTACCAGTTTACGAAAACAGGCTCCTAGCTGCGAAAGACTAAATAAACTGATGGCTTTCGATCCGTGCGCAACAGCTTTTTGCAAAGTCTGAATTACGGCGATTCTGTAGTTTCCACCGTCCTGTACAGGTAGTCCCGACAAACAGGAACATCACTGCCCCGATGGGTCAGTTGCAACTGAAAGACCACCTGATCGCCGACACGGAAGGCCGCTTCGCTCGCCGCCAGATAAAAGCGCCACATGCGGCAGAAAGGTTCCGGGTAAATCTCCCTGACGAGATCGATATTTGTCATGAAGCGCTGGTACCAGTGCTGCAGCGTCTCTGCATAGTGATGCCTTAGAATTTCCACATCTGTAATTACGAGATCGCTGCGTTCGATAGCGCTCACTACCTCAGACATCGCAGGGATATAGCCGCCGGGAAAGATGTACCGCGCTATCCAGGGGTTGCTTGCGCTGGGCGGCGTACACCTCCCGATAGTGTGCACCAGTGCCACGCCCTGCTTATCAAGCCGATCGCGCAGGTTTTCAAAATACTCACGATAATGCGGCACACCGACGTGCTCGAGCATACCCACTGACACAATGCGATCAAAACGCCCCTGGATATGACGATAGTCCTGGAGCCGAAAATCAACCCGGTCAGAGAGACCCGCTTCTTCAGCGCGTCGGTTGGCCTCACGCTGCTGCTCTGTGGACAATGTCACGCCGGTTACCTTGGCTGCGTAATCACGGGCGAGGGTGATGCCCATACCACCCCAGCCACATCCGATGTCCAGCACACTCTGGCCGGGATCCAAAAGCAGCAGCTTGTTGGCGATGTGTGTTTTTTTATCCACCTGCGCCTGATCAAGCGTGGCATCCGGCGAACGAAAATACGCACAGCTGTACTGCAAATCCTCGTCCAGGAACAAACGATAAAAGTCACAGGAGAGGTCGTAATGGTGCGCGACATTTTTCCTCGCCCGGCCAGCAGGATTGTACTGTTGCAGGAATCGGAGCGCCCCGCGTACAGTCTGCGCACTTCGCCGCATCCACGGGCCACGGCCGCCGGCGATGTTCTGGACGAGAAGATTCAGAAAAGCGTGAAGATCATCATTTTCAACACTCAGCCCGTTATCCATGTAAGCTTCCCCCAGAGCAAGCTCGGGATTGACTGTCAGCCGCCTGACTGTCTCCTGGTCATGGAGAGTGACCGCAACCGCTGGATTCGTCGCGTGTGGACTGTATAAACGGCGGCTGCCATCCGGAAAAGACACTGCCAGCGAGCCATGCTTGATCAATCCCTTGAGGTACGAGTCAAGAAGTCGTGCCCACATAACCGGTTACCTCATATGTCAGGGGCAGCGCGGACAGTGTCGATAACGCGAAGACTACATAGATGCGCTGCTTCCATCACCGCAAGCCCAGTCCCCACTCACTGACAAACATTTTATTATATGATTCTGGGGTAGATTCAGGAGTATGTCCACTGCTCGGTTATGCACCCAGCAGCCTTTCCATACAAACCCCAGGGTCGGTCACATGAACCCATGTGTAGTGGCAGCAATTCATCACATCCAAAAAGCAAAACCCCCGACCACTGCGTGGACGGGGGTTTTTC
>CAYFVJ010000154.1:0-6364 GCA_964346555.1 uncultured Alteromonadaceae bacterium | reverse complement strand
CCCGTCAGGATTCGAACCTGAGACCTCTGCCTTCGGAGGGCAGCGCTCTATCCAGCTGAGCTACGGGCGGGAAGGATCAGAAATGGTCTACAGCGCGGCGTGTGTCGACCACTGGATACTTGAAGCCATAGCCTAGCAGAGCCCGCAGGCCCCCTCAATAGCTCCGCCAGGCGCGGGAATGGCGCTGGAGCACGTGATCCCGATGCCACATCATCATCGGCATGAGCAGAGAAGACTGTACTGCTGCGCGATGGCGGCCTCAGCCTGGGGGAGCGGGCATCGCGCGATGCTGGTCCGGCAATGGCAATCCGATTGCAGAACGCCTGATAGCAATCTATCGCAGAAGCAGTGTCGGCACCCGCGCCGAGCGCAGCAGGTCCGATGTTTTGCTCCCGAACACCAGACTGCGCAGGGGAGAATGGCTGTAGGCGCCCATGATCAGGATATCGATCCCGTTGTCCAGTACCTGCCCGCCGATGATGCGCTCGGCATCTCCGGGAATCATGGAAGTGGTGGCATCAATGCCGGCATCGGTGAGAGTGCGCCCGGCCCATTCGAGCTGCTTTGCGGCATCACTGCCCTGTTTGCCCGACATCAGCAGTTGAAGCGGCATGCCCTTGAACAGCGGGCTGTCGGCGATCGTGCGCACGCCGCGACGTGTAATGCTGCCACCGTCAAAGGCGAACAGGGCGCGCCTGGGCTCGGAAAAATTGTCGGTGACCGCGAGAATCGGCTTCTTCAGTGCGCGCACCACGCGTTCGACGTTGCGACCCAGGTCGCGCTGGGTCGCCTCGGCGGAGCGTCCGCGCCGACCTAGAATGAACAACTGCACGTCTTCCTGCTGCTCTGTTAGCGTGCTCTCGATCTCACCCAGACGCTGGCGAATGTCGGGCTCGATGGCGCCGGCTGCGATCGCCCGCTCGCGCAGGCGGTTGAGGAAAATCCGCCCGCGCTCTCGCGCATCCTTACTGCGTGATTCATCGCGGTCCGAAAGATCGTGCAGAAGCTGTGTCTGTGCGCCCAGGCCGATGGCGCCGCTGTGATCTGTCGAGGTCGCGGTCTCCGGATGGCGGTCGATTACGTGCAGCAGTTCCAGGGGTGCCTGCATGCGCCTGGCGGCCCACGCCGCGTAGTCGGTGACGTGGTCGGCGAAGTGCGACTGGTCGACACAGGCGAGAATTTTCGACTCGATCTTCATCGCTTGCTCCCTCAGTGGCCCATGATCATGTCTTCGGCGCCATCCTTGTCATGGATGGCGAACTTGTCGACCAGGGTTGCGCTGGCCTCGTTCATGCCGATCACCTCGACATCGGTTCCCTCACGGCGGAACTTGATAACCACTTTGTCCAGTGCACTGACCGCCGTGATGTCCCAGAAATGCGCGCGGCTGACATCAATCACCACTTTCTCGATGACTTCCCTGAAATCGAACGCGGCGTTGAAGCGGTCAGCCGAGGCGAAAAATACCTGGCCGACCACGTGGTAGGTGCGCACCCGTCCCTCGTCCTCGGAGTGGGAGCGGATAACGAGTATCTGGCCGACCTTGTGCGCAAAGAAAAATCCGGAGAGCAGCACTCCGGTGAGAACGCCCTTGGCGAGATCGTGGGTCGCCACGGTGACGACGACTGTGGCCAGCATGACAATGCTCGAGCTTTTCGGGTTGACCGCCAGCTCGCGAATCGACTGCCAGTTCAGCGTGCCGATGGCGACCATGATCATGACCGCAACCAGCGCCGCCATGGGTATTCTCGCAACCCAGTCGCCGATTAGCATGAGCATGGCCAGCAGGAATATGCCCGCGGCCAGGGACGACAGGCGTCCGCGTCCGCCGGATTTAACGTTGATCACTGACTGGCCGATCATGGCGCAGCCGGCCATGCCGCCGATGAATCCCGAGGCGATATTGGCCACGCCCTGGCCGACGCACTCCCGATTCTTGTTGCTGCCGGTGTCGGTAAGGTCGTCGATCAGCGATGCGGTCATCAGGGATTCGAGCAGCCCCACTACGGTCAGCGTTGCCGCGACCGGGAATATTATCTGCAGGGTCTCCAGGTTGAGCGGCACGTCGGGCAGCAGGAACACGGGCAGACTGTCCGGCAGTTTACCCATGTCACCCACAGTGCGGATGTCGAGCCCGAGGAACATGGCAATCGCGGTGAGCGCAACGATGGCGATCAGCGGCGATGGCACGGCCTTGGTAATGTAGGGAAACAGGTAAATGATACCCAGGCCGCCGGCGGTCATGGCGTAGACGTGCCAGGTGACGCCGGTCAGTTCCGGAATCTGCGCCATGAATATCAATATGGCCAGAGCGTTTACAAAGCCGGTGATGACCGAACGGGAGACAAATCGCATGAGCGAGCCGAGTCGAACCCAGCCGGCGATGATTTGCAGCACCCCGGTGAGAACGGTGGCGGCAAGCAGATACTGCAGGCCGTGCTCCTTCACCAGCATTACCATCAGCAGCGCCATGGCCCCCGTGGCGCCGCTGACCATGCCGGGCCGTCCGCCGGTGATGGCTGTGATGGTGGCGATACAGAAAGAGGCATACAGACCCACCTTAGGGTCCACCCCGGCAATTATAGAGAACGCGATGGCTTCCGGGATCAGCGCCAGCGCGACCACAACCCCGGCGAGGAGGTCGTTGCGGATGTTCGACAGCCAGTCCTGCTTGAATGTATTCATGCCGCGCTCACTCCTCTGGTGTGTCCATACCGCCGCCGTGTTTGTCAGGTCGCAGCCTGTCCCGATGTCGTTTCAGGTCTGACGCACCCTGATGTGGCAGGGCTGCCCCGGCGGGTTGAGAGTTTCGACACCGTACGCTTAAGGCTAGACTACGCTAAAAAAGGCGGCGGAGGGTAGCACACGCCCTGCGGCCTTAGTAGGACTGGAGAAATTCAGGGGCTTAGCGTGTCAGGCGTCCCAGCAGCTCGATATGTGGCGTGTGTGGAAACTGGTCCAGTGGCTGCACCTCTGCAACCTTGAAGCCGCTTTCGACAAAGCGTGCAAGGTCGCGGGTGAATGTCGCGAGATCGCAGGATACGTAGAGAACATGCTGCAAGCTGCGAGCGCGGTGCAACAGAGCGTCGACGTGTTTGAGCCCGTCTCGCGGTGGGTCGAGCACAAGAATCTGCGCGGCTGCAAGTGGCTTGCGCAGTCGATCAAAGGCATCGGCTGCGTAAAGATTGCACACTTCTGATATTACGCCGGGCAGCTGTCGTGTCGACAATGTGGCGATCGCATCTTGCGCACTGTCCAGGGCCAGTATATCCGTGAAGCCCATCTCGGCGATTGCCGTCGTGAAGTTGCCGTCGCCGGCGAAGAGTTCCAGCACCGGCGCGCTGCGCGGCAGCGGGTCCAGCGCGTGGGCAAGCCATTCCTGCATGCGGGCATTCTGTGCGCTGTTGCCCTGACGAAACGGTCGGCGCTGGTCTGGTACGACACCATCCGCGGAAATGTCGTCGTCGATGTCGAGGCTGCTCCACGGCTGCCCGCGTGCAGGTTTCAGTGCCGGGTCGGGGAGCCGCGCCAGCAGGGCCGCCAGCGTGTCCCGATTGCTCGGCGTGAGTACAGGGCAGTCATTGATCGGCACCAGCGTGTTAGATCCGGCGGCGACATAACCGAGCCGGCTGCCGTCTGTCTTCAACTGCGCCCGGTTGCGATAGCCGTAGCTCTGCGGTGACGGCCACAGTGCCTGCACTGTAGCGCCGGCGCCGAGTTGCTCCATGGCGGCGCGCACGCGTGCGTCCTTGGCCGCGCACTGGGCCGTGTAGTCGATAAACTGCCAGGGGCAGCCGCCGCAAGCCGTCGGGCCGGTGCCGTGATGCGGACAAGCGGGCGCAACACGCTGTGGCGACGCCGCGGTTAACGCTTCCAGCACCGCATGCCCGAAGCGTCCACGCAGGGCGGTGACGCGAAAGCTGCCGCGCTCACCGATCCACACGCCCGGCACGAAGAATATGCGCCCGCCGGGATGCTCTACTACACCGCTGCCCGCGGCGCTGACGTCGCGCACCGTGCCGCTGAATGTTTCATTTACGCTGACGCCGCCGGGGCCGTTATTGTGTGCCTCGGGTGTCCTTGTCGGGCGTTTTCTGCGCATGCAAGTCGTCAATAGCCGGTCATTTCGAGGTAGCCATGGCCCAGCACCTCACCGCTGTCTGCCGCCTCCACGCGCACCGCGCCCTCCCAGTAGCGCACGCTGGTCTGCATTTCCTGATCGTCCAGCAAAGCCTCCACCCGCAGCGTCGGCGTGCGACCGCCGCTGTCCAGCGTCCAGGCAACGGGGTAGCGCCGGCCGGAGGCGCTGGTCCAGACGCGTTCCTCGCGCAGGGTGAAGTCCGCCGCCTCCAGGGTTTCCGAGCGTCCGTCGGCGTCCACCCAGGCGCCGGCACTGTACGGGTCGGTGCTGCTATCCTTGCGGCGCAGGCGATAGACCATCAGGTCCGCGCCGCTCGCAAACTGCAGGGAGAACCAGTCCCAGCCGGCCTGATCGTCGCCGAGCGCACTGGTGCTCCATTCGCGATCGAGCCAGCTCATGCCCTCGACGTCGTGAATCGTCTCGCCAACGCGGATCTCACCGCGGGTGGCCAGGCGCGTGATCGAGTAGTAGTACGAGGCGTTGCCCGGGGCGGCGCTTTTCTGGCTGAGGCCGCTATCGCCCTGCAGCACGGGCGGCTTTGCCGGGTCAATGGTCAGCTGCAGCGCAAAGTCGCCGGCGTCGACATCGATCGCCCAGGGAAAACCGCCATCCGCCCCGCCGCGAATCTCCCAGTCTTCCAGTGAGACGCGAAATGGCTGCATCGACTGGCCGGCCAGACCGGCCGCGCCGCGAGCGTAGCGTTCAGCGTGATAGTGTTCGGCCGCCGCGACATCGGTGGCGGCCACGTGCCCCATCCAGATCTGGTGCGTCGCCCACGCGGACTCGCTCTCGGGCTCTCCTGGCGACAGGGCTATGCGAAACAGGGTCAGCTGGTAGCCGATGCGCTCCCCGCTCGGCGTCTGCAGATTGCCGGTGAGGTACCACCACTCATTGCGAAACGCCGGGTGGGCTGCATGGTCGTCGGGGAAGACAAAATCGCGCGGAACGTCCGCGCGCGCAAAGCCCTCTGCGGCAATGCCGCCGAGGGCTTCGCCTACCGCCAGCGAATCCTCCGGCGCCTGCCTGCCACAGGCAGTCAGCATGAGCAGCAAAAGAATGACGGCCGCGCGCATCACAGCCCCGCCAGCCGGTCGCGCAAAGGCGCACTGCCGATGCGCCGGGTCGGATAGATTGCCGCCAGAAGCGCAGCGATCACGGACAGCAGCAATGCCTCCAGCGGGATGCCGGGAAAGAAGTGGCTCTGCATGGTCCAGCCGAAAGAGCGCCGATTGATGACATCGATAAGGATTTCGGAGAGAACCCAGCCGAGCGGAATGGACAGCACCCCCGCCAGCGTGCCGATCAGCGCGGCCTGGCTGAGCACGAGTCGGTGCAGCTGGCCGGGGGTCATGCCGGTGGCCCGCAGTATGGCAAATTCACGTCCCTTTTCGAGAAACAGGGCCATGAGCGCGCTGAAGACGCCGATGAAGGCGACCAGTATCACCAGCAGCTTGAGCACATCGGTGATCACGAAGGTGCGGTCGAAGATGGCCAGCGAGTTGTCGCGGATGGCGCGGTTCGAGGTGATGTCTGCATCGCCAGCCAGTTCTGCATTCAGACTCCGCAGGCTGCGGGTGATGGCGTCGAGGTCGGCAGTCGGGTCGATCGCTATTCCAAGGGTGGCGAAGCCTCGATCAGGCCAATGGCGATTGTACAGCGCTCGCGGGATGACGAGCATGCCCCGGGAAGAGCTGTAATCCCGATAGATGCCCGCTACTGGAAGCTCGATCATGCCCGAAGTCACCGTGCGCAGGCGCACCCGGTCGCCGGCGCTGATGTCCTGCCGGTAGGCCAGGGGTTCCGAGACAATCAGCGCCTTGCCGGCGTCGAACTGCGGCCTCGCGGCGTCCGCATCGCCGGAGACAAACTCAAAGCCACGGGCAGCGCTGCCTGCCGCGTCCAGCACCAGTGCCGGGATGGATTCGCCGTTGACCTGCAGGTCGCGATTGACACCCGTGCTCACACTGCGCACGCCGGCGACCGCGTCAGCCGCCGCCACCCAGGCGGGATCCAGCCGACGCTCGCCGTTACTGTCAGCCTCCGCAGAGACGTACAAATCGCTGCCGAGCGTGGTGTCCAGCCAGTCCGCCACGCTGGCGCGGAACGACCCGGTCATCAGGCCCACACCCACCGTGGCGGACACGGCAATGGCCAGCGCCACTGTGGCCAGGCCGGTTCGGCTGAGCGAGGTCTGCACCCCGCGCAGCGCAAGACGCCCGACGC
>CAYFVJ010000153.1:0-6421 GCA_964346555.1 uncultured Alteromonadaceae bacterium | reverse complement strand
GGCAGAACGGGGACGTGCCGTTGTCTCACGAGGCGCTCGAAACGGCCATCACGCTGAATGGCGCCGCCGTGGAGAAATCGCTGCTGGCTTTTGACCTTGGGCGGATGGCCATGGCCAGGCCGGAAGTACTCGATTCACTGGGCGATGGCGAGAGGGCAGAGACACAGGCCGAGGAACTCAACACGCCGGACCTCATCGAACACCGGGCGCATTTCCTTGAGCAGTATCAGGACGCGGCGTACGCACAGCGCTATCGGGACCTGATAGCCGAGGTCGCGGCCGTTGATAGTGGGTTCCCGTCAAGGGAGCAGGCACTGACCAGGGCGATGGCGATGGCTTTGTTCAAGCACATGGCAATCAAGGATGAATACGAAATAGCCCGCCTCTACGCGGAAACGGATTTTCTAGCACGCGGGAAAAGCAACTTCATCGGCAAGACCCGCCCGGTTTTCCACCTTGCACCCCCGCTTTTGTCCAAGAGAGATCCAGTAACCGGCGAGCTCATCAAGCGTCGATTCGGTAGCTGGGTAGTGCCGGCGTTCCATGTGCTGGCCAGGATGAAGCGCCTGCGCGGTACGCGGCTGGACGTGTTTGGGCGCACCGCCGAGCGTCGCTGGGAGCGTGAGTTGCGGGCGCGTATGATCGAGGATATCAAGGCGATGCTACCCGAGCTTGCCCCGCACAACTACGACGATGCCCTGCGCTATGCCGAGCTGAGTCTTGAAATAAAGGGTTTCGGGCATGTTAAGCAGGCGAATGGCGATCGCGTCGAACCACTAATGGCCGAGTGCCGTGATCGCGTTCTATCGACGATCGTCAGGCAGTACGCTGCATGAGGTTGATCGGCGGAAGTCATTCCCCCTTCGTTCGCCGTGTCGCCATGGTGCTTGAATCACTTGGCTGCGAATACACGCAGGATGCACTGCGGACGGATCAGGATAGTGAAATTATCCGGCAGTACAACCCCGTGGGTCGGGTTCCGGTGCTGGTCCTCGATGATGGTCGAGTTATTATCGATTCGCACGCGATATTAGACTATCTGGAAAGGCGCGATGCAGGCGCCTCCGCACTTTTCCCGCAGCGGGAGGCCGCCCGGATGCAGATGCTGTTTGCAGATGCTGTCGGCGTTGCCGCGCTCGAAAAACTTGTTCTCTGGTTCTATGAGAATACCCGGCGTGATCCCGAGCTACGCTGTGCAAAGACCGTCGCCGGTTACGAAGAGCAGATTGCTGCCACATTGTCCTGGCTCGGGGAGACACTCGCGCAGGGGCAGTCCTATCTTTGCGGGAATGAACTGACGCTGGCGGATATCACGGCGACTTCATTGGTGAATACACTCGCTGCGGTCAATCCCTCTCTGCTTGAGCCTTCCCACATCGCTGTGATTCAGGGTCTTGCCGGGCGTGTATCATCGCGACTGCCCTCTGCAATACAGTAGCCAAGTCCAGCGACCCTTTCGCGAATCGCGTGTCGTTCTGTTGAAACGGCGTGAGTGCAGCAGTCGCTGACCGCTGCAGCCGAACCGTCGCAGCGAGACTGGTGCCTTCGCTGAGACGGTAAGGGTGCGTGTGTTGCAGGGGCCTGACCCCGTCCGGCGCTAAAACGCGCTGGAGATACTCAGGCCAATTGTGCGCGGGGGCAGCGTGACGAAGAAGTAGGGGTCCTGTTCGGATGCGAATGCATCGACCACAGCGAACTCGTTCGTGAGGTTTTTCACGAACAGTCCCGCAGACCAGTTGTCCCGTCCGACCGACAGGTTCAGGTTAACCAGATCGTAAGACGGTATCTCCTCAAAGAACGGATTGATGTTGCCATCGACGTCTCGGTTCTGGGATACCGTATCGGCGTCGCCGCGGTAGGTATAGTCAAGCCGGAAGAACCCGTCAAGGCCACCGTCCACGTCAAGGCTGAAGCGCGACGTCATGCTGAGGTTGGCTGAGAAAGCTGGCGTCTTCGCGAGCTCGTCATCTTCAAAAACGAGGAAATTGTCGGTAACCCCGGGGATAATGGTCTGATCCTCCGTGAAGCTGGTGTCCACCCAGGTAAAAGATGCGCCCAGCTCCAGTGCACCTACCTGCATCGTGCCGTCGGCCTCGAGGCCAATCACCTCGGCGGAGGGACCGTTGGTGGTGAAAGTGAAGTTATTGCCCTGCACGATCTGCACATCACTCCAGTCCATGTAGAAGATGGCTGCGCTGCCCGCAAATCGTCCGTCGGCGCTGCTGTATTTCGCGCCTATCTCGTAGTTCCAGAGCGTATCAGACTCGAAGAATCCCGGCACGCTGCCGCCACCAATGGCTGCGACACCCGCAGAGATGTTGGTTGCGCCGGGTCGGAAGCCCGATGCGATTTCGGCGTAGGTGGTCAGCTCATCGCTGGGTTCGTAGGTCAGGTTGAAGCGATAGGTGATATCACTTTCCTCGTTCTCGAAAACGCTGTCCGGACCACCGCTCAGAAAATCCGGGCCGGTATTGTTCTGGGTGTCGGTGACGTCGAAATCGAAATAGCGCGCGCCAACCGTGAGCTCAAGCCGGTCACTGAACCGATAGTACGCTTCGCCGAATGCCGCCCATCGGTCGCGCTCGTTCTCCAGGAAGCGACCGAATACGCTGTTCACACCCCCAGGTGCGCCGGCACCGGTAATCTGTGTTGGCGCAGCGGGGACAAATTCTTCCACTGCCACTCCAGCGGCATTGGCGTTTATTACGTTGAGGTCAAAGCGACTCTCTTCGCTGGCCAGGAAACCGCCGACAAGAAAATTGAATGGTCCATCGAACGAGGAGGCAAAGCGCAGTTCGCCAGAGTCAATTTCACGTGTCTGCGGCTGTTTGACTACGCTTGCGGGGGGTACCGAGAAACCCAGTGCGCCGAGAAAATAGCCGGACAGGCCGGGTGATGTATTCGTGGGAGTGGAATCGTACACGTATTCGAACTCCCGGTCGAAGCGCGAGTAGGTCGCTGTAAAGGTACCGGCGTCGACCGTAAAATTGGCCGTAAGAGAACCCAGGAGGAACTCTTCTTCCGTCGGCGTTCGCACAGCCTGGGTGCTGACGTAGTCACCGCCCGCTATGGGGCCCTGCAGCTCGTCAGAACCGATGAACCGGAAGTTGGCGAACTGCCCGGGCGTGCTGGTCTGGGGCTGTGATGGGCCGAAGCGACCCTCCGGGGTCTGCAGGCTGTTGTTACCTACGTCCCGCTCCTGATAATTGAGCGTGCCCAATAGCGAGAATCGATCCGTTGGCTGATAGAGCAGATGCAGTCGTCCACCCTTTATCGAGCTGTCGTTCACATCTTCACGCTCGAGGATGGGCTGGTCTATGAAGCCCTGTGCTTCCTGGCCCCATAACACGGCGCGCAAGCCGAGCTGGTCCTCAATAAGGGGCAGGTTGAACATACCATCCGTACGGTAGCCAAGACTGTCAGATTTATCCATGGTTGTCAGGGTTGCCGTGACGTTACCGGCAACACGGTCGAGCTGTGGCTTCTTGGTGACGAAACGTACTGTACCTGAGAGTGAGTTGGCGCCGAACAAAGTCCCCTGTGGACCTTTGTAAACCTCGACGCTCTGAAGGTCTGAGAGCACGAAGCCCGCCTGTCGGCCACCTCCATTCTGCTGGAATCGGCCGCTTATGGGAGACTCATCAAAGTAGACGCCAACAGTTGACTCCTCGGCGCCGGAATAGATACCGCGGACAATGTAGCTGCTGTCCCCGGGACCAAAGCTCTGCAGGTTCACCGAGGGCAGTTGGGTTATGAGGTTTTCGAAATCGATGATGTTCTGTTCGGCAAGACTCTCGCCGCTGACGAGATCCAGCGCGCCACCATAATCTTGTGGGTCGACGCCCAGACCGCGCTTGCCAATGACCATGACTTCCTCGAGCTGCTCCTCTGCGGGCTGACTTTCCTGCGCGATAGCTGCTCCTGCAAGCACAGCCGACAGGCCGGTGCAACTCAGAGAAAGCGCCAGTTGACGTTTACAGCTGGCCGGCTTAGGTGACGATTCCAGTGTTGCCTTCATTCCCCTCTCCTCACGATGCCAATTTTTATCGGTCCCCTATTTCCGGGGGTCGGATCCAATTGTTTTCGCTTGGTCCCGATTGTGCACCCAGAAATTTTATTTTAGTCTTAAAACGACGGGGTGTCTACGCGCAGCTGAACATCATGTAGTGTGTGACGTTGAGCCTGGTTTTGCACGAATTGCGCCGGACCCGTCGTGGCATCGGGCACGCCCCAGGCTGTCTGGTGGCAGTCTGCGCTCCCATGGCAGCCACTTCATTGCATCATAAATAGGCACGCCCAACCTCTGGAGTTATTTTTCATGGCGCAAGATTCGGGCCTTGTCCCACAAGGCTGGTACAGCAGACCTGTTTTCGGGCTGCCGGTGGTTTTTGCCGGATTTATGGGCATGTTCGGAAACGTCGGTCCGCTCATCTACGCCAGCTTCGCGTTCATTGTTCAGGATCTTGAGCAAACAACTGGCTGGGCGCGGTCGGACGTCACACTGGCCATATCGTTCCTGACATTTTTCACTGCGGTGGCGCAGCCGGGTTTTGGTGCTATTGTGGATCGCTTCGGTGTGCGCTGGCCTACGGCCATTTCCCTGCTGTTGATGGCGGTTACCCTGGCGATGATCCCGTTTTTTGCATCGAAGGTCTGGCACCTTTGGGTGGGTTTTATCATCGCGGCGATTCTCGGTGTGGGCAACAACACCATGTCGTTCATTCGTCTCGCGGCGGCATGGTTCGATCGCAGGCGCGGCTTAATGATCGGCATCGTTGCCTCGGCTACTGGACTTGGACTTGCCCTGTTGCCACGAATTACTGCCTCGGTAGTGGATGCCTACGGCTGGAAAGGTGGCTTCGTCTGGTACGGGCTTTATATCGCGCTGGTCACGGTTCCGGTCATTATTCTGTTCGCGCAGGATCACCCCCGTGATCTCGGATTGCGGCCGGATGGCGATGAGGTGTCGCCTGAAAACTCGGGAGAGAATGCGGCTCTCCCGGGAATCACCCTGGGGGTAGCGCTGCGCACGCGCGTTTTCTGGGTTCTGGCGCTCGGTATCCTGATGGCGTCCTTCGCACTCTGGGGTATCACCAACCAACTCGCGCTGCTTCTTGGCGATCGCGGGATGAGTCGTGTCGATGCAGCACAGGTGGCGATGGTACTCGGGCTGTCGATGGCTGCTTCGAGGCTGATTATCGGCTGGACGTTGGACCGTATCTTCGCGCCGCGCGTCGCAATGACGATTTTCCTGGGAAGTGCTGCCGGCTTTTTCTTCCTTGCCTCCGGCGGCACCGACGCTCGTGTATACCTTGCCGCACTTCTGTTGGGTGCAGGTCTAGGCGCGGAAATCGAACTAATTGGTTTTATGGTGAGTCGCTATTTTGGTCTGCGAGCGTTTGGCGCTATCTATGGCAGCGTTTTCGTCGGCTTCCTGCTAGGTACGAGTGGTGGACCATTCCTTCTGGCGCGCGCGCAGGAGATTCTTGGCAGTTACGACGCAGCCCTGTACTCCATGGTCGCTGT
Organism: uncultured Alteromonadaceae bacterium; assembly: GCA_964346555.1. Lineage (GTDB taxonomy): Bacteria > Pseudomonadota > Gammaproteobacteria > Pseudomonadales > Halieaceae > Chromatocurvus. The sequence goes on along the minus strand of CAYFVJ010000153.1, from coordinate 895 downwards.
CATGACGGTGGTGGCGCTGATGTTTGTGACAATGGGCCGCTACGATCGGTACCACGACCTCTTCGAGACTGGCTGATCCGCGTCTTCCTGCACTTATCCCGATGTTCCCCCATCAGGCCCTGTCATTCATAGCTGCCGGGGTCCGGCAGTTTTTTCCCCGGATTCATGATGTTACCGGGATCGAGAGCCGTTTTCACGGACTGCATCGCGCGCAGGCCCGCCGCGCCGAATTCAGCGCGGAGGTATTTCTGCTTGCCAAGTCCCACTCCGTGTTCGCCGGTGCAGGTACCGCCCATTATCAGCACGCGTTGGATAAGCCGCTCATGCATGTCTTGCATCTGCTGCACCTCGTCGGGCCTGTGGGGATCAATCACGAAAACGAAGTGGAAATTGCCGTCGCCGACGTGACCGGCCAGCATGGTGGGAAAGTCACAGCTCTTATCGGCGTCGGCACGCGTCTCGCCGATACACTCGGCGAGACGGGAAATGGGTACACAGACATCTGTTGCCACGGCGCTGCAACCCGGGCGAATGGCGGCGGCAGCGTAGGCGGCATCATGCCGCGCTTTCCACATGCGGCTTCTCTCCTCGGCGTCGGCAGTCCACTCGAAGCCTGAACTGTCGTGCCCGCTGCATATCTCGCCAAAAGTCTCCGCCTGCTCCGCAACGGCGGAAGGCGAGCCGTGGAATTCTACGAACAGCGTAGGCACTTCCGTGAACGTGGTCTTCGAGTAAGCGTTGATAGCGGCTATCTGCGCCGCGTCCAGGAGTTCGATTCGCGCCACGGGAATCGCGCACTGCAGTGTTTCAATCACGGCGCTCGCCGCTGCCTCAACCGAGCTGAACTGTACTCGTGCCGCCGATATAGCATCGGGTCGCGGATGCAGTTTCAGGG
>CAYFVJ010000152.1:0-6492 GCA_964346555.1 uncultured Alteromonadaceae bacterium | reverse complement strand
GCTTCCTCACTAGTCCAGTGTCAGAAAACCGAGCGGGACAGCCCCTTTCAGCCAGTTTACTTTAGCATTATAGCGCAAGTTGGCCGGAACAGGTTCAAGTGCCTTGCCACCATAACCTTGCATGCCTCACCACTGATCCCTACCTTATATCAATCTGTGCGCGCATACCATTTTCAAGAGAGATCTGCGGTCGGCTCCTGCCGCTGTTTCCGATCGCGTGCCACAAGATAGACTTCCCGCGAGCGCGGTCGGGACGCGCCAGGTTTGCGCGTCGCCACCTGGCTGAAGCCCTCACGCGCTTCGCCCATCAGCGCCTCGAAACCCTCGCCCTGAAATACCTTGCTGACAAACGCGCCACCCGGGCGCAGCACGCGCAGGGCCAGGTCCAGTGCGAGCTCAACCAGATACATCGCACGTGGTTGATCGACCGCAGTCATACCGCTCATATTGGGCGCCATGTCTGACAGCACGATATCGGCGCCGGACGGCCCGATCTGCGCCAGCAACCGGTCAAATACCGCGTCCTCGGTAAAATCCCCCTGGATGAACGCGACCTCCGCAATCGAATCCATGGCCAGAATGTCCGATGCAATCACACAGCCGCGACGGCCCACCAGTGACCTCGCTACCTGAGACCAGCCGCCGGGCGCACTGCCCAGGTCAACGACCACCATTCCCGGTCGCAGCAGATGGTCGCGCTCCTGCAGTTCCAGTAGCTTATAGCACGCTCGGGAGCGATAGCCGTCGCGCTGCGCGCGCTTGACGTAGGGGTCGTCGCGATGCTGCTGCAGCCAGGCCCTGCTGGATGAACGTCTCTTTGCCACGCATTCAGTCCTGTAGGCAGGGTTCCCGCCGCCGGTGCAACTGATGTATTCTCATTAACACCATAACGTTACGCAGACTCAGCATGACCTCCATCGAGCGCCAGGAACAGCGACGCCTCAAGGCCATTGGGCATAAACTGAAGCCCGTTCTGAGCATTGCGAGCAATGGACTGACCGATAACGTACTGACCGAACTGGAGCGGGCGCTCAACGACCACGAACTGGTCAAACTGAAGGTGTCTGTCGGACAGCGCGAGCTGCGCGATGCACTGATCAAGGAACTGGGTGAGCGCAGTGGTGCCGAGGTCGTGCAGCGCGTAGGCAACATCGCTTTATTGCTGCGGCGAAGCCACGATCCGGATCCCCGTCTGTCAAATCTTATGCGCAGAGTCTGATCACGTCTCAAAGGTGCTCAACGCGGTCGATTTCGTACTCGATATCACCGCCGGGCGCTTTGACCACAACCACGTCCCCCTCCTCCTTGCCGATCAGCGCACGGGCGATAGGCGAGCTGACGGATATGAGGTTGTTTTTTACGTCAGCCTCATCGTCCCCCACAATGCGGTACACCACGCTGGCGTCTGTCTCGACATTGAGCAGCGTCACCGTGCTGCCGAAGATGACCTTGCCAGTGCAGGGGATCTGGCTGACGTCGATTACCTGGGCCCCCGCCAGCTTGCTTTCGATCTCCATTATGCGGCCTTCGGCAAAGCTCTGCTGCTCGCGAGCGGCGTGGTACTCAGCGTTTTCCTTGAGATCACCGTGCTCCCGCGCGTCGGCAATCGCCTGACTGATGCGTGGGCGATCGACTTTCTTGAGTCTGTCGAGTTCCTCGCGAAGCGCCGCTTCGCCCCGAACGGTCATTGGCACTTTGTTCATAAATGAATACTTCCATGCAGGTTTTGCAGCCGCCGCACTTTGGTGTCGCCCTCGCGCTTCAGCGACAGGCACACCGCCTCGGCGGCAGCGAGCGTCGTCGTGTAGAACACGCGATGCGCCTCTGCGCTGGCGCGAATGGGCGCTGAATCCGTGATCGCCCGACGGCCCTCCGTGGTGTTGATAATGATATCGGCCTCGTCATTCTTGATCATGTCGACGATATGCGGTCGTCCTTCCAGCACCTTGTTCACCCGCCGCACCTCCAGACCCGCCGCCTCCAGCGCCGCTGCCGTACCGCGCGTTGCTGCCAGCGAGAAGCCCAGCTCGACCATCTGCTTTGCGACCGCTATAGCCCCCGGCTTGTCGACGTCCCGCACGCTGATGAGCACCGTCCCGCCACGGGGCGCGGGGTCACCTGCGGCGAGCTGTGCCTTGGCGAACGCGTCGGCAAAGGTGTCGCCGGTTCCCATTACCTCGCCCGTGGACTTCATTTCAGGCCCGAGTATCGGATCCACCCCCGGAAATTTGTTGAACGGGAGGATCGCTTCCTTGACGCTGAAATACGGTGGAACGATCTCACGGGAAAACCCCTGTGAAGCCAGAGTCTGGCCGGCCATGCAGCGCGCGGCAATCTTCGCCAGCGATGCGCCGATGCACTTGGACACGAAAGGCACGGTGCGCGACGCCCGCGGGTTGACTTCAATGATATAGACCGTATCACCCTGCCATGCAAACTGAACGTTCATCAATCCGCACACACCGAGTTCCAGTGCCATCTGACTGACCTGCTCACGCATAACATCCTGAACGTCCGCAGGCAGGCTGTAGGGGGGCAGTGAACAGGCGGAATCGCCCGAGTGCACGCCAGCCTGCTCAATATGCTGCATGATAGCGCCGATCACCACGGTCTCACCGTCGCTCACGGCGTCGATATCCACCTCGACAGCTGCACTCAGAAAGCTGTCCAGCAGCACCGGAGACTCGTGGGAGACGGATACCGCGTCATTCATGTAGCGCAGGAGGTCCTCCTCGCGATACACGATCTCCATAGCGCGGCCACCCAGAACATAAGAAGGTCGGACTACCAGCGGGTAGCCGATACGTGCGGCTGCGGCCACGGCCGCGTCGACGCTGCGCACAGTGGTATTTGCCGGCTGCAGCAGGCCCAGCTTGTCGATCATCTGCTGGAAGCGCTCGCGATCCTCTGCGCGATCGATGGCATCCGACGGCGTGCCGATAATCGGAACACCCGCTGCCTCCAGGTCCCGCGCGAGCTTCAGAGGCGTCTGGCCACCGAACTGAACAATGACGCCCTCCGGCTTTTCGAGGTCGACTATTTCCAGCACGTCCTCGAGCGTAATGGGCTCGAAGTAGAGCCGGTCTGACGTGTCGTAGTCGGTAGAAACCGTCTCGGGGTTGCAGTTGATCATGATCGTTTCGTAGCCATCCTCGCGCATGGCGAGTACCGCGTGTACGCAGCAGTAATCGAACTCGATGCCCTGGCCGATGCGATTGGGCCCCCCGCCGATCACCAGAATCTTGCGCCGCGATGACACCGCTGCCTCGCACTCCTCTTCATAGGTGGAGTACATATAGGCGGTCTCGGCGACAAATTCTGCGGCACAGGTGTCGACCCGCTTGTACACCGGACGTATACCCAGCGCTTGACGGTGGGCGCGCACCTCGGACTCAGTAACGCCGAACAGCACCGCGAGACGCGCGTCGGACAAGCCCTTGCGCTTGAGCGCGAACATCCGGTCGCGTTGCAACTCGGCAAGGGACAGCTTCTTGAGCCCCTCCTCGGTTTTCACGATATCTTCAATCTGTGCCAGGAACCAGGGATCCACCCCGGAATAATCATGGACCTCATCGACCGACATGCCGGCGCGAAAGCCATCCGCCAGATACCAGATACGCTCGCAGCTGGGATTGGTCAGTTCCGCCACCAACTCGTCGCGCAGATCCGGGTTGTCGACATCCATCATGCGCTCAAAGCCGGCAGAACCGACCTCGAGCCCACGCAGCGCCTTCTGCAGCGACTCCTGGAACGTTCGGCCGATCGCCATGACCTCGCCCACGGATTTCATCTGCGTTGTCAGCCGAGCATCTGCCGTGCTGAACTTTTCGAACGCAAAGCGCGGAATCTTGGTCACCACGTAATCAATGGAAGGTTCGAATGACGCCGGTGTCGCGCCGCCGGTTATTTCGTTGCGCAGTTCATCCAGCGTATAGCCCACCGCGAGCTTGGCGGCGACCTTGGCTATGGGGAAACCGGTTGCCTTGGAGGCCAGAGCCGAAGAGCGTGATACCCGCGGATTCATTTCAATGACGACCAGACGACCCGTCTTCGGGTCCAGTGCAAACTGCACATTCGAACCGCCGGTCTCGACACCGATTTCACGCAACACCGCCAGCGAGGCGTTGCGCATGATCTGGTATTCCTTGTCGGTCAGCGTCTGCGCCGGCGCTACCGTGATAGAATCTCCCGTGTGGACGCCCATGGCATCGACGTTCTCGATGGCGCAGACAATAATGCAGTTGTCGTTGCGGTCGCGCACGACCTCCATCTCGAATTCTTTCCAACCGATGAGGGACTCGTCAATCAGCAGTTCGTTGGTGGGCGATAAGTCGAGACCGCGATTACAGATCTGCTCGAATTCGTCGCGGTTGTAGGCAATCCCCCCGCCCGAACCGCCCATGGTGAACGAGGGCCGGATGATGCAGGGCAGACCAATGGAGTCGAGTATCTGATAGGCCTCTCCGAGACTGTGGGCGAGCATCGCACGGGGTGTTTTCAGGCCGATACGCTTCATCGCCTTGTCGAACAGGTCGCGGTCTTCAGCCATGTCGATAGCCGATTTGGTCGCCCCTATCATTTCCACGCCGCGGTCCGCCAGTACACCTTCGCGGTCCAGATCAAGCGCGCAGTTGAGTGCGGTCTGGCCACCCATGGTGGGCAGCAGCGCGTCGGGCTTCTCCGATTCGATAATCCTGGCCACGCTGCGCCACTCAATCGGCTCGATGTAGGTGGAGTCGGCCATCGCGGGGTCGGTCATGATAGTCGCGGGGTTGGAGTTCACCAGAATGACCCGGTAGCCCTCCTCGCGCAGCGCCTTGCAGGCCTGTGCACCCGAATAGTCAAACTCGCAGGCCTGACCGATTACAATGGGACCGGCGCCGAGGATGAGAATACTTTGGATGTCGGTACGCTTTGGCATCGCTGGCGTCAGTCCTGGGCGTTGCGGGCTCGCATGAGCTCGATAAAATGATTGAACAGCGGCGCGGCATCATGCGGCCCCGGACTGGCCTCGGGATGCCCCTGGAAGCTGAAAGCCGGCCGGTCGGTACGCTGGATACCCTGCAGCGACCCATCGAACAGCGAGCGATGCGTCACGCGCAGAGTGTCGGGGAGCGCGCGATCGTCCACGGCAAATCCATGGTTCTGGCTGGTTATCATGACGGTGCCGTCATCCAGGTTCTGCACCGGGTGATTGGCGCCGTGATGGCCGAACTTCATCTTCAGGGTACGCCCACCGCTGGCCAGGGCCAGTAGCTGGTGGCCGAGACAGATACCGAATACCGGTATATCGGTATCGAGCAGCAACCGTATGGCCTCAATCGCATAATCGCAGGGCTCCGGGTCGCCCGGCCCATTCGAAAGGAAAACGCCGTCCGGCGCGAGTGCCAGAACCTCGCTGGCGGACGTCGTGGCCGGCACCACGGTAAGGCGGCAGCCGCGGTCCACCAGCTTGCGCAGAATGTTGCGCTTACAGCCATAGTCGTAGGCCACCACATGAAAACCCGGTGTCTCAGGTGCCGACCGGGCGTGACCGAGGTCCCACTGCCAGCTGCCTTCGCTCCAGTTATAGACTGCGGACGCGGATACCTCCCTGGCAAGATCCTCTCCGGCGAGCCCGGGGAACCCGCGGGCAGCGGCAATCGCGGCATCGGTATCAGCGGCCGCATTTCCGCTCACGATACAGCCGCCCAGTGCGCCCTTCTCGCGCAATACCCGGGTCAATCGCCGGGTATCGATATCGGCGATGGCGACGACGTTGCGGTCGCGCAGCCAGGCATCCAGCGAACACTCGTTGCGGTAGTTACTCGCGAGAAGAGGCAGATCGCGAATGATCAACCCCGCGGCCCAGACGCGGTCGGATTCGTTATCCTCTACATTGGTTCCGGTAGACCCGATATGCGGATAGGTCAGAGTCACCATCTGGCGCGCGTAGGACGGATCGGTGAGTATTTCCTGGTAACCGGTCATGGCGGTGTTGAACACTACCTCACCGACACTTGAGCCTTCTGCACCGATCGCGGTACCGCGAAAAAGGCTCCCATCCTCCAGGGCGAGTAAAGCCGGGCTGGACAATCTGACCTCCACTCCAATAACAAGGACGTGCCCGCCGAGCGCCCGCAAAAAAGCGAGATGTGTGATTGCATCTCGCTTTACGTGGAGTCCTGCGACGCTGTGCGTGGGTGGCGGGCGCACGCTCTTTGCGGTGGCACGTGCCGTATTACGACGTGTGCACAAGTTGGATAATGAGTTTAGGGTATCGAGACCGGCCTTGTCCAGCGTGCTTAACCGCTTTGCTCCCGCACTCGCCAGCTGACCGACGCGGAGAGAGCGGCAGCAAAGCCGGCATACAGCATTGCATCGGCGCAGTGTTTTTCTATGATGGCGACTGACACTCTCGAGCTAAGCCCGAATGCGCGAAATTCTTCCCGTGCGCCAGCTTGCGGTGCTGATTACCGCCCTGATGGCGACTGCAATCGGCCAATCGCTGGT
>CAYFVJ010000151.1:2812-6532 GCA_964346555.1 uncultured Alteromonadaceae bacterium | reverse complement strand
GAGCTATGGCGGTCGGGCGCTGGCACCGGCGGGCGCCGCGGGCGGTTTTTTTCTCGAGCCCACCATTTTCTCTGACTGCAGCGATGACATGACGATTGTGAGGGAGGAGATTTTCGGGCCGGTCATGTCCGTGCTGGTGTTCCATGATGAGGACGAGGTGGTTGCCCGCGCCAACAATATCGACACGGGCCTGGCCGCCGGGGTGTTCAGCCAGGATATCCACCGTGCACATCGGGTGATCCACCGGCTGCAGGCAGGCATCTGCTGGATCAACAGCTATGGCGCCTCGCCGGCACAGATGCCGGTTGGCGGCTACAAGCTGTCCGGCATCGGTCGTGAAAACGGACGGGAGACGCTGGCGCACTACACGCAGATCAAATCCGTATACGTCGGGATGCAGGACCTGGAATCGCCTTTTTAACCGATACCAACAGCCTGGCGGGCGGAGCTGAGGCCACGCGCCGTCAGGGCTTGAGTCATTCCTTATGCAGACACAGAAATACGACTACATCGTTGTCGGCGCCGGGTCCGCCGGCTGCGTGCTTGCCAACCGCCTGACTGAGTCTGGCAGGTACAGTGTGCTGCTGCTAGAGACCGGCGGCAGCGACCGCAGTCCCTTCATTCAAATGCCCTCGGCGCTGTCCATTCCGATGAACACGCGCAAGTACGCCTGGCAGTTCCAGACGGAGCCCGAGCCGTACCTGGACAACCGTCGGATGCATTGCCCTCGCGGCAAAGTGCTGGGCGGCTCCTCCTCCATCAACGGCATGGTGTATGTGCGCGGTCACGCGCGCGATTTTGACGAGTGGGACGCAAGCGGCGCCGACGGCTGGCACTACCGGAACGTGCTGCCTTACTTCAAGCGGGCAGAGTGCTGGGCGTTCGGTGGTGATGATTACCGCGGTGATGCCGGGCCGCTGGGCGTGAACAACGGCAACAATATGCAGAACCCGCTTTACCGCGCGTTCATCCGCGCCGGCGCACAGGCGGGCTATTTCGAGACGGACGATTACAACGGCGCCCGGCAGGAAGGTTTTGGCGCCATGCACATGACGGTAAAAAACGGGCGCCGCTGGTCCACAGCCAATGCTTATCTGCGCCCGGCCCTCGGCCGCGACACGCTCCGCCTGGTCACGCACGCGCTGGTGCACAAAGTGCTGCTGACAGGGACTACGGCCACCGGCGTATGCTATGAGCGTCGCGGTCGGTTGCACACGGCGCACGCGGCGCGTGAGGTCATCCTCGCGGCGGGTTCCATCGGTTCACCGCACCTGCTGCAGCTCTCCGGCATCGGCCGTCCTGAAACACTGGCCGGCGCCGGTATCGATGTAAAGCACCCGCTGCCCGGGGTGGGTGTCAATCTGCAGGACCACCTGGAGTTCTACTTCCAGTACCGGTGCCTGAAGCCGGTGTCACTGAACGGCAGACTGGACTGGTGGAACAAGCTCGGCATCGGCCTGCGCTGGTTGCTGCATAAGGATGGTCTTGGCGCCACCAATCATTTCGAGTCCTGCGGATTCATCCGTTCAAGCGCGGGCGTCGAGTGGCCGGACCTGCAGTATCACTTTCTGCCGGCGGCGATGCGCTATGACGGCAAAGAGGCGTTCAACGGCGACGGCTTTCAGCTGCATATCGGGCATAACAAGCCACGCAGCCGGGGTTTCGTGCACGTGCGCTCGGCGGATCCGCGACAGCCCCCGGTAATCCGTTTCAATTACCTGCAGCACGAGGCCGACCGACAGGGCTTTCGCGACTGCGTGCGCCTTACCCGGGAGATTATCCAGCAGGCGGCCATGGACGAGTACCGGGGAGAAGAAATCCAGCCGGGTGCACAGGTCCAGTCGGACGAGGCCATCGATGCCTTTGTGCGGCAAGCAGTGGAGAGCGCCTACCATCCTTCCTGCAGCTGCAAAATGGGCCGCGATGCGCTCGCCGTGGTTGATCCGGAGACCCGCGTACACGGACTGCAGGGTCTGCGGGTAGTGGACTCGTCAATTTTCCCGACGATCCCGAACGGCAACCTCAACGCACCGACCATCATGGCGGCAGAGCGCGCGGCCGACATGATTCTTGGCAGGGAGCTGCTGCCGGCCGCCGATGTGCCTGTACTGATGGACGTGCAGTGGCGCGAGCGCCAGCGCCCCGGGTCGTCGCAGCGCAGGCCTGAGTGATGCACCGCGGCGGAGAAGGCGCATGACTCTCTGGTTGTCCGGCGGCCTGGTATTCACCTTCAGTGCCATTTTGCTGATTCTGTACAAGTGGTGGAATGTGCGCTGCATCGGTGTTATGCCGGTTCCAACCGCCACCTTCCTGGCGATCCTGTTCACATCCGGCCTGGATGTGGGCCTGATCATGTTCCCGCTGACCGAGTTTGGCGGCTATGCCGACCTGGTGCAGAACCCGGAGTACGGGTTTGCCAACCCGCTTGCCATTGAGTTCGGGTTCTGGGCCTTCCTGATCTGGAGTTTTTATTTTCTCACCTGTTTTTATTTCGCCATCATCGAACCCCGGGTCGGCTTTTTTGCCCTGCCCGTCGTCCGTGTGATCAACAACGTGGTAATCATCGGCACCTGCGCCTTCACGGCGTATCTGTTACTGGTGAACTTGCCCTGGTACCTGCCGCAGCTGGGTGACGGGGAGACCGTACAGCCGGCGTTTTATGCGGTGGTGTTCACGGCGATCGGGCTGGCCGTCTATTCCAGTTCAGAGATCCGCTATGTGCGGCTGCTCAGCGTGGGCTCCAGCCTGTTGTTTATCGGGCTGATTGCCGGCATGTGGCTGCGCGCGTTCGCTCTGGGTGATGGCGCCCCGGCGGACTTTATCGACACGGCGCGTCTGCTGGGGGACTACTTTACGCAGATTCAGCAGTTCATGCTGCCAATCAACGATTACCATGCGTTTTACCTGTTCTGGTGGTTCTCCTGGAGCATAATGATCGGCCAGTTCACCGCGCGTTTCGTCAGCGGGCTGCGCACCTGGCAACTGTTGGTCAGCATGCTGGCTGTGCCGTCCATCGCCATTGGTGTGTGGTTCGCTGTATTGTACCGCTATCACACCGAGGGGCTTGAGATCACCGCATGGAACAGTGCGGCGATGATCAGCGTGGGCATACTGATGGTGATCAACTCGCTCGACTCGCTGATACGCCTGTACACCGACAACCTGAGGCTCACCGCTGCCCGGCTGGGCATGCCGCGTTATCTGGCGCTGAACGTGCTGGCGCTGGTGGGTCTGACCCTGCTGTTCAAGCTCGACTTCCTGCGCATCGAGTGGGTGGGAGCGCTGGTGATTGGCCTGTATTTCGCGTGCTTTGTCTATATTTTGCTAAAAAAGCGGTCGGTCGTCATGGCTATACAGGCTGCGCCGCACCAGGCTGCGCCGCACCAGGCTGCGCCGCACCAGGCTGCGCCGGATCAGCCTGCGCGCCCGCTGGCAGCGCCTGGGCGTGCGAACCAGCGCTGACGCTGTGGGCCTCCGATGGTGCCTGGTTGGTTACATTGCAGCGGTACCTTTTCTTTGTCGCACGCGGCACGTTCTTGCGGCAGGCGGCACCTTCTTGTGGCATGCGGCACTGCCTGCGATAGTACCGCGTTAAACGGGGTTGCGTTCAATAGTATCGCGGCGCAGTCGTTCCACCGAGTACTGCCGCTCGCGCACGGTGCTGGCGCCTATAAAGTCAGCCACTGCTTTTGCGCGCGTGAGCACAAGGCATAGAAGCGC
>CAYFVJ010000151.1:0-2712 GCA_964346555.1 uncultured Alteromonadaceae bacterium | reverse complement strand
CGCCTATAAAGTCAGCCACTGCTTTTGCGCGCGTGAGCACAAGGCATAGAAGCGCTCGCGGGCGGCGGGGTAGCAATCCCATGGACCAGATAAAAGGGCAGCCCGAGAGCACCGCGTCGCGCGATTCTCTGCGCGCGGGCGTAGTTGTCGTCGTCCAGCCATGTGCGCAGTTGCGCGAGGTCCTGCCGATCACAGTCTGGCGTCGCGTAATTCCATGGGGCATGGCTATCACCTTGGATGATTGCTCAGAACCTTGATGCGGGCACAAAAAAGCCGGCATAAAGCCGGCTGAAAAAGCGCCTGAAACCTCTGTGGCGTGGCCTCAGATATCGAGCGTGAACGAGGCCGAGAATGTTTGCGGTGCACCGATCCAGGCGCCTTCACCGGCGATGGCGCCCAGATACTGCTCGTCGAACAGATTGTTTACCAGCAGCGTCACCGACCACCCCGAGATAGCGCTGCCGACGCTGTCGCCGTCGAGCGTGATATAGGCATCGGCGGTGATGTAATCCTCGGCCACCCAGCTGTTGTCCAGGCGTACTGCACGTTCGCCGGTGTATTTGCCGGTCAATCCTGCGGCCAGACTGCCGCGCACCCAGTCCAGAGACAGCACGAGTTGATCTGAAGGTATGCCCACGACATCGTTGCCGGGCACCACGCCAAGTCCCGTATCAACCGAGGGGTCTCCGGTGCCGACATAGGTGGCGTCGTTGTAAGTATAAGCACCGTAGAGCGAAAGCGTCGGTGTCAGATCGATATCTGCCGTGAGTTCCAGACCGCTCGAATCAATACCGCCGGCGTTGAAGTAGGTGCCGTTGGTGCCGATGATATAATCCGGCCCCGAAGCGCTTTCCGGGCTGAGAAAGATGATGCGGTCGCTGAACTCGACATCGTAATAGGTGGCGCTCAACCGGTAGCGCGGGTTGGCGTAGCGCAGGCCGAACTCCACGTTTTCCGCCGTCTCCGGCTCCAGTGAGCCCAGATCGGAACTGGGGCGCTCGAGAATCTCGTCACCGATGGCCTTGAAGTTTTCTGCGTACCCTGCGAATACCTCCAGCCCCTCGATCGGCGCCTGCCACACAACACCACCCGAGAACAGCACACCGGAATCGGAGTCGACCGCCGCGTCGGGCGTCTCGCCAAAGTTGTCCTCGCGCTCGACATCGACCAGGAATTGCTTGACCCCCAGACTGAAGGTGAAATCACCGACGTCTGCGCTGTCCTCGAGATACCATTTCAGCGTGTCCTGCGGATAACTCCGGTTGTACTGGGTCCAGTAGGGCGTGGGGTCGAAATCGATGCCGACACGGGTGTCGGTGATTTTCTGCCATGTACGGGTCTCGTCGCGGGTCGCATCCTCGTACCACACGCCGCCGCGCAGTGTATTGGCAAAGCCCGCGATCTCAGTGTCCCAGGTGGCATCCAGCGTCAAGCCGCGGCGCTCTTTCTCATAATTGGTAGTGCGGTAGGACTGCACAGCGAGCGCGCCGGGTGCGTAGCAGGCCGGATCGTATTGCGGTCCCGCGCCACCGTAGGGGAAAGTAATGGACGATACGCAACCGGGTTCCGGGCTCAGCGCATTGCCCTGATCATCTACAAAAAAGGTCAGGCCAAGGATGCCGCCACCTTCGACCTGGGCAAGGCCCAGAGCCTCAGACTGCGGGCCGCCCGCATCGTCGACCACGTCGAGCAGGTAGGGTGGTATCCAGTCACCGCGGCCTTCGTTGTCATGGAAGTAACCAGAGGCCTCGATGCGCAAGCCCCCGTCAAACTCAAAGTCGCCTTTCAGGTAGCCGAGCGTGTTCTCGCGCAGCGTCGCCCAGCCATTGCGGTACACCTGGTCCACATAGGGTACACCGGTCCAGGTGTCGGTCAGGCGATCCCAGCCTGAGTTTTCTGCATAGGCCTCGGGCGAGAACAGGCGCTGATAATTGTTTTCGTGGATGTCATCGTAAGAGAGGTAAGCGGTGATGTCGCCGCGCTCGAAGCGCGAGACGAGCTTGGCGGCCAAATGATCGCGCTCGTTTTCCGCCGCGCCGTTGACCCAGTCGCTGGCCTCCTGGCTCGATGCTGAAATCCACGCGCTGGTGTTACCGAGGAAGGTGCCGGTGTCGTAGCGTACGTAATACCGTTCGGCGTCGAACTCGCCGAACGCTCCCTGCATGCGGATGCGCGAATCAGCCTCGGGATCCTGCGTGACGAAATCAATAGTGCCGCCGAGGGCTTCGAGGGAGCGCGAGCCGATATCCGCGGTGCCCTGGGAAACCGTCACCGTTTTCAAGTTGGCGCTGTCGAGAAAGCGATTGGCTTTTGAGCCGCCACCGTAGTTGGAGCCCCCGTTGGGAATACCATCAATGGTGGTGCCGATCTGCTGATCCGCAAGACTGATCTGAAAGCCGCGCACCGCAATCGTGGTCGACCAGTCGTCAAAGCCGTAGCTGTCACCCTCCTGAATCGACACCCCGGGTAGATTGTCCAGGAGCGCGTTGACGCTGGTGATCGGCGATTGCTGCATCTTCATGCTGTCGGAGATAGTGTTGCTGCCGTAGGTCTGGCGTTCCCCGATGATCATGATCTCTTCAATCGTGTCTGACGACTGAGTCTCCTGGCCGACCGCCGTTGCGCAGACCGACGCGGACAATACCGCTACCGCATAACGGGTAGCCGTGCTTAACAGAGTGGGGCATGTGACAAACGGAATCATGAGTTTCT
>CAYFVJ010000150.1:1958-6552 GCA_964346555.1 uncultured Alteromonadaceae bacterium | reverse complement strand
GGCAGAGGGGGCGGATGAATATAGTGGCGGGGAGCGAGTCCGCGACGGAATTAGCTGACGCGGTATTTGGTGAGCGGCTGAATATGTACTATCAGTCGCTTAACCAGTCCCTGTTTGCGGTTATTCTCAACAGTAGTCTTCTTTGCTGGCTGCTGTGGAATCCACAGCAGGCGACTGTGCTTGGTTCATGGTACTTCGCTGTTCTGCTGGTAACGGCGTATCGCGCTTCGGTTGTACTGCGTTACCGGCGACTGCCAGAAGAAGATCGCATGAATCGGCGTTGGTACCGACACGCCATTGCCGGCGCCGTTTTCTCCGGGCTCACCTGGGGTGCTGCGGGGTATGTGCTCTTCTCGAACGACAATATCTTCAACCAGGCACTACTAGCTTTCGTGATCGCGGGTATGTGTGCGGGCGCGGTGATCAGCCTCGCTGCTTTTCTTGAGGCCTGTGTTCCGTTTATTGCGCTTTCCCTGCTGCCGTTCACTGTGCGTTTATTCAGCGAGGGCAGCGTCGAGGCACTGCAGCTCGGCGTTATGGCCGCTCTGTACTTCGTGCTCATGTCGATCTTTGCCCGCCGTGTCAATGAGATCATTGTTCACGGTTTCGAAATGTCACATTTACGACAGCGTGCAGAAGACGTGGTGCAGCGCCAGGCGCTGTTCGATGACCTGACGGGACTGCCCAATCGCCGGCTGTTGAACGATCGCCTGCAGCAGGCCCGCGCGCGCTGCGAGCGACATGGATCCCATGCCGCACTGCTGTTCCTGGATCTCGATCACTTCAAGCGCATCAACGATTCGCTCGGGCACCAGGCCGGAGACCGGCTGTTGATCATTATTGCGGAGCGTTTGCAGGGTGAGTTGCGCCGGGAGGACACCGCGGCGCGACTCGGCGGTGATGAATTCGTGGTTCTGCTCACGGGACTCGAAGGCTCGACAGATGACGTGATCGCGTCCGTTCACATGACAGCCGAACGCATACGCGAGGCCATTGCCATTCCATGCCATCTTGGCGGGGCAGAACTGCAGGTGAGCGCGAGTATCGGAATCAGCATGCTACCGTCTAACGCCCTCGAAGAAGAGGATTTGCTGAAACACGCAGACACTGCCATGTACAAGGCCAAGTCGGCTGGCAGGAATGCCATCTGTTTTTTTGTTCGGGAAATGCAGGTGGCGCTGGAGGCGCGCCTGCGGCTGGAGCATCGGCTGCGGCGCGCGCTCGATGCCAATGAACTCAGGGTTTTTCTACAGCCACAGGTGGATGCGGGTGGCCGGCTCCTCGGCGGCGAGGCCCTGATCCGCTGGCAGAGCGAGGGAGAATGGGTGCCGCCCGCGGAATTCATCTCCGTGGCAGAGGAGTCCGGCCTCATTCATCGACTCGGCGACTTCGTGGTCGATGAAGCCTGTCGCCAGCTCGCGGCGCTCAGGGCCGGTGGTGCGGCTGACACGCTGGTCATTGCCCTCAATGTAAGCCCCGGCCAGTTCGGTCAGCCCGACTTCAGTGACACGGTGCTGTCGGCGCTGGCGCGCCACGATGTGCCCGGGCGCAACCTGGAACTGGAGGTCACCGAGAGTCTGCTCATCGATAATATGGACATCACGGCGGCGCGTATGCAGGCCATGCGGGAACACGGGGTGCAATTTTCTATCGATGATTTCGGGACCGGTTACTCATCGCTCAAGTACTTGAAGTCATTGCCGGTGTCTTCCCTGAAAATCGATCAGTCTTTCGTGCGTGATGTCCTTGTCGATCCCAATGACGCCCACATTGTGCGCGCCATTATTTCCATGGCGGAAGCACTCGGCCTTGACGTGATCGCCGAGGGTGTGGAGAGCGAGGACGTCCGCGGTTTTCTGCTGGCTGCCGGTTGCCGGCGCTTTCAGGGCTTTCTATTCAGCCCGGCGCTTCCCGAGGAGGAATTCGCCCGCCGTGCAGTGGAGTGGCCGTCGGGCTGACGGGCCGCGGCGTCGCTTGTGCCTGTGTCGCGCGGCACTATCGATGGATGGCTTCTTGCAGTAGCGCGATGTCGCGATAGCGCGAGGGTATGTCTTCTCGCGGCGCGGCTGAGCGCAGATCGCACAGGGTCTTGAGACCCTTCAGTAAAACGGGTAGCGGCGGCCCACTTGCGCTCAGGTCGGATTTCTCCTCGAGCCCGGTATCCTCCGCCGGTTGCACGATGAATCTCTCGACCAGCTGTTCATGATGCTGCCTGGCGACCTTACCGTGCTCGTTACAGACGGCAAGAAAGGCTTGTGTGTTGCGCTGAAACCACGGTTCAGCGCCATGCGGCGCGAGTTCGTCCAGAAATTGGTTAAGCAGACTCTTGCGACGCATGCAGTCACGCAGCAGCAGCTGGTCTTCGGGGCGCATGAACAGAAATTTGTCCACCAGTAGCTGCGAATAGTAGGGATCGTCTGCGCGGCACAGTCCCAGCAGCAGGTCGATGACGTTGATGCCGGCAAAGTCTCCCGCGTTGGCACCGCGGTACTCACGCAGGCCGACGCGATGTGGCTTGTAGTAAGGCCTGATACAGAAGAAAAAGCGCTGCATATCGAGGGCCTTGAAAAGCTCCTCGTTGGAGGCGTGCACGTCCTGCAGTGCCGCAACCGCTGCAAGGAGGAGGTCATGGGTCACCGGGTGTGAGATCCCCAGGGGTAGCGTGTGCAGCAGTGCTTCAGCGGCGCGGATATAGCCGAATACGCCGCGCGTATTGTAGTCGAGGAAGATGCGCTCGTCTTCTAACGCGGTAAACGTCTTGTAGACACCATTGACGGCAAAATTGTGCGTCTCCAGATGACTGGAGGCAAAACGCGGCACCGCGCCCAGCGATGCGCCCAGCTGCATCGCCAGGGCTGACGCTTCCGTCAGCGGCGAACGGGTTTCCCGCGCCGGGTCCGTGATGCCGTGCCTTCGGCACGCCGCCATGTAAAAGCCGACATCGCCCAGCAGTTCAAAGCCCTGGTCAAAGCCTTCGTCCGTATTGCCCTCCTTAAGGAGCTGCGCGATATGGTCGCGGCCCTCGGCAACCAGCTGTTGCTTGATGGTGTCGCCCACCCCCTCGACGTTATCGCGGTTTTCCTGGGCAAAATACAGTTCCTCGAGCGCGGTATTCATGTCGCGGAAGTCCTGGCGTATCCAGGTATCGAAAGCGGTAGCTAGGGGTGTGCGCATGGGGCGGGCTGCCGATTTTCAGAGGATCTCGGCCTATGTTAACAGCTCGCTGGCATACGCCTCCATCGCTGCCTGCATCTGCCGCTCGAAGCGTCTGCCAAAACCTATCAGGTCCGGGCGAATGCTGCCGTATGCGTCGATGGAGCGGGTCGTGAACAAGCGCCAGTCGGCGCTATCGCCGCTCTGTATATCAGGGGTGCATGCATGCTGGGCGGGCGCAAGATCGAGATTGAGGTCGCGCTGCATTGCCTGCAGGGTGCCCGCCGGATCGCGGCTGAGCCGCTCGTAATGCACAGTGGCCATGGGGTTGGGCAGTTGGCAGAGCCAGTGCTGCATGAGCTGTTCCGAGCGCGCGATGGCGCGACCGATAGCTCCCTGGCTGTAGCTGTAGCCGTGCCCCGTCTTGAAATGCTTGAAATACAGCGCAACCGCCAGGTCCAGTGGATCGCGCCGGCAGAAGACGATGGGCACTTCGGGGTGTACCAGCGACAGGTAGCCGACGCGTCGCAGGTTGGCCGGTGAGGTGTCGGTCACGTAGCGTGCCAGGTGATCGGGGCTGGCGCGACCGGCAACTTCACTATAGCGCTGCGCCAGTGGTGAGCCGCGGGGATCTCTGCTGGCCTGCCGGCGCAGTTCGGCACCAAGATCGCCGATATCCCGGGATGTATCAAGGTTTGACACAAAGCGCCGCACAAAGGCGAGCTCACCCCCGGCGAGCACGCCGGGATGTCGTGCGAGCAGAGACTCCACCAGGCTCTTTCCGGACCGGGGCAGGCCGGCGACGATTATGGCCGGGCAGCCATTAGCCCTGGCGGCGTTTCCTTCCGCGTCCGCAGAGTGTCGTCGGCGGATCGCCAGCGTGGTGGCGGGTACTACAAATTCGCGCTGATTGGCCTTGAAGCTGCGGCCGACGATGTGATTTGCGCGTCGGTAATAGGTAAAGCCGACAATATCGCGTTCGGCATCCACTGCTATCTGCCCCAGGAGATAGCAGGCCCGGGCGCGGTCCATGGCGCTGCGCGAGTCGTTCAGGGCAACGGCAAGAATCCGCGCCGCATCGCGACCGTCCGGGTCGATTGCCTCGAAATTCAGCAGGCCCCGATAGGCGTCGAGCAGGGAGGGGCTGAGTCTGAGGGCAGCGTGAAAATGCGTTAGCGCGGACTGTGAGCGGCCCGCCCGGGTGTAGGCATGGCCGGCGTAGAGATGCAGCCGCGTGTTGTCGGGATGCTTTTCGAGTCCCTGTGTATAAATTGCCAGCGCTTCATCGCCGCGATGCAGGCCTTCCAGGGCCTTGCCGCGGAGTGCGAAGACCTCCGGGAGGCACGCCTGCGTCGTGACCAGAAGCTCCTCGCTGCGCTGCAGAGCGGCGATGAATCGCTTCTGCTCCAGGTCTGCCTTCAGGGCTTCCAGCGCCGTTCGC
>CAYFVJ010000150.1:0-1858 GCA_964346555.1 uncultured Alteromonadaceae bacterium | reverse complement strand
TCATCGTTCGTGTCGTCTTCAACAGATTCATCCACTGACCCGTCTTCAAGTGAGTCATCGTTCTGGGAAGCATCGTCGATGGAGTCATCGTCGAACGAATCGTCATCACAGCTGCTGCTGTCGTCGTCGAAACCGCAGCCGAATTCGCGCTCGCCCTCGAGGCGGACGCGGTCCTCGAATTCCACCTCGTCAGCTATGCCATCGGCAATGCTGTCATCCTCAACCTGTACAAGATCACCGATCTGCAGCGCATCGAAGAAAGTATCCGCATCGATGCTGTTATCGTCAGCATCCTCGAACTCTGTGTCGCCGATACTGTAGGTGATGCCGAGGAGTGTTATCGCCGACGGTGCCGCGAAGGATTCTACCGGCGCGCGGATCATGTCGTCATCCGGATCCTCCCGGTCGATCAATGTGGCTACCAGTCGGTCGCCGACCAGGTAGGCTTCGACCTCGAGAAAATCGCCGCTGCGGATATCCGCCAGGGTCATCCGGTCGACCTGGTCAGTGTCATCGTCAAGTCGGGTGCGCAGATCGACCTCCACAGCAATCGAGCCGGAGAATAGCTGCAGGCTTATTTCGCCCGCATCCGGATCGACGCTCGCGACCGACGCTTCAACTTTGACCCGACCCCGGCGTGCCTCGACAGAGTCGGCAACCAGCATGCTGCCGTTCCACGTGCCGTTGATCTGCACAACGCTGCCGTCGAGTAGCACCAGGTCAGAGGGGCTGAACGTGGCACCCGAGGCATCCACCGACGCCCCATTGACGCGAAATTCCGCATCGCTGACGTAGTCTGTGACAGCACCGTGGAGCCGCACCGCCTCGCCTTCGGCAAAGCGGCCCCCCTGGCCTGCGCTGTCCTCCTGCTCGATCTCGGTGGCAGTGATGATGTCGCCGTCGAGGGTTCCCTCGACCTCCACGAGCATGCTTTCTTCGATTGTATCGTTGTCGACGTCGACAAGTTCCGCATTGCTGAAATTCACTGTCAGGTTGCCCAGCGTGAATGTGGTTGCTGCGAGATTCCGGACGCGCCCTTTGAGTTCCACTTCGGAGCGCCCGGGCTGGAAGCGGGACTTTCTCTCGATGCGCGTGGCGCGCAGCCGGTTACCCGCGCCGACAAAACCGGATACCTCGACTACGTCGTCCACGGCGAGAGTGTCGAAGGTCACGTCATCAAAGCGCGTGCCCGTGCGCTCCACTATGACCGCAAAGCCGAGGACGTCCAGCAGCAGCGCATCGCCGTCGGCGCCGGGCTCGATGCGGCTAATCGGGCCGGTAAGCTCGTCGTCGTACAGAATGCGTTGCGCCGTGCCGGTAGTGCCATCGTCATTTATCTCCCCCTGGACGCTGACCACCATGCCTACGCTCAATGCATCCTCGCTGCGGGTCTCGCCATCGATGATGACCTCGGCGTCGTCTGTTTCAAATTTAACGCCGTTGACAAAGACGCTGCCGAACCCATCGATCGTACCGGTAGTGCTTTGACCGCTGCTGGTTGTACTGCCGCCACCGCCGCCGGTCGCGGCATCGGTTACGGCGTTGCCGGCGAAGCCGCCACCGCCACTGCCGCCACCGCAGGCGGTAAGGACCAGCGCCAGTGCGCTGGCTGTTATCACGGGCTTGTGTTTGCTCATTCTGTTCATGGTCCTGCTCCTGAATTCCCTTGTCGGGTTCTGTTTGCTGACGCGCGTTGATTGCTTCAGTTGCCTTATCTATATTGGGAAAATAGTCCCAAATTATTGAAGTGTCAAGCGGAGTTTGCCGGATTGCGCGCACGATCAACGTCGGGGGTTGGCCCCGGGGGTTGATGAGGGGCGTGTTGGAGCCGCGGCAGAGTGAACAGCAGGATCAGAGT
>CAYFVJ010000149.1:0-6554 GCA_964346555.1 uncultured Alteromonadaceae bacterium | reverse complement strand
GGTCCAGCCGTCCACCGGGAAACGCCATCTGCCCCGACCAGGGATCACCCGTGCGTTCGGCGCGGCGGATCATGAGCACATGCAGCTCGCCGTCGAACACCTTGAGAATGATTGCCACGGCAGCTCGCCGCATCACCGGGCGCAGCCACTGGCGCCCTGCGCTGTGGCGGGCGAGGCGATCTTCGGCAAGTTGTAGCAGTGCGACAGACACTAGAAGACTAGCCTGTGGCCGATTTCTGGATCACGGGGCCGCGGGACTTTCATTGCGAGATTACGACCGATTAAGCCAGCCGATGGCGCAACCTGCAAGCGATAAGGCCAACACGCCCTTCGGAGCGGGTAAACTGGCATACCCATGACAATCCGGGCGACATCGCCCTGCAGAACACATGAGCGGCCATACATGATTGAAGCTGAAATCCCCGTGCTCGAGCTGAACAATGTCTCTCTCACCTATCGCGCGAACCCCGTGCTGCGCGGCATCCGCTGGCGCATTAACAAGGGAGAGCAGTGGGCTCTGCTCGGCCCCAACGGCGCCGGCAAGACCGCTCTCGCCTCTATCATCAGCGGCGAGCAGATGCATTTTTCCGGCGAGTGTCGACGACCGGGCGATGCCGCCACGGCCGCAGTGGCCTATGTCTGCTTCGAGCGCGCCCGCTCGCTGGTCGCACGTGACCGCAAGCTGGACGTATCGGAGTTCAACCCGGACGCCAGTGACAGCGGCACGCGGGTCGCGGACCTGCTGCCCCTGCGGGCTGACCCGGCGGGCTGCGCGGAGTGGATACAGCGACTGGACATGTCACCCTTCCTCGATCGCGGTCTGCGTTACATCAGCACCGGTCAGATGCGCAAGGCCCTTCTGGCTGGCGCCATACTCTCTCGCCCCGGCCTGTTGATTCTCGACAGCCCGCTGGACGGACTGGACGCGGCCAGTCGTGAATCGCTGACAGCCGCTCTCGGCGACCTGCTGCAAACGGATCAGCCGGTGCTTCTGCTGTTGCGGGAGTTACTCGATATACCCGAGCAATGCAGTCATGTCCTTGCCCTGGATCGCGGCCGCGCCATCGCTTCGGGCGAGCGTCGGGAGGTGCTCTCCAGCACAGCGGTAAAAGCCCTCATGCAGCCGCCAACCCCACCCTTGCGAGCGCTGCCTGACGCGGCACGGCGCGTCAGGCGCGATGGCGATGGCGATGGGCATGACAACGCGCTGATCCGGCTGCGCGGGGTCAGTGTCAGCTACGGCGACACCCGTATTCTCCACGACATCAACTGGACCTTCACCAGCGACGACCACTGCTGCATGAGCGGGCCGAATGGCTGCGGCAAGACCACGCTGCTGGGACTTATCACGGGGGACAACCACAAGGCCTACGGCCAGGATGTGTCCCTGTTTGGCCGCAGACGCGGCAGCGGCGAGAGCGTCTGGGACATCAAGCGGCAGTTCGGCCAGGTGGATACCCAGCTGCAGTTGACGTTCAGCCGCGGCATGCGAGTGGTCGAGGTGGTGACGTCGGGATTTTTCGATTCGGTGGGACTCTACGACGACTGGGGTGATAGCCAGCGGGAGCAGGCCGCTGCCTGGCTGGAGACACTGGGCCTGGCAGATATCGCGGGAGACGCCTTCGACGCCCTGTCCTTCGGCATGCAGCGCATGGTGCTGCTGGCGCGGGCGATGGTGAAGTCGCCGCGCATTCTGGTACTCGATGAGCCCGCGCTGGGACTCGATGGCCAGCACAGGCGCCTGCTGCTGCGGGCACTTGAGCATATCGTTGCCGAGACCGATACCCGCCTGCTGTTTGTAAGCCACTCCCCCGGCGAGCTGCCGGACTGTATCAACCAGTTTCTGCGTTTCATTCCGGCCGAACCCGGCTATACCGTCAGCTGCGAGACGCGGCGCTGACAGACCTGTCGATCAGCTCGCGCAGGGCGGCGCACTCTCCGCGCCGGCAGTAGAGTAGCCCCCGCTCCGCCGTGGCGCGGGCCTGGGCGACATTGCCCGCCTCCAGATGGGCCTTTGCCAGCTCCAGGTAAAGCTGGCCGTTCCCGGGATCGATACGCTGCGCGCGCTCGAGCAGCGCAATGGCCTGCGAACTGTTACCCCGAGCCAAAGCCTGCTGCGCGGATGCCAGGAGCCTGCCGTGTGCGTTGCCGTCCGGTGCATCACCCGCGGCATCCGCGCTTGATGCGTCCGGGATTGGCGCACCCGGGACCGGCGCGCTGGCGGACGGACCGCGATCGACTGCCTCGCCGCGGCGATCGCTGATCTCGGCCGGCGCATCACGGCGTTCGCCCCAACCGGCACAACCGGCGAGTAGCGCCATGACCAGAATTGCCGGGGCGTGACACACCCGACATGACCACCCACGCGCAATCATCCGCTATCTCCAAACAGTTTCTGGAACCAGTCCCGCACGGGGTTGGAGCGGCCGCTGCAGGCACTTTTCTGCCTCGGTTCACTGCCTTTTATGAAGGGCAGCAGCCGCGCGCCGGGGCAGCGCTCCGACGATAGCAGGCCGCTTTCGCCGTCAATCCAGTGCAGGCGGATACCATCCGGCATGCGGTATCCCAGGGGCCGTCGGGCCGACTCGGCCATGAAATCCGCCCATACCCGCAGAGCGCCATTGCTGCCCGTCAGGCCGGTGCTGCCATTGTCGTCGCGACCGATCCAGCTTACTGCGAGCAGGTCACCGGAGAACCCGGCAAACCAGGAATCCCGGTTGTCGTTGGTCGTGCCGGTCTTGCCGGCAACCTCGAACTCCCCGGGCAGTCGCGAGTAGACAGCGCGCCCCGTCCCCTCGCGGACCACGCCGCGCAGCGCATAGTGCAGCAGATGCACTACCCGCAGGTCCAGCGTGCGGTCGTAGGACAGCGGGTAGCGCCGCAGGGGCTCGCCGCGGGCATCGACGATATCGCGGATGCTGCGCAGCGGCATGCGGAAACCGCCGGCCGCGATGGTCTGGTACATCCGCGCCATCACCAGCGGTGAATATTCCCCGGCACCCAGAGTCAGCGCAGGCACCCGGGGCAGCGGTGCCGATACGCCGAGTTCGCGCAGCGTCGACGCCACGCGATCGATCCCCAGCTCGATGCCGAGGCGCGCCGTGGCGACATTGTGCGACTGTGCCAGGGCCCGATATAGCGGCACCATGCCGTGATGCTCGCGATCGAAATTGCGCGGCTCCCAGACAGACCCATTGGGCTGCTCCACGGACAGCGGCGAGTCATCGATTGGCGTGGCCAGCGTGTAGCGCTCGCTGTCGGCCAGCGCCGTCAGGTACACCGCCGGCTTGATCAGTGAGCCCGCGGGCCGGCGCGCGTCCAGCGCTCGGTTGAAGCCGGCATAGCGCGGCTGCCGGCCGCCGAGCAGGGCGACGACTTCCCCGCTGTCCACCCGGGTGACAACGCTGGCGGTTTCCAGCTCAGCATCCTGGCTTAGACTGTCCATGACGCGCCGGGAGCTCTGCTCGAGCTGGCGCTGCAGCAGGGGATCGAAGGTGCTGAAAATGCTCAGGCCGAGAGTGGTGAGATCCTCCTCGCGGTATTCTTCATCCAGCTGCCGGCGCACCAGGTCGAGGAAGGCGGGGAATGCATCGCGCACGCGCTCGCGCCGACTCACGCCCAGGGGCATGGCGCGGGCAACCATCGCGGCCTCGCGCGGGATGACATCCGCCTCGACCATCTCGTCGAGCACCAGGTTGCGGCGCTCGGTCGCGCGCCGGGGGTTTCGCAGCGGGTTGTACAGGGACGGCCCCTTGATCATCCCTACCAGCAGGGCCTGCTGGTGTAGGCCGAGCTGCTGCAGTGGCGTCTGGAAATAATGCTGGGCGGCCAGCGCGAAGCCGTGAATCGCCCGCGGGCCCTCCTGTCCGAGGTAGACCTCATTCAGGTAGCTCTCGAGAATCGCCTCCTTGTCGTAGCGCAGCTCCAGCAGCACCGCCATGACCAGTTCCGTTACTTTGCGCCTCAGGGTTCTCTCCGGGGTCAGGTAGTAGTTCTTCACCAGCTGCTGGGTGATCGTGCTGCCTCCGGCAACCACGCGCCCGGAGCGCAGGTTGCTGATCAACGCTCTGGCCATTCCCGCGGGCGAGAACCCCCAGTGCTCAAAGAACCGGCGATCCTCGACCGCCAGGAGTCCACCGATAAGTGGCTCGGGGACTTCCGCGAGGCGCAGCAGTATCCTGTCCTCGCCGTGTCCCGGATAAATCCCGCCTATCTGCAGCGGGTCGAGTCGCATGAGATCGACCGCCGCGCGCTCATCTGCCAGTCGCGTGACCCGACCCCCGGCCAGTGACACAGTCACCCGGCGAGCGGGTTCAGAATCACCGGGAAAATCAAATCCCCGCACAAAGATCTCAAAGCGCGCATCCTGGCGCGCATACTGTCCCGGCTGCACTGGCCGGCGCACCGGGTCATAACCCAGCAATTCGAGTTCGTACACCAGATCCCGCGCGCGCAGGCGCGCGCCCACGAACAGCTCCAGCGGACGCGCGTACACCTTTGCCGGCAGCGCCCACATCTTGTCGTTGAACGTGGTCGTGATACGCGCATCGAGGAAGGCCACCCCGAAAGCGGCGACAATCAGGAGGACAATGCCCAGTTTGAGCAGAGGACGGCGGGTACGGGTCATGGGGCGTGAGTTTACCGCAGATCGCGTAAACTGCGGCACGCATTAAAGTGAGTAACCGTCAACAGCGGGCCCGGGAGGAGCGACTCACGGACACGGCCTGCGCTATCGTCGCGCCTGACCGGCGTAGACCCCGGGCGCGACACGTTGTAATCCAGGCGACTGCGGGGAACCGGGGCCTTTTTCTGTCAGCCCCGGTCGAGCAGATTGCGCAGATCGATGATCGCCGCGTTGGCGCGGCTCAGGTGGGAGGCCATCACCAGCGAGTGGTTGGCGAGGAGGCCAAAGCCCTTGCCATTCAGGATCAAGGGACTCCATATTGCGCCCTGCGTCGGCTCCAGCTGGCGGATGATCTGCTTGAGACTGACGCTGGCGTTCTTGTCCGCCAGAACGCTCTCGAAATCCGCGGAGACCGCGCGCAGGAAATGCAGCAGCGCCCAGGCCGTACCGCGCGCCTCGAAAAATACATTGTCGATTTCGGTCCAGGGTGTCTTCACATCCTCTTCCGGGTCTGCAAGCGTAGACTGCAGTGCCCGCGGGTCGCCCGCCAGATCCGTGTTGAGTCTGCGCTGCCCGACACTGGCGCTGAGCCGCTGGGACAGACTGCCCAGCCGCGAATTGACCATTGACAGGTAATCGCGCAGATTGTCGGCGCGGGCGTAGAACTGCGCATCGGGATCATTCTGATCGGTGAGGCGCTCGAGGTAACGGCGGAAATACTTCAGGCCGTCGCGATACTCGGACTCGGACGCCGGCAACAGCCAGCTGTCGGTCTGGAAATTCAGGCGGGGCTCACCGATAGCAAGATCCGGATCCTCCTTGGACTGGGACTGCGAGCGACTCAACACCTCGCGCATGGCGCGGCCGAGATCGCGTGCTTGTTTCAACACGCCGTACTCCCAGCTCGGCATGTTGTCCAGATAAACGCCTGGCGGAAACATGTCGTTGTAAAGGAAGCCGCCGCGCTTCTCGAGCAGGGTTTCGACCACACCGATGAGCGCAGCCGTCGTGACCGCGCCCGTGGGCGGATCCTCGTCGCCTGCCGGGATATACCGGGTTACCCGCGCGTTGACATCGAACGGCTCAGGGGCCGCGCTCCACAGTATGCCGAGCACCAGAACAACCACCAGGTAGACCGCTAAAGCGACCAGTATCGCCTTGGGCCACCCGCCCTGTGGCACATAATCATCGAGCAGATTGCGCAGACGCCGGGCTACGCCGGGCCTGGATTCCGGCGTGGCGTTCGACTTGGGGTCAGTCATGTAAGTGGCCCTCAGTGATGTTGATGGCTTGGCGCCTGTGCGGCATTTCGCGCGACCCGGGCCTCGCTGCACAGTCTATCGCCGCTGTCCAGTTCGAGGCACAGCTCCACCCGGTCGCCCTCCGCCGGCATGTCCGACATTTCCCGCAGCATCAGGTGATGGCCGCCGGGCGCCAGCTCGATACTCTCTCCCGGCGCAACCTCCAGCGAAGCGACTGGCTGCATACGCTGCAGGCCGTCGCGCATCACCGTGGTGTGGATCTCCACTCGCGGGCTGGCGTCTGATGAGGCGCCTGTAATCGTTATGGGGCGGGTACCGGTATTATCCAGCTTGAGGTACCCCGCCGTCATGCTCTGCGTCGGCGGCATTGCCCGCACCCAGGCATCGCTGATAACGGGCTCACCGCGCGCTGCGGTGGCCAGCAGCGATAGCGTAGCGGCAGCGGATAACAGCGCAATTCTGCCCATGGAATATCTCTCTGTATGCGGTGCTTTGCGACTTCAGTGTAACAGCAAGCACCGGTGCAGCGCTGCATGGCGACGTTAATGCCCGGCTTTCGCGACACATTGGGCGGCCCCGGGCCGGGCTGATACAATAGTCGTTCTTCCACCATACACGGCATAGCATGCGCGCCCTCACTTTACAGCTGTTCCTGCTCCTTTGTGTGT
>CAYFVJ010000148.1:0-6594 GCA_964346555.1 uncultured Alteromonadaceae bacterium | reverse complement strand
GGCAGCGGTGACGCCGCTGATGTGCGCCGCGAACACCTGGGCTTCCTGAAGCGTATCGCAAGTCTGGAGAAATCCGAATAGCGAGTTTCAGGTCGGTGGCGTGAAGGGAAAGAATTGCGGGATCAGCGCCAGCACAGTGATGCTGTAGGTGATCGACAAGGGCAACCCGTAGCGGAAGTAATGGCCGCGAGTATAGCCACCGAGGTTCTGCACCATGAGATTCGTAGTATAGCCGTAGGGGGTCAGGAAGCTGGCGCTGGCCCCGAAGGCAACCGCCATGGCAAAGGGTAAGGTGTCGGCGCCATAGCTCTGGGACAGACCGTAAGCGATGGGGAAGGCCAGCGCTGCAGCGGCATTGTTGGTCATCAATTCGGTCATCAGTAGTGTGCCGAGATACACCCCGACCAGCGCGACATAGGGACCCTGCCCGGACAAACCACTGTGAAGCAGCGCCGAGAGCTCGGTCATCACGCCGGTGTTGGAGAGCGCCTGGGAGAGCGTCAGCGCAGACGCGATGATGAGCCATGGTGCGAAGGGAAAGCGCCTCGCAAGTTCTCCGCCGCGCACGATTCCCAGTCCGATCATGGCAACCAGCAGCAGTGCCACGCCCTTGATCAACGGCACCACGCCAAGCGCGCCGAGCGCAACCACCAGCAGCAATCCCCCGCTTATCGTCACGTCCTGAAAGATGCCACTCCTGCCGCGAATACCGTTCTGATCGACCACCAGGAAATTCTTGTCGACATTCCGGCGCGTGGAAAAATCCGCGCCGACGGCCAGCATCAGGCTGTCCCCGGCTTGTAAGGTAATACCGCCGAGTTTGCCAGACAGGCGCTTGCCACCGCGCCGCATACCGACGACCGCGGCGTCAAACAGGGAACGGAAGCCACTTTCTTTGATCGTCTTACCCTCGACCGTCGCCCCGGGCAGCAGAATCACCTCGGTCAGGTTGCCGCGCAAGAGCCCCTCCTCGGTGGCAAATAACTTCAACCCCGCAAACTTCTCCAGCAGACTGACCTGGCTGATATCCCCCGAAAAAATCAACTTGTCGCCCGCCTCAATGATCTCCTGTGGGGAGACCGGTGAAATCAGGTGATCGCCACGCACGATCTCCACCAGGAACAGCGCTTCCAGGTCACGCAGCCCATTGTCGGCGATACTGCGCCCCACCAGGGGCGAATCAGTCGCCACCTCGGCCTCGACAAGGTATTCGTTGACGTTGACCTCGTCGGTCGGATTGTCCGGCAACAAACCCGAGAAGCCGATGATCACCAGCAGGCCGACAAGCACGGCAGCAGCACCCACCGGCAGGAATGCGAAGAACGACAGGCCGCTGCCTGAAACATCCTCTAGAAAGCTGCTGACGATGAGATTGGTCGACGTCCCTATCAAGGTCATGGTCCCGCCGAGAATCGCGGCGAACGACAGCGGCATGAGAAGACGTGAAGGCAAGTGAAGACGGCTGCTGCGAACGCTGTTCGCCAGCGTGGCGACGACCGCAGTGTTGTTGATAAAAGCGGAAAATACCGCGGTGACGATGCCCAGGCGCAGGAGACTGCGACGATACCCGGCATTGACGAGGACGGCGGACAGGCGTTCCAGCCAGCTGAGCTTCTCCAAACCCACCGACAAGAGAAGCAGAAGCACCAGCGTGATCAGCCCGGTGTTGGAGGCCTTGTCCAGCAATTCCTCGGTACTCACGAGACCGGCCAGGTAACAGATACTCATTGCCAGGGTAAATAACCAGGCCGGCGCGACACTGGTAAATATCAGGCCGTAAAAAAGACACAGGAAAACCCCGGCAATAAGAAACTGCTCAAGCATGATCAGAGCTACCCTGCGACAGACGCGCAAGCATACGCGCTGACACTACAGCGACTCAAGACGACATTGTCCACGCCACGGAAAGTCCGGCACACGCGCTGGCCAGTAGCACTCCCCCGACGCGGAGACCGACAGACATGCCACCAACGCCCGAGGCCAGCGCTCCCTTCGCCAGGGTATTAGCCGCTGCGGCGATGACGATGCCCAATACCGCCACGGAAGTATCCACCTCCCCACGCGACATCCGCGCAAGCGACAGTGTGATCGCGTCCACGTCCGTAACGCCGGATGCCGCGGACAGAGCCAGTAAGCCGGCATCGCCAAAAGTGCGCCGCAGTCCCTCCCCGAGCAGCATGATGACGGCCAACAAGGCGCCGAACCCGAGCGCCGGCGCCAGTTCAAACGGATTTTTCAATGGCGAGGAGATTTCCAGCGCCTCGCGGCGGGTCTCACGCCAGAACCACAGAGTGGGCAGGTAGACCGTCGCGGCCATCGCCAGCGCGGGCGGCGCGAGCGGCCCGAGGAGCGCCGGATTCAGCATGGAGGCCACCAGCAACATGCGCGGAAACATGGTGCCGCAGGCAAGTAGGATCCCGGTCGCCAGCAGCGGCGAGGACGCCGGCGCGCTGCGCCCGGCGCGGGAAAACTGCAGCGTTACCGCGGTGGAGGAGGCGAGCCCGCCAAACAGTCCGGTAAATACCGTGCCCTGCCGCGTGCCGCCAATGCGAACGGCAAAATAACCCGCGGAGGAAATGCTCGCGATCAACACCACCATCCACCAGATAGCCTGCGGATTCAGGGCGTCCCAGGGACCATAGCCGCGGTCGGGCAACAGGGGCAGCACCACAACCGAGATCAATAGCAATTTCAACACGGCGCGCAGCTCCGCCCTGTCAAGACGGTCAATCCAGCCGTGCAGTAGCGCCTTGTAGCTCAGAATAAGCGCAGTCACCACGGCGGCCGCAGCTGCCAGGCCGGGTTCACCGACCGCCGACAAGCCTCCGAGTGCGAAAGCGAGAAGTGCGGCCGCAACACTGGTAACGCTGCGGTCCCGTGAGTCGGCGGACTCGCCAAGATGAGCCACTACAAGTACGCCACCCAGCGCCACGGCCACGAGACCGAACAGCGCTGCACCGAGTTGCTCCGCGAGCAGACCACAGACACCCCCGAGCAGACCGATGACGCCGAATGTCCGCAGACCGGCAACGCGGCCACCTTCACGGCGTTCACGATAAGTCCAGCCACGTTCGATACCGAGCAGCAACCCGATCATGAGGGCGACGGCAAGCGCCATACTGTCTGTTTCAAACCATGTCATGGTATTTATCTTCGCGCGCAGCGCCGGTGCTGTCCACAACCCTGCAGACCACCGGCTTTTTTTTCGTTAGACTGTTTACCTTGAGGCCGTAAGGCCGGGATCTGGCAATTTACTCAGGAGAGCAGCAGATGATCGGATACGTGACCGTCGGCGTTAAAGACATGGACCGGGCCAAGGCGTTCTACAGCGGCGTGCTGGCCGATCTCGGCGCGAAAGTCCTCACGGAGATGGACCGGATTGCGTTTATCGGCAAGAGCATGTCGGAACCCATGGTAGCGGTGTGCATTCCCTACAACGAAGAAGCGCCGCACCCGGGCAACGGACAAATGATCGCCCTGAGGGCGGGCTCAAAAGACAACGTCGATGCGCTTTACCACAAGGCGCTGGAGCTCGGTGCCAGTGACGACGGCGCGCCGGGACAGCGTATCCCGGACGTCTTCTACGGCGCGTACGTGCGTGACCCCGACGGCAACAAGATCGCTTTCTTCCACTTCGGCTGAAACCGGACGCGGTGCTCTAGCAGCGTACCGGCCACCGACGGCTCAGATGGCTTTGAGCGAATCGCCGCCCTCACGCACCGAGGCCTGGCCAGAGCAGGGAGGAATTTCGTGAGCAAGCGTATCCCCAGATCACCCGAAGACGACTACAGCGCCGATATGATCGCCCAACGCCAGGCGTTTATTGAGGACAACACGCCGGCGCGCCTGAATCACACCAGACAATTTTCGTTTGATGCGTCGACCATGGCCGGCAACATCGAGAATATGTTCGGCGTTGCACAGGTCCCCGTTGGTCTGGCCGGTCCCCTGCTGATTGACGGCGAGCACGCCAGGGGAGAATTCTATGTGCCCATGGCGACCGTCGAGGGCACGATGCTCGCCAGCTACAATCGCGGCATGAAGGTGATCCGGGAAAGCGGCGGCGTGATGACCACCGTAGCGGGCGAGTCGATGCAGCGTGCGCCATGCTTTGTTTTCCGCAATGCCCGGGATGCCAGAGCCTTCGAACACTGGCTGGTGGAAAATTTCACGCGCATCAAGGACGTCGCGGAATCGACAACATCAATCGGCAAACTGCTGGAAATCGAGCACTATAACGCCCACAACTTTATCTATACGCGCTTTGACTATAGCACCGGCGACGCCGCAGGTCAGAACATGACCAGCCGCGCTACCTTCGTGGCCTGCGAGTGGATCCGCGAAAACTACCCGGCATTGAAGAACTATCTCCTGTCCGGCAATTTCGATACCGAAAAGCGCACGTCTGCCGTGAATTCGCTGAAAGGCCGCGGTCGCCGCGTCACGGCGGAAATCACTGTTCCCCGGGATGTCCTGGAGCGTCATCTACGTATCACGCCCGAGGCCATGCATTACGGTCAGGGCGTCACCACGATCGCCTCATTTCTCAGCCACTCTTCCAACAACGCCGCGCATCCCGCAAACGGGCTCGCCGCGCTCTATCTCGCCACGGGACAGGATATTGCGAATATAGGTGAATCGAACCAGTGCACGGTCTATAACCGGGTAACACGCGATGGCGATTACTTTTTTTCAATCACACTGCCGGCGCTGATACTCGCCACCTATGGCGGCGGCACCCATCTGCCCACCCAGCGTGAATGCCTCGAGATCATGGACTGCCACGGCAAGGGTAAGACCTATAAGCTGGCGGAAATCGCCGCCGGACTGGTAGTCGCAGGAGAGCTTTCCCTGGGTGCCGCCACGCGCGTCGACAAGGAAACGCGGCAGAATGAGTGGGTCGAAGCGCATGAGCGGCTCGGCCGCAATCGCTGACAGGCGGCCATCGCATGTTCTGGCTCATCTTTTCACTGCTCGCGCTCGCCGCCGCGGCGCTGGTAGTGTATGCCGCGCGACGCAGAAAAATCAGCAGCACGGAAAAGGAACGGTGACCGCCGTCTCGGCGTTTTACTGCGGACCCGTCTCCATCAAGCCGAGGGGCGATCGGAGCGTCGGCGGCGGTGCACTGGCGGGATCCAGCGCGGAGTCCTTGTCAGCCATGCCCCCATTCATTAGACTCCCGTTCCTGTGTCGCCGGCATAGCTCAGTCGGTAGAGCAACGCATTCGTAATGCGTGGGTCGGGTGTTCGAATCACCCTGTCGGCACCATTTTTCTGCAGGCAGGGGCCACCTGACTGCATTTTCAGGGCCCCGCAACACCCCCTCCCCGTCCGTTGAGATTCAGCACGAGAAGTGGTCTTAGGTGGAAGTTAACCCTACACACATCCAGGACGCTTTTACCAGGCTGCGTGGCCAGGCCATCATTACACCTCTCATCGAAAACCATGCTCTCAACAGCCAGGTTGGCGGACGTGTCCTGATAAAGGCGGAAAATCTGCAGCGCACAGGCTCGTTCAAGTTTCGCGGTGCCTTCAATCGCCTGTCGCAGCTGACGCCAAGGCAACGTGAGCGCGGGGTGGTTGCCTGGTCATCCGGCAATCATGCGCAAGGCGTGGCGGCGGCAGCGCGTATTCTCGGCATTCCCGCGACCATTGTCATGCCGCGGGACGCACCGTCGATCAAAAAAGACAATACCCGCCAGCTGGGTGCAGGCGTCGTTTTGTATGACCGTCACGTCGACAGCCGCGAGGACATCGCGCGCCGGATTGCTGAAAACACCGGAGCTCTGGTGGTTCCTTCCTATGATGACCCACACATTATCGCGGGACAGGGAACCGTCGGACTGGAACTACTCGACCAGGCGGCGCAGCGCGAGCTCGACCCCTCTCAGCTGCTGGTGTGCTGCAGCGGTGGCGGCCTGATCAGCGGCATCGCCGTCGCTTTTACCGACAAGTGCCCGAGTACTGCGATCTACAGCGTGGAACCAGAGGCTTTTGACGATACCGCCCGATCGCTCGCCAGCGGTCAACGCGAGACCAATTCGCCGCGAGCAAGATCGATCTGTGATGCACTGCAGACGCCGACGCCGGGCGAGCTGACATTTGGCATTAATCAGCGCTGTCTGGCCGGGGGATTATCGGTCTCGGACGAGCAGGTCTGCGACGCCATGCGTTTTGCATTTCACCACCTGAAACTCGTGGTCGAGCCCGGGGGCGCGGTTGCGCTGGCAGCCCTGCTCCACGGCAAAGTCGAAACGGCCGGACGCATCAGCACTGTCGTTATTTCCGGGGGAAATGTCGACCCCGCGCTGTTTGCCTCAATTATCGCCGGGTGAGCGGGAATAACACCAGCGGTCAATACATGTTGCCCAGCTTTACACATACTGCTCATGTCGCCCATCACGAAATCACGCTATTCCGGCAGATACTTACCCTTTACATGATTGAATTCTGAGCGATTCATGCCGATTGCATGTTATCTACTCGTCATCGGCTCTTGCCTCGCTCGCAACGCGGCGAAATCCCGACCGATATACATGTATACCGGTCGGGATTTCGCCGCGTTGCGAGCGAGGCAAGAGCCGATGACGAGTAG
>CAYFVJ010000147.1:0-6651 GCA_964346555.1 uncultured Alteromonadaceae bacterium | reverse complement strand
CCATGTCACTGGTCGTGCTGGAGGACGTGGCCGCGGAAGAGGCTGCGCTGCGCGCCGCTGCCGAGACCTGCGTCAGGCGCTACGCTGAACCGGCACAGGCCATTCATCCGGGGGAGCACATTCCTCACGGCACACATGTTGAGCTGCAGCTACGCGAGCCGGGGCGCAAGTCTTTTACGCTGACAGTTGACCGCAGCTCAACTATCGCCCTGTTCGCGCAGCACACGGCCGAGGAGTTTGACCTGCAGCTTTACGACGATGCTAACGCCATTGCGCCGGAAACCGAACGCGTGTGGGTCGCCGAACACGAGCATGATGACGAGGTTGGCTCTGTGGCGATCGAGGCTGCCGGCGACGTCGACGCTCGGGCCCTGAACCGGTGGTTGAGCGACCTGCTGCGCGAACGCGGACCGGATATCTACCGCATGAAAGGATTTATTGCCATCGCCGGCGATACCAGGCGCTTCGTGTTTCAGGGTGTCCATATGCTGTTCGACGGCCAGCCCGAGAAGCCCTGGGGCGATGCACCGAGATACAACCAGCTGGTGTTCATCGGCAAAAATCTCGACGCCTACAGCATGCAGCAGGAGTTCGAGGCCTGCCTGCTTTGAACCGTCCTGCACCCATGGGCGTGTTGCGTAGCGGCTGGCAGGCCGCGGTGGACGACTACGCGATCGCCGGGGGCTGGACATCCGACGGTGACCTGCTGCTCGTGGGCGACGCGGCGGGTAGTGTGCATGCCTTCGGCGGACGCGATGGACGACCTCGCTGGAAAGCGGAGCAGGCACACGAGGGCGGCGTCATGGATGCCGGCATGAATCCCGTCAGCGATACCTTTGCCACTGCGGGACAGGATGGTCAGATTATGCTGTGGCGCAGCACAGACGGCGTGCGCCTCGCGACACTGCCAGTCTCCCGGCGCTGGGTAGAGCATATCGCCTGGTCGCGCTGTGGCCGTTGGCTGGCTGCGGCGTCCGGGCGCAGCGTTATCGTCTATACCGTGCAAGGTGAGCAGGTGTGGGTCTCTGAGGACTACCCGAGTACGGTCAGCGATCTTGCCTGGACAGCCGCAGGTGAACTGGCAAGCACGTGCTACGGCCGCGTCACATTCAGCGCACTGCCTTCCGGTCAGGAAATCGACCGCCTGGAGTGGAAAGGCTCGCTCATCTCGCTTGCCCTGAGCGCTGACGATGACATCGTCGCCTGTGGCAGCCAGGACAATACCGTGCACTTCTGGCGCCGAGGCGACCGCGAGGACTCCATGATGTCGGGCTACAGCGGCAAGCCCGGAGCCCTGGCCTTTGATGCGTCCGGCAGCCTGCTGGCCACGGGTGGCGGCAACGATGTCACGGTGTGGAGCTTTGCCGATGGCGGACCCGAGGGCACAGCGCCGGGGGTTCACGAGCTACACCAGGGGGCAATATCAACACTGGCGTTTGCTACCCGTGGCCAGCGTCTTGCGTCGGGTGGTCGCGACGGCGCTGTTGTTGTCTGGGACCTGAATCGGGATGCAACGGGCGCTACAGCTGGCGCGGCGCTAGCCACAGGGAGCGTTGAGCGGGTTTACTGGCGGCGGGACAACCGCTCGCTGGCAGCGCTGGACGCCGAGGGTGGCGTAACGGCATGGCGTGTTTCTTGAACCTGTCACTAGTGGGCCAGTACCCATCATTGCCGGGATCGCTCATTAAAGCGCAAGGGCATGCAGACTGCCTGAATACTGACAAAGGTTCTGCGCTCAACCCCGGACGCAATGTAGGCGCGCATTTTCATCCGCCTTGACATTTATATGTTACGCAATAACATACCGCGGGTTGAAGACAATGCGTCGCCAGGAGCCACCATGCAACAACCCCCCATCCCCGTCACCGTGCTGTCCGGCTTTCTGGGCGCCGGCAAAACAACCGTACTCAACCATATCCTGCACAACAGGGATCAGCGCCGGGTCGCAGTGATCGTGAACGACATGAGCGAGGTGAATGTCGATGCCGCCATGGTCAAGGGCGAGGTCAGCCTGAACCGCGGTGAAGAAAAACTGGTTGAAATGTCCAACGGCTGCATCTGCTGCACACTGCGCGAGGACCTGCTGATCGAGCTCCGTAATCTCGCTGCGGAGAACCGCTTCGATCATGTCGTCATAGAGTCTACCGGCATTTCCGAACCCATGCCGGTCGCGGAGACTTTCACCTTTGCCGACGAGACGGGCGCCAGCCTGTCGGACGTTGCGCGCCTCGACACCATGGTCACCGTGGTCGACGCGGTGAATTTCCTGCGTGACTACGAGGCGGCAAATGACCTTGCCGAGACCGGCGAGAGCCTGGGGGACGACGATAACCGCAGTGTCGCCGACCTGCTGATTGACCAGGTCGAGTTCTGCGATGTCATCCTGCTCAGCAAGACCGACCTCGTGGACGATGACGTTATCCACGAACTGCGACGGATACTGTCGGCGCTGAACCCGGAGGCCGACATCCTGCCCATCGTCAACGGCGCTGTCGATATCGATCAGGTTCTCGGCACCGACCGCTTCGATTTTGCCCGTGCGCAGCGTGCGCCGGGCTGGCTCCGGGAACTGCGCGGGGAGCACCAGCCGGAGACCGAGGAATACGGCATCGGCAGCTTTGTCTACCGCGCGCGCCGTCCGTTTCATCCCCAGCGCTTCCATGATTTTCTCCACGGCAGGCTGGAAGGCGCCAGCTTCAAGGGCCGGCTCCTGCGGTCCAAGGGCTTTTTCTGGCTGGCATCGCGTCCACTGGAAGCAGGCCAGTGGAATCAGGCCGGGGGCATCGCACGCTACAGCTACGCCGGCATGTTCTGGAAGGCGGTGCCCGAATCCCAGTGGCCGGATGAGCCCGGCTTCCGTGAATGGCTGATGCAGGAGTGGGAAGAGCCGTTCGGCGACATGCGACAGGAACTGGTCTTCATTGGTCAGAATCTCGATCGCGACGAGATAGTCAACGCGCTCGACGGCTGCCTCCTCGACGAGGACGAACTGCTTGCGGGCAAGGCGTTGTGGCTGACACTCCCGGATCCGTTCGCCGCATGGCGGGAGGTGGCGTAACGGGGCAGCTACAGCAGTTTCAGCCCTCTGGTAGCGAATCCACCCCGCCCGTAGGCGGAAGGGTCCGGGTCCAGGAGCCCGCCGCATGAACGGCAGGGCTCCGCCCGGACCCGCCGGCCACATCCCCCGCCCCGATGCAGCCCCTTACCTCGGGCACCCGCTCGCAACCAGAGCCGCTGACACGGCGCGAGCGTTTTCGAGCTGCTAGAAAGCGAGTCTCACACGTCCGTATACAATCCGACCGCGGGGGTCATGATGCTTGGGGTCATAGCTGAAGTTTGCGGCATCGTAGAGCGCCGGTGCTTCTTCGTCGGTGATGTTCTTACTGCCAAGGGTCAGAATCGCATCCGTATCTCCCACGCGAAAGTTGAAGGCATACTGCAGATCCAGAGAGAGCCAGGAGTCAATATTTTGATCAAAACCGGCCGCCTGCACCGCCTCGGGGACCTCGCGGGTGGTCTCGTAGCTGGACGTCCAGTAACCGAGCAGAGCGAGCTTATGGTTGCCGCGTGTCCAGTCGGCCGTGAAGTTCACCTTCGTCTCGGGCATGGAGCGGACGAAGTTATCGAAATTGAAGAAGCCCACCACGTCCTGCACGCCCTCCGGCCCCGAGCAGCCGCGTGTGTTGGCGCCCGTGCAGGGGATCTCGTAGCTCAGGAAGCGTGTGGCTGACACCTGCAGCCCGAAGTTGCCCACGTCGCTCGGGATCAGCCAGTCGGCAGCGATATCGACCCCATCGGTCTGCACTTCCGAGGCATTGAGGTAATCGACGTTGACCCCGTTCAACGCACCGGATTCACCACGCAGTATTGCAGGGCTTGTGGGGTTCGCATTGAGCTTGCCCTGGGCGTTTTCGATGGTGATGACGTCTTCGTAATCAAAGCGCCAGTAATCGAGCCGGAAACTCAGAGTATCCGTGGGCGTGAGGATCGCGCCGGCGTTGAAGTTCGTCGAGGTCTCTGGCTCAAGCTGCTCGTTGCCGCGCGCGTTCACCCGCACGAACAGCGCGCCGCCACCGGTAAGCGGGTCAACCAGCCCCTGTAGCGATGTCCCCTGGTTGTAAATTTGTACCAGCGAGGGCTCGCGGAACGCTGAGGAGGCGGAGGCCCGCAGGGTCAGCCAGTCGGTGGCCGCGTAGCGCAGGGACAGCTTGGGATCGACGCTGCTCTCGGTGCTCAGGTTCTCGTAGCGCAGCGCCGCGCTTGCTTCCAGCTTCTCCGTCAGGGGAAAGTTCGCCTCGGCAAACAGCGCGTAGGCATCGCGCGACTCATCCACCGGCAAACCACCGCCGAGGAAGATCAGATCCGCCGGGATGGTTCGCCCGGTCTCCGGGTCGATGGTCTGGGTGTAGATCTCATCGCGTACTACCGAGTAACTCTCCGAGCGCCACTGGCCGCCCGCGGCGAAACCTACCGGGCCCGCCGCCATAGCAAAGAGTTCGCCGGAAACCACGAAGTCGGCCACCGTGAGGTCTGTCTCCCTGTTGGTGAAGCTGTCGTGGCTGATGAAATCGATAAGCGCCTGAGAATTGGCATTGGGGTCAAAGGGGCTGAAGGTCTCATTGCCACCGGGCCCGCCGACGCCCGCCAGCGCGTCGGCCAGGCGCGAGCGTATCGTGTCGGGCTGGATTGAAATGCGGTCATTCTCGGAGTAGGTGAGTGCACCCATCCAGTCCCAGCCATTCTCAAACCGTCCATCCAGCTGCAGCGAAGCGCGCAGCGTGTCGCTCTCCCGGGGCGCCAGTGGAGAGGCCGCCTCGGCACCCAGCGGCCGGCCGAACCAGCGCACGGGCACATTAAAGGGACTGCCCCCCTGCCCCGGCAGAATGGTCGGGAAAGCCAGGTTCGGATAGGACGGCGACTGCGGGTTGTCGAGCACCTCGTGGCGGGTCCACCCCAGTTCTGCCGTCAGCGTGAGCGTATCGGAAAAGTCGTGTATCAGATTGCCGTAAAGCTGGGTTTTCTCTTCCTCGTTGACCAGATTGAAGCGCGGACCGTAGAGAAAGCCGCACTTTTCCCCGCCTCCGGTACCGGGACCAAAGGCGCCATCGGGCACAAAAGGCGTACCCGGCGTTCCGCCGTTGGCGACACAGCTCGGGTCCGGCACCGTCTCAAGGAAGCCGAAGTCGCCGGCGTAGTCCCCAGTCGCGGAGCCCCCGGGAGCGAGGGTCAGAAAACTGCGGCCCAGAGTACTGAGCGCGTTTTGTGTTGTGTAGGGAACCTCCGCCGAACTCATCGGGTCCTGAGAAATATAGGTGCCAGCAAGCGTGACGCGCGTGGTATCGTTTCCAAATCCGGCAAGCAGGTTGACGTCGTACTTGCCGGCGCCGGCGACCTCTATCTCTTCATAACCGGTAGAAAACTCGATGCCTTCGACATCCTTGCGCAGAATGAAGTTCGCCACCCCGGCGACCGCGTCCGAGCCGTAGGTCGCTGTTGCGCCCTCCTTGAGTATTTCAACACGCTCCAACGCCGCCATGGGAACCGTGCTCGTGTCGACGAAAACACTGCCGTCGTTGGCGACCGCCGCGGCGATGGTCTGACGCTTGCCGTTCACGAGCACCAGGGTGGAGGTCAGACCGAGGCCTCGCAGGTTGATGTTGCTGGTGCCCTGCGTCTCCCCTGACGTAAAGGAGTCCGGGTTGTTCTCCGTGCCGGAGCTAACCGCCAGCTTGCTGGTCAACTCGCCGACGTCGACGGCACCGGAATTGACGATGTAGTCGTTGGACAGCACTTCCACAGGCGACGCTTCATTTTCGCTGGTAGAGCGAATGTAGCTGCCGGTGACCATGACTTCCTCGATCGGGGGGTCTTCCTGAGCGACGACGGCTGTGGACAGGGCGGGAGAAAGCAGGGTGACTAGAAATCTTGCCTGCCGGGCAGAATGCACGGGAAGGCCTTGCTGCGTGATAAGCGTGCGCATCTCGAAGTCCTGTGTCAGTTATTTTTATACCAGTTGTCAGACGAGCTGTCGGATCAGCAACCCGGCTACTGCTCAAAATAGAAGCCATTCCTGCCAATGTCCAGCATCTAAACGCGGTAACCTTTTGTAAATATGAACAAGAGACGCGGTGGCCGGCGCGTCCGGGTCTCGCCGTCCACTGCTCCGTCACCAAACCGCAGCAGCGTCTGGCTGTCGAGCCCCGCAGCCGACCGAAGGCTGCCCGGCCCGGCGCGCCCCTGGCGGCACCGTGCCCGGTCCAGCGCCGTTCTGCCCATCGGCGGAAGTAGTAGTCCGCGACCGGTCCATGCGGCCAGTGCCCTGTCGTCGTCCCGGTGCCGCAAAGTGATTAGCGCCGGCCGAGACTTACGCTAGGGACCCGCTGGCCCGCCGGGCATGCGCGATCAGGCGGGTGCCGCTCGACCATGTCGGGCGCTCGATAGGGGATTTTCAGAAATCCCAGAAAGCGCCTGTTTCTATTGAGGTTGGAGGCTCGGGTCGGAATCGAACCGGCGTAGACGGATTTGCAATCCGCTGCATAACCACTCTGCCACCGAGCCTGGGGATGTTGGAGCGGGAAACCGGGTTCGAACCGGCGACCTCAACCTTGGCAAGGTTGCGCTCTACCAACTGAGCTATTCCCGCACTGTCTG
>CAYFVJ010000146.1:0-6679 GCA_964346555.1 uncultured Alteromonadaceae bacterium | reverse complement strand
CCAATCGTGCCCACGTTTATGTGGGGCTTATTGCGCTCGAATGCTGCTTTTGCCACTTTGAATCACCTCTTCAGATAACATCAGTTGAATTTGGCCAGCCTTACCGGGTCTGGGATTTGGAAATAATCTCCTGGGCAATATTGTTTGGCGCCTCGGAGTATTGCGAAAACTCCATGGTGTAGCTGGCCCGCCCCTGGGTCGCACTGCGCAGATCGGTCGCGTAGCCGAACATCTCGGCCAGCGGTACCTCGGCGTTAATGACCTTGCCCGCGGGCGTCTCATCCATTCCGGCAATCAGGCCGCGCCGGCGGTTCAGGTCACCCACCACATCACCCATATTCTCTTCGGGCGTCACAACCTCGACCTTCATAACCGGCTCGAGCAATACCGCTCCGCCTTGACTGGAAAGGTTCTTGGTCGCCATGGACGCGGCGACCTTGAACGCCATTTCGTTCGAGTCCACGTCGTGAAAGGAGCCGTCGTACAGGGTCGCTTTCAGGCCCAGAAGCGGATAACCCGCCAGGACGCCATTCTGCATTTGTTCTTCAATGCCTTTCTGTACCGCCGGAATATATTCTCGCGGCACCACGCCGCCGACAATCTCGTTGACGAACTCAAGACCTTCCGCGTTCGAATCCTCGCCGGGCTCGAAGCGCACCCAGACGTGCCCGTACTGACCGCGACCACCGGACTGGCGCACAAACTTGCCCTCAATCTCAGAGGTATTGCGTATTGCTTCACGATAAGCCACCTGGGGCTGGCCGATGTTGGCTTCCACGCTGAACTCGCGGCGCATGCGGTCGACGATGATATCGAGGTGCAGCTCGCCCATGCCGGAAATAATCGTCTGACCCGTTTCCGCGTCTGTCTTGACGCGGAAAGACGGGTCCTCCTGGGCCAGCTTGCCCAGCGCCACGCCCATCTTCTCCTGATCCGCCTTGGATTTTGGCTCCACGGCCACCGAGATCACCGGTTCGGGGAACTCCATGCGTTCCAGCACAATCGGACGCGCCTGATCGCACAGGCTGTCGCCTGTCGTCACATCCTTGAGACCGACCGCAGCGGCAATATCGCCAGCAAGCACTTCCTTGATCTCCTCGCGACTGTTGGAGTGCATCTGCACCATGCGGCCAACCCGCTCCTTTTTCTGCTTCACCGAGTTATAAACAGCAGTGCCGCTCTCGAGGCGGCCCGAGTACACTCTGAAAAACGTCAGCGTGCCGACGAAAGGATCGGTCGCGATCTTGAATGCCAGCGCGGCAAAAGGCTCGTCGTCATCGGCGACACGGCGCTCTACCGTTTCTTCCTTGTCGAGGATTGTACCCTCGATCGGCTTTACCTCTGTCGGCGACGGCAGATATTCGATGACTGCGTCCAACATCGCCTGCACACCCTTGTTCTTGAACGCGGAACCGCCCAGAACCGGCACTATCTCGTTTGCCAGGGTGCGCTGGCGAAGACCGCGTTTGATCTCCTCGACCGTCAGCTCGCCACCTTCAAGATACTTGTTCATCAGCTCATCGTCCGCTTCCGCAGCAGATTCGACAAGGTACTCCCGCATTTCTGCACACTGGTCGGCGATATCCGTCGGCACTTCACCCGACTCGAAGGTCATGCCGGCGTCGTCCTCGTTCCAGTAGATGGCCTCGTTGGTCACCAGATCCACGACACCCTTGAAATCATCCTCTGCGCCGATAGTCATCTGCAGCGGGACGGGGTTGGCTCCCAGACGTTTTTTCAGCTGCTCGATCACCCAGCGGTAATCCGCTCCCGCCCGGTCCATCTTGTTTACAAACACCATGCGGGGGACTTCATACTTGTTGGCCTGCCGCCAGACCGTCTCTGTCTGTGGCTGCACGCCGGAAGAACCGCAAAGGACGACCACGGCACCATCGAGCACGCGCAAGGAACGCTCGACCTCGATGGTGAAATCCACGTGTCCAGGCGTATCGATTATATTGATGCGATACTGACTGAACTGCTGATTCATACCCTGCCAGAAACAGGTGGTCGCTGCGGAGGTAATCGTGATTCCCCGCTCCTGCTCCTGAGCCATCCAATCCATGACCGCAGCGCCATCGTGTACCTCGCCGATCTTGTGCGAAAGACCGGTGTAAAACAGAACACGCTCGGTCGTCGTTGTCTTGCCTGCGTCCACGTGCGCAACGATACCGATATTGCGGTACCTGGCTATCGGCGTTTTGCGAGCCACAATAAAATCCCCATTAACTGGTTGATGGCCGTTTGCTTAGAAACGGTAGTGAGAGAAGGCCTTGTTCGCTTCGGCCATACGGTGCACGTCTTCCCGCTTGCGCACTGCGTTGCCCTTGCCCTGCGAGGCATCCACGATCTCGCCCGCAAGTCGCTGGCGCATGGACTTCTCACCGCGCTTGCGCGCGTGCTCCACCAACCAGCGCATAGACAACGCATTGCGCCGTGCAGGGCGCACCTCTACCGGCACCTGGTAAGTCGCTCCGCCGACGCGGCGGGATTTAACCTCCACCATCGGGGCAATGTTCTCGAGGGCCTCATCGAATGTGTCGATAGGATCCTTGTCTAGGCGGTCGCGCACGAGATCGAGTGCGCCATACACAATGCCTTCGGCTACCGACTTTTTACCGCTGACCATGACATGGTTCATGAACTTGGCCAGCGTGACGTTGCCGAATTTGGGATCCGGTAGAACTTCGCGCTTGGCTACAACTCTTCTTCTTGGCATGTGTTTGCCCTTATCTCTTCAGGTTATCCGGACACCGACCTGCCACTTGTACGGGTTAGGCAGGGGTCCGGCCTTACTTATCAACGAAAGCAGCAAAGTGCTGCCCAGACTTTACGCTTACTTGGGTCGCTTGGCGCCATACTTGGAGCGACCGCTGCGACGCTTGGCGACACCGGAAGTATCCAGACTGCCGCGCACGGTATGGTAGCGCACACCCGGCAGGTCCTTTACGCGGCCACCACGGATAAGCACTACACTGTGCTCCTGCAGATTGTGCCCCTCGCCGCCAATATAAGACGCGACTTCATAGCCATTAGTCAGGCGCACACGGCACACTTTGCGCAGCGCCGAGTTAGGCTTTTTCGGGGTCGTCGTGTACACGCGGGTGCAGACGCCGCGACGCTGGGGGCAGCTCTGGAGTGCCGGCACGTCGCTTTTTTCGACCCGGCGCTTGCGCGGCTTGCGCACCAGCTGATTGATCGTTGCCATTCAGTTACAACTCCGATAAGCAGATAATGGATGTCGCCGCGCTCGCGGCCAAAGACCATTAAGGACTGGTCCCCGCAGAATAAAATAAAGCAGCGGGAAACACCCCCATAAATTAGGAGGACATAGTCTATAGACGCCCCGTAATGGAGTCAACAAGCTCTACAAAAAAACAGGCCCGCCGTTCGGGCGGGCTCTGCGTCAGC
The DNA here is from genome assembly GCA_964346555.1 of uncultured Alteromonadaceae bacterium. GTDB lineage: Bacteria > Pseudomonadota > Gammaproteobacteria > Pseudomonadales > Halieaceae > Chromatocurvus. The sequence goes on along the minus strand of CAYFVJ010000146.1, from coordinate 3,268 downwards.
TGCAGTCCGGCTTACTCTCCTTCCTGCAGGGCCTCACTCAGCGCGGCTTCGATATCCTGCGCAGATACACCGACTTCCGACGTGTCTTCGCGCTTCTTCCGACGCTCCTCGTGATAGGTCAAGCCCGTACCCGCCGGTATCAGACGCCCTACTACCACGTTTTCTTTCAGGCCGCGCAGGTAATCGCGCTTTCCGGTAACTGCCGCCTCTGTAAGAACGCGCGTCGTCTCCTGGAAAGATGCTGCAGAGATGAAGCTCTCCGTCGCCAGAGACGCCTTGGTGATCCCGAGGAGTTCGCGCTCACCGGTCGCGGGTACCTTGTTATCGGCGAGCAGACGTTCATTCTCCTCCAGCAGGGTGACAAACTCGATCTGCTCACCCTTGATCAGGCTGGAATCGCCGGCTGACGTAACGACCACCTTGCGCAACATCTGGCGGACAATGACTTCGATATGCTTGTCGTTTATCTTCACGCCCTGGAGACGGTACACCTCCTGGATTTCATTGACGATATACTTCGACAGCTCCTCGATGCCCTGCAGGCGCAGGATGTCGTGGGGACTCAAGGGTCCCTCAGAAATCATTTCGCCTTTTTCCACCGACTCGCCCTCGAACACGGAGAGATTGCGCCACTTGGGAATCAAGGCCTCGTAGTGATCGGAACCATCGGCCAAGGGCTTACCATCGTGAGGGGTGATCACCAGACGGCGCTTGCCCTTGGTTTCCTTACCGAAGCTGACCGTGCCGGTGATTTCAGCCAGGATCGCGGGCTCTTTGGGCTTGCGCGCCTCGAAGAGGTCGGCTACCCGCGGCAGACCACCGGTAATATCCCGCGTCTTCGAGCCCTCCTGCGGAATGCGGGCAATGACCTCGCCGACAGAAACCGGCGCACTGTTTTCGGCAGCCACCAGAGCGCCGGGGGGCAGGAAGTAGTGCGCGGGCACGTTCGTTTCCGCCAGGCACAACTCGTCGCCGTTGTCGTCGACCAGCGTGATGGCCGGTCGGATATCCTTGCCCGCTGTCGGCCGCTCCGAGGCATCCATAACAGTGACATTGGACAGGCCGGTCAGTTCGTCCGTCTGACGCTTGATAGTGATACCTTCATCCATTCCGCTGAATTTCACGGTACCCGCCACCTCGGTGATGATCGGGTGGGTATGCGGGTCCCAGGTCGCGACAATATCGCCAGCGGCAACCTCTGCATCATCAGCTACCTTGATGATCGCGCCATAGGGCAGCTTGTAACGCTCCCGCTCGCGGCCGACGCCATCGAGGATCGACAGCTCACCTGAACGCGACACGGCGATCAGGTCGCCATCCGGGCGGGCCACCGTCTTCACATTGTGCAGGCGTACGGTGCCTGCGGAGAGCACCTGAATATTGTCCTGCGCAGTGGCTCGTGACGCCGCCCCACCGATGTGGAAAGTACGCATGGTCAGCTGGGTGCCCGGCTCACCGATGGACTGCGCGGCAACCACGCCGACCGCCTCGCCCATATTGACCCTGTGGCCACGCGCCAGGTCGCGACCGTAACAGGCGGAACAGATACCGTGGCGTGTCTCGCAGGTGATAGGCGAGCGCACCTCGACCTCATCAATACCCATATCCTCAATGCGTTTGATCCACAGCTCATCCAGCATTGTGCCCGCTGTTACGGCGATCTCATCCTGCGTTCCGGGCTTGATCACATCCTTGGCCACCATGCGGCCGAGTGCACGATCACCCAGGGTCTCAATGATGTCGCCACCGTCGATAACGGGAGTCATGAGCACACCACTGTCTGTGCCGCAATCCTGTTCCGTCACTACCAGATCCTGGGCGACGTCCACCAGGCGACGGGTAAGGTAACCGGAGTTCGCGGTCTTCAGCGCCGTATCCGCCAGACCCTTCCGCGCACCGTGCGTGGAAATAAAGTACTGCAATACGTTCAGACCCTCGCGAAAGTTCGCGGTGATAGGCGTCTCGATGATTGAACCATCGGGCTTGGCCATCAGCCCGCGCATACCCGCCAGCTGACGTATCTGTGCGGGAGAGCCACGTGCGCCGGAATCCGCGTAAACGTAAACCGAGTTGAACGAGTCCTGCTCTTCTTCCTTGCCCTCGCGATTGATAACCGTCTCTTTCGACAGTTGCTCCATCATCGCTTTTGACACCAGATCGTTGGCCCGTGACCAGATGTCGATCACTTTGTTGTATTTCTCGCCCTGGGTCACGAGGCCCGCCGCGAATTGATCCTCGATCTCCTTGACCTCGGCCTCGGCACCCTTGACCAGGCGAGCTTTTTCCCCGGGAATTTCAAAGTCATTGACACCGATAGAGGCGCCGGAACGGGACGAGTACTCGTAGCCGGTGTACATGAGCTGGTCAGCAAAGATCACCGTCGACTTGAGACCAACCACCCGGTAACACTGGTTGATGATCTGTGAAATCTCTTTCTTCGCCATCGGGCGGTTGACCATATCGAAGGCGATACCCGCCGGTACGATCTCCCACAGCAGTGCGCGACCAACGGTCGTGTCCACAATCATGGTCCGCGTTTCACTCTCGCCGTCTTCGGCAACCACTGTCTCAGTGACGCGCACCTTGACCCGCGCCTGGAGATCGGTCTGACCCGTGGCATAGGCGCGGCTGACTTCGGACGTGCCGGAGAACACCTGGCCCTCGCCCTTGCCGTTTACCCGTTCGCGCGTCATGTAATACAGGCCGAGCACCACATCCTGCGAGGGCACGATGATCGGATCGCCGCTGGCGGGCGAAAGAATGTTGTTGGTGGACATCATCAGCGCGCGGGCCTCCAGCTGCGCCTCGAGGGTCAGCGGCACATGCACGGCCATCTGGTCGCCATCGAAATCCGCGTTGTAGGCGGCACATACCAGCGGGTGCAGCTGTATAGCCTTGCCTTCAATCAGCACGGGCTCGAAAGCCTGAATGCCGAGACGGTGCAGGGTGGGTGCCCGGTTGAGCAGCACCGGATGCTCGCGGATCACCTCGGCGAGGATGTCCCATACCTCCGGAGGCTCGCGCTCGACCATTTTCTTCGCCGCTTTGATCGTGGTGGCCAGGCCGCGCGCCTCGAGCTTGCCGAAGATGAACGGCTTGAACAGCTCCAGTGCCATTTTCTTCGGCAGGCCGCACTGGTGCAGGCGCAGTGTCGGACCCACCACGATGACCGAACGGCCTGAGTAGTCCACGCGCTTGCCCAGCAGGTTCTGGCGGAAACGCCCCTGCTTGCCCTTGATCATGTCGGCCAGCGACTTCAGCGGGCGCT
>CAYFVJ010000145.1:0-6690 GCA_964346555.1 uncultured Alteromonadaceae bacterium | reverse complement strand
CATGTTGCCGAGGATCTCCTGGCTGCGGCCGCGCCCCTCGGAACGGAAGCGTTCGGCGATGGACTGGCGTTCGGCGACCATGCGGTTTTCCACCTGGCGGCGTACGGATTCAATATAGTTGACCCGCTTGATGCGCACATCGTCCAGCTCGATCCCCAGGGCAGGCATAGAGTCCCGGGCCCGTTCCAGAATACCGGCCTCCAGCAGTTCGCGACCCAGCTTGGGCTGTTTCTGCAGGTTGACGTCGCTGCGCTCGGCCAGCGCGGGATCTGCCAGCTCATCGACATCGACTTCCCAGTCCTTCGAGCGGACGATCTCTTCCAGCTCGGTGGAGGAGACCATGTCGCGCACAACCGAGTCGACGATGTCATCGAGTCGGGTGCGTGCGCCGGCTTCATCGCGGACACTGGTCAGGAACAGCAGCGGGTCGGTGATGCGCCAGCGGGCCGTGGTATCTACCAGAATGAACTCCCGTCCCAGGGTGGGGATCTGCGTGACGTCGCCATCCCATACCAGCAGGCGCTTGTCGAAATAGCGCACGTTCTGCCAGGGCAGCTTGAACTTCAGGCCCGGCTCGTCAATGACATCGCCAATCGGTTCACCGAACTGGACGACGATAGCCTGTTCGGCCTCATCCACGGTGTACAGGGTCACGTAGCCGACAAGGACGGCAAGTGCGACGACGATAGCAAGCAGTGTAGTTTTCATCGGTCACCTCCGGCGGCACGCGTCCCTTCACGGTTGACATCGAGCAAGGGCAGCGGTCCCACCTGCCCCTCCTGCACGACCAGTAGCTGTCCGATCCTCGGCAGCACTTCGTTCAGGGTTTCCAGGTACAGGCGTGAGCGCGTGACCGTGGGCGCCTGCTGGTATTCGCGCAGCACGGCACTGAAGCGAATGCTCTCGCCGTCGGCGCGGTTGACCCGTTCCGTGGCGTAACCCTTGGCCTCGGCCACGGTGCGCAGGGCAGCACCCTCGGCGTTGGGAATCTCCTGGTTAACGCGTTTTTGCGCTTCGTTGATCATCCGTTCCCGCTCCTGGCGTGCCTCGTTGACTTCGTTGAACGCCGGCTGCACGGCCGGTGGCGGCACCACGTCCTGCATCTCGACGGTGCTGATTCGAATGCCGGCATCGTACTGGTCGAGTATTTCCTGGATTTCTTCGCCGGCCTTTTGCTGAATCTCCACGCGGCCGATGGTCAACACCTCGGACCCCAGCATGTTGCCGACGATACGGCGCATGACCGACTCGGAAATATCGCGCAGGGTCCGGGTAGGCTCGCGCATCCGGTATAGGAACTTGATGGGGTCATCAATGCGATACTGGACCACCCACTCCACATCGATCATGTTGAGATCACCTGTGAGCATCAAAGACTCGTCTTCAAATTGGTCGGCGCTGTAGGTCGAGCGTTCGCCTTGGCGGGTATCCTCGGTGCGAAAGCCGAACTCCTGCTTGAGCACGCGCTCGGTCGCCACCCACTGAATCTGGTCAATGCCGAAGGGAAGCCGGAAGTGCAGGCCGGGGTCGGTAATGCCCTTGACGGAACCGAATCGTTTCACCACGGCGCGCTGTTCCGGCTGTACCGTGTAGAAACAGGTCAGTGCCCCCCAGGCCAGCAGCACGAGAACGATGACACCGACAACGATGCCACCCGTGCGGCCGCCCGGGGAACCGCCGCCGGTAAATTTCTTCATTAACTCAGTCAGGTCCGGTGGTCCCGACGGTCCGCGACCACTGCTGTTTACAGACTGGATCATTCACGATCTCCTATTACGCAAGTCTACAGTTTACGCTTCGGTGACGGTTTTGTACGCAAACATCGAGATTAAAAAGATTTCCATCGGGGCAGTCGACCGTCGCGCTGGCCTCAGGGCGGCAGGCTTGCCGAGCGCAAGCGTGCCAGTCCTTCGTGCATACTGATCAGGGGCTGGTAGCCCAGGTCGTTGCGGGCGGCAGAAATGTCGTACCAGTGCGCGGTGGAGAGTTGCTGCGCGGACCAGCGCGTCAGCGGCGGCTCATCAACGCGCCGCGACAGACGCCACCACCCCTCGGCCAGCGCGCCGACGACAACCGCTGCCGCGGTCGGTATCGCCTTGATCCGGACCTCGACGCCAGCGGCTGCCAGTAGGGCGCTGATAATCTGCGCCTGAGGCCAGGGCTCGGCGTTGGAGATGAAATAGGTTCTGCCGCGACAGGCGGGGTTTGTGTCCAGCGCCGCCAGGGCCAGCAGGTGGGCGTGGGCGGCATTGTCGATGTAGACCGTGTCAATCAGTTTCTCTGCGCCCGGCAGTTGCAGCGTGCCACGGCGTGCACGCTGCAACAGTCTCGGCAACAGCTGATTATCGCCGGGCCCCCAGACCAGATGCGGACGCAGCGACACCGTTTTCAATCCGCTGCTGCTGGCCGCCATGACCCGTTGCTCGGCGATCGCTTTGCTCTGCGGGTAGGGCGCGGTGTAATGATCGGGGTAGGGCAGTGATTCATTACCGCCCTCGATATCACTGCCGCCGTGCGCGACGCTGGGGGAGGAGGTGAAAACCAGACGCTGGATGTCCAGGGCACGACAGGCGTCGAGGACGTTTTGCGTTCCCACGACGTTGACGGCATGGTAAAGAGCCGGGTCTCCCCAGGCACCGGCCTTGCCCGCGGTATGTATAACTGCGGCGCAGCCTGCGGCGGCCGCCCGCACATCCTCGGAGCTGCGGATGTCGCCGCGGCGCAGCGCGATACCGATATTGCCCAATGCCGGTGATTCACTGCGCTGCATGGCGATGGGCTCATCGCCCCGTGCCAGCAGCTGACGACAGATGGCCTGACCAAGAAAGCCGCCACCGCCGGTTACCAGGATTTTCATGGCAGATGCCTGTTCGCGTCTGCATTTGCGTCTGCATTCGTGTCGCTGAACGCGGAGCGCTGCGCTTGCTCCTTGGCGCACACACGAGCGGCCCACGCCGCCAGCGCCTGCCGGTTGATCTTGGAATTGTGGCGCATATCCACCGGAAAGCCGGAATGGAACAGCACCCCGCCCAGACTCTGCAACTTCGCATGCTGTGCGGCCTTTGCCCTGACAGCCTGCTCCACCGACTGCCGGCAGACCGGCTGGTCGCCTTTTCCGGCCCGTTGCAGCTCCACGCACAGCACCGGCACCTGCTGGCCCGGCGCACCCACGCCGACCAGCGCACTGCGCTCTATACCCTCGATAGTGTTGAAAATCGCCTCGGTCTGATCGGCGAACAGGTCTCCCTGCGCCGTGCGCACGCGCTGTGACTTGCGGCCGCAGAACCACAGCCGCCCCTGCTCGTCGAAGTAACCAGCATCCCCCATGCGGTGCCAGAGCCTGCCCTGCTCATCTGTTGTTTTTGCAAGCTGGGTCTGCTCCATGCGCTGCCAGTAGCGATCGGTCGCGGTCGGGCCGTGCACGATGATTTCCCCGACCGCGCCCGCCGGTAACAGGTCATCGGGCCGCAGTTGTTCCAGCGCTTCATCGCTGAGACGCAGGATCGCCACCGCGTTGGGTGACACGGGGCGCCCTACACAGGTGCCGGCGCCTTCCCGCGTGGCGGCGACCAGCTCCGGGCTCATGTCATCGCTGGAGATGCAGGCCACCGGCAAGCACTCGGTGGCGCCGTAGGGCGTGTAGACACTGCCACCGACAGGCATTGCCTGTTGCATCAGGGCGACGGTGTCCGCCGGCACCGCAGCGCCTGCCGAGATTACCCGCCGCAGCGTAGGTAGCTGGCGTTGCTGCTCGCGACAGTGCTTGCCGAGAACCTTGAGCAGTGCCGGTGAGCCAAACACGTTGGTCACGGAAAAGCGGTCAATGGCCTGCGCAAGATAGGCAGGATTGGCGTTTGCCGGGCGGGTCGGGTCCATAAGCGGTACCACTGTGGCCATCCCCAGCGCCGGGTCGAACAGTGCGAAGGGCGGAAACGTCGCGAGATCGACCTCACCGCGCTGAATACCGAAAGTGCTGCGCAGCATGTCCACCTGCGCCGTGAAATGCCGGTGGCGGTAAACCACACCCTTGGGGATGCCGGTGCTGCCCGAGGTGAACAGAATAGCCGCGATCTCCTCGGCCTGCGTATCGCTCAGCACCGGGGGGCCGGTGTCGCCGGCGCGACGGGCGAGGCGACCCAGCGAGAGCCCACCCCAGCCAAGCCGTGGGCCGAGGGTAACGATGTGACGGATGGAGCTGGGCGACCAGCGGAAAAGGGTACGGGCAAGCTGCGCCCGGGTGACGCCGATGAAGGCCTCGGGTTCTGCTTCCGCCAGACAGGTCTTCAGGGGTTTCAAACCAATGCCCGGGTCGATCAACACTGGCACAATGCCGGCCTTGAACAGCGCAAAAAACAGGGCAAAGAAATCCAGCCCCGGCGGCACCATCAGCGCTGCGCGGACACCGCGTTCAATGCCGTAGCGCTGCAGCCCGCGCGCGTAACAATCGCTCAGTGCATCGAGCTCGGCATAGGTGGCGCTGCAGTACGCGACCGTGCCGTTACGCGCTCCCACAGGGTAGTGGATCGCCGCGCTGTGCGGTTGTTGGCGCGCCTGCTCAACCAGTGCGGCCGCGACGTTGCAGGGGCCGGCGCTTCCTGGCTCAGGATGCAGCGGATCGGTCATTGCCCGCAGCATCTGCTCTGGTGATTGGCGCATGACCGGCCGCGGTGGTTTGTCCATCGCCTGAGCTCGCGCCCGCATAGCTTGTTTGCTGTTCCGCTTGACGCTCGACGGAAACCAGAAATGCCTCGATCCGGTCCAGCAGCGGCTCGCCGCCGTCTTCGAGGACATAATGCCCGCAGTCCGCCAGGGGATAACGCTGTGCTTCTGGCAGATAATGCTGCCAGACGCGGTAAAAGCTCTGGTCGAACACAAAATCCCTGAGGCCCCATACCAGTAGCGCCGGCGTGTCTGCCAGGCGATGCAATCGGGCCGCCGTTCCGGCGACCAGGTCATACCCGCGGTCGCTGGGCTCGAGCGGAATGTCCTGCACGAAGCGCACGGTGGCGATGCGGTTTTTCCAGCTGTTGTAGGGGCCTGTGTAAGCCGCACGTACGGCTTTGCTGACCGGCTTCTTGAAGGCGATCCAGGCCGCCATGGCAGAGAAGGCATTCATGCCGCGGACGAGCAATGCACCCAGCCGCGTGCGGCCAGCGAGCCACAGGGCAAAGGGAAAGCGCTTGTCCGCGGGGAGTGGAAAAGCGGCGGTATTGAGAATTACGCAGCTCTCTATTCGCTGTGCGCGCGCTGTCGCCCAGCCGAAACCGATCATGCCGCCCCAGTCGTGCGCAATCAGCGACAGCGGCGCCTCGTCGCCAACGGCAGCGCGCACCAGCGCGTCGAGGTCATCGATGCGTCGGGCCAGATGATAGTCATATTCTGAATCCTCCGGTTTGTCGGACAGGCCGCAACCGATATGGTCCGGCACGATACAGCGGTAGCGATCGCGCAGGCGCAGCACCAGATTCCGATAATAGAAAGACCAGGTCGGATTGCCGTGCAGCATCAGCAACACCGGTGCGTCCCTGGGTCCTTCATCGAGAAAGTGCATGCGCTGGCCGTCGATCGTCAGCCAGCGGGAGGTGAACGGATACAGGTCTGACGGCGGGCGGTAGCTGCCTTGAGGCGGCTGTGTGATGGTTGCGACCACCAGGCGTTACCAGACGACCTCTGCCATAGAGCAATTCAGGCCCGAGCCGATACCGAGCAGGGCAACACGGTCTCCCGATTTCAGCTTGTCCGCTTCGGCCACTTTGCTCAGCACTATCGGTACCGAGGCCGGGCCCACATTGCCCATGTGCGGGTATATCGTGTGAACTCTGGCCGGGTCCAGCTCCAGAAGCTCAACCAGTGACTCTGTATGTACTTTGCTCACCTGGTGGATGATGAACTGGCTCAGTTCATCCGCGGCCCAGCCGAAGGACGAGCGCGCCGCAGCAAAGGTTCCGCCCGCCAACTCCAGCCCGGCACCGAGCAGTCCGCGCGTGTCTGTGTGCATGCGCTCCATATTGCCCTGGCAAAGCTGGTTGAATTGGGTTGCCGCGCGCGTCACGCTGCCGCGATAGGTGTGCGCGCCGGGCGCCAGATCACGGCGCGCCATGATCATCGCCGCACTGCCCGAACCCAGCGTCAGGGATGCGAACTCGGCGCGAAACTGCGGTTCCTCAACCTCAGGGCCAAGCAAGCGTGCGATAGTCGCCTCGATCAGCGGTCGGCTGGATTCACCGTCGACAATCAATGCGTAGTCCAACTCGGCCCGCTCGATCATGCGCGCCGCAATGTCCATGCCATTGAGGAATCCCAGGCAGGCGTTGGCAACATCGAAGTTCAGGCAGTCAGGTGCGAGACCGAGATTGCCGTGTACCATGCAGGCGCTGGAGGGCTCGAGGAAATCCCTGGAAACAGACGTGCTGATGATCAAACCGATGCGCGAACGCTCGATGCCACTGCGCTCGATGGCCTTCTCCGCGGCCAGCGTGGCGGCATCGGAGGGTGTCGTACTTTCATCCCACAGACCGCGAGAGCGTATGCCCGAAATCTCCTCCAGCAGGTTTTCGCGGACGCCCAGGCGGTCCATCGTCGGTTTCAGGCGCTGTGCGATATCCTGCGAGCTCAGGCTGATGGGCGCCTCCACAGCGACCGGGGCCTCGATAACGACATTCTCGAAATGCATGGGTGGATACTCTCTAT
>CAYFVJ010000144.1:0-6740 GCA_964346555.1 uncultured Alteromonadaceae bacterium | reverse complement strand
CCCGCAGCCCGATTTTTGCCAATCAGATCGAGTATCACCCTTTTCTCGGCGAGAAGCCGATACGTCACTATTGCCTGGAACACGGCATCCTCGTCACCGCCTACTGTCCCATCGCCCGAGGAGAGGTGTTGGAGGATCGCACGCTTTGCGAGATAGCTGAGGCGAAAGAAAAAACGCCGGTGCAGGTGGCACTGCGCTGGCTGCTGCAGCAGGAGCAGGTGATCGCCATCCCTAAGTCCGGCGAGCCATCGCACATTCGTGACAATATAGACGTCTTCGATTTTGAGTTGACCCGAGACGAGATGGACCGGATCTTTGCTCTCGATCGCGATGAACGGCTGATCGATCCCGAGTTCGCGCCTGACTGGAACGAGAGCTGAAATAAACGCCGGACCAGCGCAGACGCTCTGGAGGCGGGACCGCAGGCGAGGACTGTAGCCGCGGCGATCCCACGGGCGCTCAGCGTGGTGCCCGGTCTGCCCGGTACCCGCCGGCCAGACCGGGCCGGTAGAGGATCAGCCCTTCAGTCGGAAACCGATCTTCACGCTCACCTGCCAGTGTGCCACCTCGCCATTCTCGATGTGGCCACGAGAGTCGGTCACCTGGAACCAGTCCAGGTTGTCGACGGTGGCTGCGGTGCGCTGGATCGCGTTCCTGATGGCGTCATCCTGGCCCGTGGTGGAGGAACCCACCACCTCGGTCACCTTATAGACATGATCGCTCATGAGATGTACTTCCCTCCCCGCTTATTCAGCGATGATACTCGGTCGGCCCCGCGGAGCGTCAAGCGCGCTTTCCCCTTCCGTCCGACAACCCGGGGAAGCGATCGACAAGCACGGACGGGCTATGGCACCGTCTCACTGCGCCAGGGATGGACATGCCTCCAGGGGGAAAGCACTCGGAGTATTCATGGCCAGCGAGAATCTGCACGAAGACCGGGCCGACCTCCCCGAAGAGGTCATCGACAAGCACCGCGCGATCACCTCCCTGATGGAGGAGTTCGAAGCGGTCGACTGGTATGACCAGCGAGCGTCCGCGACGCAGGACCCGGAGCTCAGGGCGGTTCTGCTGCACAACCGCAACGAGGAGATGGAACACGCGGCCATGGTGCTCGAGTGGCTGCGTCGCCAGTATCCCGAGATCGACGAGCAGCTGCGCAACTACCTGTTCAAGGAGGGCGACATCGTCGCTGCGGAGCACGAAGCCATGGGCCGGGACGAGCCGGATGGGGGTGCGGAGGCGACGACGCCGGCGTCGGGCGCAGACGGCTCTCTCGGCATCGGCAGCCTGCGGGACTGACTCGCGCCGCGGGCCGAATCCTTCCTTCGGACTGGAGAACACGACATCATGAACGACCTCTACCGTGATCTGGCACCCATCACCCCCGAGGCCTGGGCGGACATCGAAGAGGAAGCGCGCAGCGCGCTCACCACCAGCCTGGCCGGTCGCCGGCTGGTGGAGTTCGCCGGTCCGCTCGGCTGGCAATCTTCCTCGGTGGACCTGGGACGGACCACGGACCTCAAGAAGCGCGATGATGGGGCCCTGACGCGTGTGCGCCGGGTCCAGCCCATGGTGGAAATGCGCATTCCCTTTAAGCTGAAGCGTCGCGAAGTTGACGCCCTGGCCCGTGGCGCCAGGGATCCGGATCTGGCACCCATCGTCACGGCAGCCCGCACCGCGGCCATGGCCGAGGACGGCGCCATTTTCAATGGCTACGACGAGGCCGGCATCGTCGGCATCCTATCCGGTTCGGAAAACGATTCTGTTTCGCTCAGCAGCGATTACACCCGCTATCCGGAAGCTACCGCCGAGGCCATGCGCGTACTCCGTACCCAGGGTGTGGCCGGCCCCTATGCCATCGCCCTCGGGCCGCGCTGCTATGCCGGACTGACCGGAACCACCCACAGCGGCGGCTATCCGGTCCTCGAGCATCTGCGGTCTCTGGTGGACGGCCCGCTGGTGTACGCTCCGGCCGTCGACGGCTCGGTGGTCATGTCGACGCGCGGCGGCGACTACGAGCTCAGCGTGGGGCGCGACTTTTCCGTCGGCTATCTGGCGCACGACGCCGACACCGTCACGCTCTACATTGAATCCAGCTTCACGTTCCTGAACAATTCGCCAGAGGCGGCCGTGCCTCTGGTCTACAGCACGGCCCGGCGTTCTTCACGCAAGAGCTGAAGCTGCGACGAGACAAGGACGGTCGCTTTCTGGATCGGGAGACAGGTCTCCGTGAGCGGAAAAGGGGCGTCAATGGTCGCGCGGCTGTCGTCGGGTTGGATGCACAGGTGATGGGCGGCATCGATCCGCTCCTCGGGTCATGGCTGACCTTGAATCTTCTCAGTCTATGTGGTCCAGGGTCTGCCGCTTGCCAGCTCTGACGCACTTGCCAAGCACTTGATACCCGCGTGCCTTGCCATCACGGGCGCGGCCCCTCGGGGATACCTGACAAAACCGCCGATTTCACCCATACACAACGTTGCACGAACCCCGGCGAACCGCGATAGATTGAGACTGCGGCGTGGTGCTCGCGGTCATCATTCGCGAGCTGGCCCCCGTGCTGGAGGGTTTCGCCGAATGCGCAACGTAACAGAGGAGTTTTTGATGGCTAATGGCTCAAAGCGATCGGATCAGCGAGACGACCAGAGGCAGGCAAGCGGGTATCAGCGCAAACCCCTTGATCAGATGGCTGAGTCCGGACAGCAGAGGGAACCACCACAGTGGGTCCGCTTACTGAATGCGCTGTTGCTGGGTTTTGTCATTTTCTATGCTGTACAGTTTGTTTCACAGTCAGCCTCAGAGGAACTGACCTATAACCAGTTCAAGCAGGAAGTAAGCGCTGGAAACGTCTCCGAAGTGACAATCGAAGGACACCAGGTCACGGGCGTCATGAAGTCTGCCGACGACTCGGACGATGCTTCAGGCCGACAGCCGTTCCGCACCTATATCCCCGAGGTTGGTGACACAAAGATCGTTGATCTGCTGGAAAGCAATAATGTAACCATCACCGCGAAGGAATCCGGGCCGAGCCTATTTTCCCGGCTGTTGGTCGGCTTCCTGCCGTGGCTGATTATCATTGGTCTGTTTATTTTCTTCTGGCAAAGAATGCAGCGCCAGATGGGCGGGCAGCAGGGTGGCGGCCTGTTCAGTGTGGGAAAATCGAAAGCCAAACGGTTTTCCATGGACGAGCCCGACAAAACCTTTGATGACATCGCCGGGGCGGACAATGCGAAAAAAGATCTGGCTGAAATCGTGGATTATATGAAGAACCCTGACTACTACCAGGGTCTGGGGGCTAAGCTGCCACGGGGCCTGTTGATGGTCGGCGCGCCGGGCACCGGTAAGACGCTCATGGCGAGGGCAGTGGCTGGCGAAGCCAATGTCCCGTTCTTTTCCATTTCCGGTTCGGAGTTTATCGAGATGTTTGTCGGTGTGGGCGCCTCCCGTGTACGCGACATGTTTGAAGAAGCCCGCAAAGCGTCACCCTCCATAATCTTTATCGATGAGCTTGATGCCATAGGACGATCACGGGGTGCGGGTGTTGGCGGCGGTCACGATGAGCGGGAACAGACCCTGAACCAGATCCTCACCGAGATGGATGGTTTTTCGCCACATGAAACCGTGGTTGTCATCTCTGCCACTAATCGCCCGGATGTTCTGGACCCCGCCTTGTTGCGTCCCGGGCGCTTTGACCGCAAAGTCATTCTGGATCGCCCTCACAAGGAAGCACGTGAACGGATACTGGGGATTCATACCAAAGCCATGCCCCTCGGGGATGATGTAGACCTGGCTGCGGTGGCCCGCCGGACAGTCGGCTTTGCCGGCGCCGACCTAGAAAACCTCGCCAACGAAGCTGCTCTGTTCGCTGGCCGTGACGGAAGCAAAACAGTGCGTATGCAGCACTTTGACGGGGCTCGGGATAAGGTCCTGATGGGTGCTCAACGTGAGCAGAAGCTGAGTGATGAAGAGAAAAAGGTCATTGCTTTTCATGAATCCGGCCATGCGCTGACGGCGCTGTTGTTCCCGAAGGCCGACCCGCTTGAGAAAGTGACCATCATCCCCCGTGGCCGGGCCCTGGGGTTGACTGAACAGGCTCCGGATGAGGATCGCCTGAACATGACCGCCAGCTATGCCCGGGACCGGATAGCGGTCATGCTGGGGGGACGGGCCTCCGAGCAGCTGATTTTCAATGAGGTGAGCAGCGGCGCTGAAAACGACATAGAGCAGGCCACCAGGCTGGCTCGCCGGATGGTGTCCCGTTGGGGCATGAGCGATGTCATTGGGCCCATGTCGGTCAGCTCCAGCCAGGAGGAAGTTTTCCTCGGTCATGAAATTTCCCGGGAGCGAGAGTTCAGCGAGGCGACTGCCGAGACAGTTGATGATGAGGTCAGGAAGCTGATCACCGGTATCGAAAAAGAAGTGAATCAGCGGCTTGAGGAAAATCGTGACCAGTTGGAGCGCTTGGCCAGTGCCCTTTTCGAGGAAGAAACCCTTCAGGCCAGTGAAATTGATGCGTTGCTGGATATCAGGGCCCGGGACGACAGCCAGAACAGAAGATAACTGCCATGGCTGCAAGTGGTTTTGCGTCGCGCAACCCGGCGTGTAGGATGATTACGAAAGCTTTCAGTTCAATGAGGGAGATTGATGCAAGTCATTGCCGTGGTTGGCTTCGACAGTTTTACGGAGAAATACCTCGCCACGCGGATCGGCGAGCAGGCGGATGTGCGGTTCGTACCCGCGATTACCAGAGAGGAGACGGTAATTCGAGGCACCGAGTATCCTTTTGAGGAGCGTCTGGAGCTCGGCGCGCGGCGAATCCGGGATGCAGAAGCCGACGGCATTATCACCTACTGGGATTTTCCGTCGTCGTTGCTTGCCCCCTTGCTGGCTAGGCGCTTTGGTTTCCCCTACGCGAGCCTCGAAAGCGTGATGAGGTGCGAACACAAGTACTGGTTTCGCCGAAATCAGGCTGAGGTCACAGAAACACCGGCGTTCTGCGCGTTCGACCCTTTCGATAGTGAGCCTCTGACGCAGATAACACTCGACTTCCCGTTCTGGATCAAACCGGTGGTCGGCCACAGTTCCATGCTGGGTTTTGAGATCAGCGACGAGGAGAGTTTCAGTTCCGCTCTCGCTGAGATGCGCGAGGGTATTGAGGCGCTGACGGCGCCTTTTGAGTATCCCCTTGCGCAGTGTGAGTTACCCCGGGACCTGCGCGATGCCGGAGCCACACTCTGTCTCGCCGAAGAAATCATTTCCGGCGGCGATCAGTACACCATTGAAGGCTATGTCAGCGGCAGTAAGGTGCACGTATACGGTGTTGTCGCTTCGGTGCGCGAACCCAACGGGCATACCTTCAACCGTTACCAGTATCCGGCCAGCCTGGGTATAGGCACCCTCAAGCGCATGCATGAAAGCGCGGAACGCATCCTTGCCCACGTCGGCTATGATCAGTGTCCTTTCAACATGGAGTTCTTTCACGAACCCGAGTCTGGGCGACTGCATGTTCTGGAGATCAACACCCGTCTGTCACAGTCCCATTCCGATCTGTTCAACAAAGTCGACGGCCAGCCACATCAGCAGATTGCCGTGGATCTGGCGCGCGGCGCCACACCGCGTTGGCGCCGTCACGGCGGCGAATTCAGTATCGCTGCAAAGCATTTTATGCGTCGGCACGAAGACGGCGTGGTGCGCAGGATTCCCGACAGCGACCAGATCGAGAAGCTACACAGTGAGATGCCCGACATCATTGTTGAGCTTAAGGTTAATGAGGGAGACCGCCTGAGCGAGCTGCCGGAGCAGGAGGAATACAGCTACGAGCTGGCGGATCTGTTCATCGGTGCGGACGATGAAAGTGAGCTGCTGCAGAAGTATGAGCGCGCGGCAGAGATTCTCGAGTTCGAAATCGACTGAGGAGGCCCTTTGCACTATCGCGACGACTTTCCACACGCGGTAAAGGAACTGCGGCACACCGAAATACCGCTATCGGATGGTACACGGCTGGCAGCGAGAATCTGGCTGCCGATCGATGCTGCCGACACGCCGGTGCCGGCGGTTCTTGAATATATTCCCTACCGCAAGAATGACAGGACGGCGTGGCGGGATTCGCTCATGCATCCTTATTTTGCTGGTCACGGCCTTGCTTCGGTGCGTGTCGATCTGCGCGGTAGTGGCGATTCCGATGGCGTTCTCGAGGACGAATACCTGCAGCAGGAGCTCGACGATGGCGTGGAGGTACTGCGCTGGATCGGTGAACAGCCCTGGTGCAATGGTCGGGTCGGGATGATCGGCATTTCCTGGGGCGGCTTTAACGGGCTGCAGCTGGCGGCCATGCAGCCACCCGAACTCGGTGCCGTCATCAGTGTGTGCTCCACGGACGATCGCTATGCCGACGATGTTCACTACATGGGTGGCTGCATGCTCGGCGACAATATCTCCTGGGCGACGCAGATGTTCGCCTACAACGCCATGCCGCCGGATCCGGCGCATGTCGGCGAACGATGGCGGGATCTGTGGCTGCAGCGGCTGGCGGCAAACGAGCCCTGGCTGCTGACCTGGATGCAGCATCAGGAGCGGGACGATTACTGGCGCCATGGTTCCATCTGCGAGGACTGGTCGCGGGTCCGAACACCCGTTATGGCTGTCTCGGGATGGGCGGATGGCTATTCCAACGCGGTCTTCCGCCTGCTGCAGCACCTGCCGGGTCCCAGACAGGGGCTCATCGGTCCCTGGAGTCACAAGTA
>CAYFVJ010000143.1:0-6793 GCA_964346555.1 uncultured Alteromonadaceae bacterium | reverse complement strand
GCGGCTCTGCAGCAGGCTGCCCGGGCGGCGTCGGCGCCGACGTCTCCCCTGCAGCCAGAGCACCCAGAATATCGCCGAATACGGGCTGCGACGATGATCGGCTGTCGCCGTCGGTATTGCCAGCAGTGGCGCCGGCACCCTGCGTCAAGCCTGCCGGCGCCTGGCCGCTCAGTGGCAGTGGAGCCGGTTGCGGTATCACCGCCGCGCCTCCACAAAGCGCAGCAGAGACAGATCGTCCAGCTGGCGCTGTTCGGCGCGCTCCAGCGCCTTGCGTTCGACTGCCACATGCCGCTCTGCCGCCTGTTCCACGGCGCGCACCTGGGTGCGTGCCCGGTACCAAAGCTGCATCTGTCGCTCGAAGGCATCGCGGGCGTTGTTGACGTTTTGCTCCTGCTGTTGCAAGGCTGTCTGCAGTTGTGCCAGGAACGTCGCATAGTTTTGCAGCGTCGCCGCGCTGGTCCCCGAGCGGCGGATCTGCTCGAGCTCGTCGTGATAGGCATCGAGGTAGGCGCGCAGCTCGACGAGGCGCTCCTCGGCCCGATCCATGGCGGCTCGCTGCTCGCCCAGCCGGCGCGAGGCCAGATCGCGATCCTGGCCAAACTGTTCAGCAACGCGTTGTAGACGCTCCGAGCGCTTCGTGCCCAACTTCAACTCCTCATCTTGTCACAGGCGGTTATGGAAGGCTTATTACGCGACCTTACACTAAACCTCCTGTAAACCATGCTAGACCTTACGCAAATCACGTGCCATTCGCCACAGTCTCGGCTTTGACGCCGACCAGATTCTGCAGCGCCGCAAAGCTGGTCTCAAGGTCTACCGGCTGCGTGCTTCCCTGACGCAGGAAATCCAGCATGACGGGGCGCATCGCGACCGCCTCGTCGATGCGCGGGTCCGAGCCCTTGCGGTAGGCGCCAACGGCAATCAGATCCTGATTTTGCCGGTAGGTGGCAAAGATCTGCCGGAAGCGACGCACTTCGGCCTGGTGCTCGTCAGAGGTAATATCCGCCATTACCCGACTGATGGAGCCCTCGACGTCAATGGCCGGATAGACCCCCTCCTCCGCGAGCGCCCGGGAGAGCACGATATGGCCGTCGAGAATGGCGCGGGCGGCGTCGGCGACCGGATCGTTGGTATCGTCGCCCTCAACAAGCACCGTGTAAAAGGCCGTGATGGAGCCCTCACCGCTCACGCTGGTACCGGCGCGTTCTACCAGCGCCGGCAGGCTGGCAAATACCGAGGGCGGGTAGCCCTTGGTCGCCGGCGGCTCACCCACCGCCAGGGCAATTTCACGCTTGGCCTGGGCGAATCGCGTGAGCGAATCCATCAGCAGGAGGACTTTCAGGCCCCGGTCGCGAAAATGCTCGGCAATCGCCGTCGCCAGCCAGGCGCCGCGCATTCGCATCAGCGGCGCCTGGTCCGCCGGGGTCGCCACAACCACCGCCTTGCGCAGACCCTCGGCACCCAGCGTATTGTCGATGAAGTCGCGAACTTCCCGGCCGCGCTCGCCGATCAGCCCCACGACCACGACATCCGCGGCGGTAAAGCGTGTCATCATCCCGAGCAGCGTGGACTTCCCGACGCCCGAGCCGGCGAACAGACCCAGGCGCTGGCCGCGCCCGACGGTCATCAGCGAGTTGATCGTGCGCACGCCGACATCCAGCGGCTCGCGAATCGGGTGGCGGTCCAGGGGATTGATCAGCTGCCCCATCAGCGACGACCGCTCCTCGGTCAACAGGGGACCGAGGTTGTCCAGCGGGTTGCCGGCAGCGTCTATAACGCGACCGAGCAGATTGTTTCCCACCGGCGCAGCCAGCGCCATGGCGTCGGGGATGACCCGCGCGCGCGGCGACAGGCCGCGGATTTCCTCGACAGGCATCAGGAACAGACTCTCATCCGAGAAACCGACCACTTCGGTTTCCAGCCGCTGACCCTCGTCAGACAGGACCCAGCAGCGCTCGCCGAGGGCAGCCTCGACACCCACCGCCTCCAGCGTCAGCCCGACCACCCGCCGCAGGCGCCCGCTCGCCCACAGGGTCGCCCCCGGCACGGCGCTCTCGCGGCGCTGCCGCAGGTGAGCTGCCCAGCGTGCGCTGCGCGTGTCACTCAAGCTGGCAGAGTCACTCAAAGGGCGCCGCCCGTTCATCCCGGGTAGCGGCATCGCCGTCTCGCTCGCCCCCCAGTACCCGCGTCGCCACGGCACGGATGCGCGCCTCCAGGGAGGCATCCACCGTCGTGTTCTCGCTCAGTACCCTGCAACCACCGTGCTCGATTACCGGGTCCTCGACAATTTCCCAGCGGCCGGCACCGCTGGGCTGGGACAGCGCCTCGCGCACCAGCTGCGCATCGTCCGGGTTGAGCAGTACCCGGACATCGCGGCTGCTACTGGGTAACTCCGCCAGGGCCTCGCGCACCGCGGCGATGACATGCGCCGGCTCGATCGACAGTTCGCGCCGCAGAATCTGCCGTGCCACCGCCAGTGCCAGGTGGGTGAGCTCGTCCTCGACACGCTCATCGATGTCCTCCAGCGGGCTGGCCATTGCCTGCACAAGCTGCGCCAGTCGCGCGGCTTCGCGCTCTACTTCCGCCCTGCCGGCACCGCGCCCCGCTTCCAATCCACTGGCATAGGCCTCGTCCCATGCCTGCTGCTGCAGGGCCTCCAGCTCCGCGGCGCTGTGCAGTTTGTCCCGCTCTGCGTTCTTCTCCGCGCCCTTACCCGCCGCCGGCCCCGCCCGCGCCGAACCCGCCGTTGCCATATCCTGCAGCTGCCAGCGCTGCATCTCGGGCAACTGCTCACGCAACAGAATGTCAGACATAGTCGTCGCCCTTGCCGCCCATCTCGATCTGACCCTGATCGGCAAGATTGCGCACCGTGACGAGGATTTCTCTCTGCGCCGTCTCCACCTCGGAGACCCGCACCGGCCCCTTGGCTTCCAGGTCCTCCTCCAGCATTTCCGCCGCGCGCCGCGACATGTTCTTCAACAGCTTATCCTTCACCGCTGGATCGGCGCCTTTCAGCGCGACAATCAGGCTGTCCCCCTGCACTTCGCGCAGAATCGTCTGGATACCGCGATCTTCGATATCCACCAGATTCTCGAACACGAACATCTCGTCCTGAATGCGCTGTCCCAGAGCTTCGTTGGATTTCTTGACGGCGTCCAGCACACCCTGCTCGGTCGCGCCGTCTACCAGGTTGAGAATCTCCGCCGCCGTGCGCACGCCGCCGACGCTGGAAGACTTCACATTCTCGCTGCCCGTGGACTGTTTCTGGATGACGTCGTCCAGCTCACTCAGCGCCGAAGGCGGTATGCCGTCGAGCGTCGCGATACGCGTGATCACGTCGGAGCGGGCACGGTCGGGAAGCAGGCTGAGGATTTCCGCCGCCTGGTCACTGTCGAGGTAAGACAGCACAATCGCGACGATCTGGGGGTGCTCCTGGCGGATCATATCCGCCACGCTGCGCGAGTCCATCCATTTCAGGGACTCCAGCCCCTTGCTGTCGCGTCCCAGCAGGATACGGTCGATCATGTTGGATGCCTTGTCGCCCAGCGCGTCCTGCATCACGCGGCGCACGTAGTCGTCCGACCCGACCCCGAGTGAGGTTTTTTCCTCCACTGTCGTGATAAATGAATCCAGCACCTGATTCACCTGATCGCGACTCACCCCGCTCAGTGAAGCCATCGAATTGCCGACTTTCTGCACCTCGCGGGCCCCCATGTGCTTGAGCACGGTCGCGGCCTCCGCCTCGCCCAGAGACATCAGAAAGATCGCCGCGCGATCCACGCCCGAGAGCTCCTCCAGCCCGTCCGGTTTATCTTTACTCACGTTTACGCACCCTCATTCACCCAATCGCGCACGACCTGCGCCACCCGCTTCGGATCCTGATTGACAATATTCCTGGCATTCGACACCCGTTGCTCATACTCCTGCGACGGCAGGTCCTGGGCCTCTGCCTGCCGGCTGGCTGCACTGGCTGCACTGGCTGCCAGTGCGGTCGCGTTCTCTTCCTGTGAATCCGCAGCGGCTGGTAACTCACGCGCACTGGCCGCCGGCAGCATTTGCGTTTGCCTCGGAACGGTCAACAACTGGCGCATAGTCGGCCGGATGATCAGGAAAATCAACAGGATAATCGCCACCAGCGCAGCAATCACCCGTAGCGCGCCCAGCCAGTCGAAGCGATCGAAGAACGAGGGCTCGGGCAGGTCCGTCTCCTCGAGATCGGCGCGCGCCCGGAAGTTGGTACCCACCACGGTGACAGCGTCGCCGCGCGCTTCCTCGAAGCCGACCGCCTTGCGCACCAGTTCGCTGTAGCGCTCAATCTCTTCGGGTGTATACGGTACCGACTCCGTTTCACCGTCGTCATTCACCACCGACTGGCGATTCAGCACCACTGCGACATTGAGCCTGCGTATGGCGCCCTCGGGCGCCTGGACATAGCGTACCGTGCGGCTGATTTCAAAATTGCGCAGGCTGCGCTTGGCCGTCTGCTCGGCCTCCGGATCCCCGGCCTCCTCACCGGCCGCCTGCCCTTCCGGCGCGGCGGGTTCGGCCACCGGCGGCTGATTCGCCAGCGCCCCGGGCACACCGCGACCACCCTGCAAACCCGCCGGCTCCTCGCTGAGCTGCTCGCTGCGCACGACGGGGCTCTCCGGGTCGTACAGCTCCTGAGTCTCCTCGCGCATTTCCGTATTCAGGCTGACCGCCACCTGGGCCTCCACGTTGTCCACACCGACGATCGGGGCGAGCAGTTCCTCGACCCGCTGCGTCAGGCGCTCACCGATGCGCACGGCCTGCTCGTCCATCGCATTGCTGCCATCGGCATCCTCGGCAGCCGGGTCCTCGGAAAGCAGATTGCCGTTCTGGTCCACCACCGTCACCTGACTGCGCTCCATGTCCGGCACGGAAGAGGCGATCAGGTTGACGATACTGCCAACCTGCGCGGGCTCCAGCCGGCGTCCCGGATACAGGTTGACCAGCACGGAAGCGCTCGCCGGCGAGCGGTCGCGGACGAACACGGTCCGGCGCGGCACCGCCAGGTGGACACGGGCACTGCCCACGGCGCTGATACTGGCGATGGTCCGCTGCAGCTCCACTTCCAGCGCCCGCTCGAGGCGGGCGTTTTCCATGAACTGGCTGTCGGAAATGCCATTGCTCTCGTTGAGCAATTCAAAACCCACGCCGGCACTGTTTGGCAGGTCCTGGGAGGCGAGCTGCAGGCGTGCCTCGTGCACCTGGTCCGCCGGCACCAGCACCGCGCCGCCCCCCGCCTCATAGCGGTGGGGCACCCCCGCCGTTTCCAGCACCTGCACGATCTCCAGGGCGTCGCGATCCGCCAGGTTGCTGAACAGTACATGGTAGCTGTCCTCCCGTGACCACAGGACGATCCAGACACCGATCGCCACGGCGGCCGCGAGCCCCACCAGCAGCAACAGCTGGCGCAGGCCGGGCACCTGGTCCACCAGGGCCTGGGGCGGGCTCGCTGTTGTCAGATCCTGAGCGGCCACGGGGTCAGATCCTCACGCCTGCAGTCATCATATCGGCATGTTCTGGATTTCCCGGTACGCCTCGACCACGCGATTGCGCACCTGCACCAGTGCCTCGAAGGATACGCGGGCTTTCTGCCCGGCTATCATGACGCTCGCCAGGTCGGCGTCGGGTTCGCCGCGCTCGAAGGCGGCGCTGAGCTCGGCAGAGGCCTGCTGGTTGGCGTTCACCTGTTCGATGGAGCGACTGAGCAGGCTGGCAAACTGGCCCTGCTCCACTGGCGCCGCTTCCGACTCCTGGGCTCCCGCCCCGGCCTCGGCTTTCAGCTGGCGCATCTGCGTCAGCACCTGCTGGATGGCAATATCGTTCATTGTCGCGCTCCTGTAAAAGCAGATTGTTACTGGTGACTCACCCTTCAGCGACCCGCGGCGGCGTAGCCGCCTGCGTTGTCGCCGGGAATGGGCAGGCCGCTCTTGCGAATGCGGGAGAGTTTATAGCGCAGCGTGCGCGGGCTGATGCCCAGGCGCTCGGCGGCGCGACCGCGGTGGCCCTCCTCCTGGCGCAGGACGGCGACGATCTCATGTGACTCCCGGTCCGCCAGGGTCGCCTGCAGGCTCCCTTCCCGCTCAGGCCGGGCTGCGGCAGCGGGCTCGATTGCGGGCTCGCTTGTGGGCAGCGGCTGCTCGAAGGAGAGATCCTCGGGCTGCAGTTCATCCGCATCCGCGGCCAGTACCAGGGCGCGCTGCACGACGTTTTCCAGCTCCCTGACATTGCCGGGCCATGGGTGCGCGCGCAGCCGCGCCAGCGCCGCGGCGCTCAGCGCCGGCGGCCGGCCGCGGGCATGTCGCGCCAGCGCGCGCCGCGCCAGCGGCTCGATGTCCCCGGGGCGCGCGCGCAAGGGCGGCAGCTGCAGCGGAAAGACATTAAGCCGGTAGTAAAGATCCTCGCGGAAGCGGCCCGCAGCGACCTCGGCGGCCAGGTCGCGGTTGCTGGTGGCAATCACCCGGACATCCAGACCGATGGAGTGGTTGCTGCCCAGGCGCTCCACCTTGCGTTCCTGCAACACCCGCAGCAGCTTGGCCTGCAGCGCCAGATCCATCTCGGAAATCTCATCCAGCAACACGGTGCCGCCGTCGGCACATTCAAATTTGCCCGCACGCGCCCTGGCCGCACCGGTGAAAGCGCCCTTGTCGTGACCGAACAACTCGGCTTCGAGCATCTGTTCGGGAATAGCCGCGCAGTTGACGGCAACGAAGGGGCCCTGAGCGTGTTCCGACTCGTTATGAATGAAACGGGCAAATACCTCTTTACC
>CAYFVJ010000142.1:0-6858 GCA_964346555.1 uncultured Alteromonadaceae bacterium | reverse complement strand
CACCCAGTACAAGGCCTGGCGCGAATATATGACCGGGGAGGCTTTTACGTGAGCACTGCAGACAGCAAGGTCATTGAGCAATTTCTCTATCGCGAGGCTTCCCTGCTGGACAGCCCCGACCTCGACCGGTGGATAGAACTGTTCACAGAGGACGGCACTTACTGGATGCCCGCCGCAGAGGGGCAGGCCGACCCACTGAACCATGTGTCGCACATCTACGATGACCGGGTGATGATGGAGATCCGGCGGCGCAATTTCGTGCACCCCCGCGCAGCGTCGAAGGACTGGTCCGTGCGCTGCTCACATCTGCTGGGCAATATCCAGCTGCGCGGCAACAACGACGCGGGAGACCTGGTGGTAACCTCCAACTTCCACGTCATCATGTGGTACCGGGAGGAGCAGCGCTGCTTTGCGGGCACCTGTGAGCACCACCTGGTGCACACGGGCGATGATTACCGGATTCGCCACAAGCGCGTAGACCTGATCAACCCCGATGCAGCGCAGAAGTCGATGATCATCTACCTGTAAACGCTCATCGCCTGACGATCCAGCGCACCGGCAACGTCTTCACTCCGCGCTGGAAGTTGGAGCGCAGAAAAGTCGGGCTTCCTGCCAGCTCGAAGCTGTCGAACCTGCGCCCGAGCTCGGTAAACAGCGCGCGCATCTGCGCCACCGCCAGCCGGGCGCCGATGCAGAAGTGGGGACCTTGGCCAAAACTCAGGTGCGGGTTGGGGTCGCGGTGGATGTCAAACACCGCCGGATCACTGAATACGCGCTCGTCGTGGTTAGCCGACAGGAAGGACAACAACACCTTGTCGCCAGCCCGTATGTCCACACCACCAAGACCGGTATCCTCGGCCGCGGTGCGCCGGAAATTCATTACCGGCGTCCACCAGCGCAGCATTTCCTCGACGGCACCCGGCACCAGGTCGGGTGCCGCCTGCAACTCGCGCCAGGCCACCGGATGCTTCAGCAGCGCCAGCATGCCGCCGGGAATGGCGTTGCGCAGGGTCTCATTGCCGGCCACGGCGAATAGCCAGAACATGTTCTCGAACTCGGTAATACTGAGCTTGCCGCCTTCATCGTCAATCTGAGCCAGCAGGATGGACATCACATCATCACCGGGTTTCTCGCGCTTGTACTCCGCCAGCAGGTGCGCGTAGCGGTAGAGGTCGTCCATGCCGTGACGCGACCGGGGATCGGGCATCCTGCCGTCGGCCCCGGGTAGCGGTCGCAACTTCAGTGCCTCCCGCGCCATGGGCGTGCCCTGGGCCACATCAAACCGCGAGGACCCGGCATATTCCGGATCCTGGTAGCCGATCACCCGGTTGGCCCAGTCGAACATGAGGTAGCGATCCTCACTGGGCAGGCCGAAGATATCCGCCAGGCACAGCAGGGGCATATCGGAGGCGATGTCCTTGACGAAGTCGCACTCGCCGGATGGCGCGCCCGCCGTTACCCGATCGACGATATCAGCGGCATGCTGACGTATCCGGTCTTCCAGCTGCGTGATCGCCCGCGAGGTAAAGGCGTTGATCAGCATGCGCCGCAGCCGGGTGTGATCCGGCGGATCCATGTTCAGCATCATTTGCCGGACATAGGCGAGATCTTCTGGCGTGGCGGGGTCCCGCAGTTGGGTACCGCCCAACTGGGAGGAAAACGTTTTTGCGCTTTTGAGTGCCTGCTGACACTCCGCGTGGCGGGTGACAAACCAGAACCCCTGGCCACCGTGCCACTGGGGCAATCGGTGCTCATCCACCCACACCACCGGCGCCTCTGCACGCAGGGCATCCAGCGCCTCGAATGGCACTGCCTGCGCATACACGAGAGGATCGTAGACGAATTCCAGCTGCGACTGATCCATTGTCGTCACTCCGGCGTCGCCTGTTCCATCATTGCCGCCTGCTGCCGCAGCTTGCCCAGCAGATACATGAAATCGCGGTATTCGCCGACCGACAGACAGTCCAGCAGCTGACTCTCCCACGCCAGGACCCGGGGCACGAGATCGGCATACAATGACAGACCTGTCGCCGTCAGGGCCAGATCCCACGCCCGGTTATCGCCTTCCTTGCGGCGCTGCACAATCAGATCACGAGCCGTCAGGTTTTTCACCGCCCGGGAGACCTTGCTCTTTTCCATGCCGGTGGCACTCACAATCTGCTTGGCATTGAGCACCCCGTGCTCGGCCAGATTGGCCAGCACGCGCCATTCCGGGATACTCAGGCCGTACTCGTCGGCATAGATGCGAGACAGCCCGGTACTGATACGGTCCGCCAGATTGTTGACCAGATACGGCAAAAAGGTCTCGAGCTGCAACTCCCGACGCGCCGCCTCAGTTACACTCCCACTAAGCATGACGCGGGCTCAGTCCTGCAGCTGGTCCCAGACTTCCCGATCGCGCTCGGCGGTCCAGATACGCGGCCAGTCAACTCCTTCAAGCTCGTCCCACAGACGCTGCACATCGAACGGCAGGCAGTGCTCGAAAATCGGCCAGCGACCGAACTTTGGCTCCAGATGGGCGTGGGTGGACTCGAAAGCCTGCTTGATGGTGCCGCCGGCGCGATGCACCTCGCCGACCTTGTCGATCATGCCCTCGAGGAAGCCGCGGGTCTGCTCGATCGCCGCATCCACCGCGGCGCGACCTTTTGCGGTGGCGCCGCGGCCACCGATCAGGGTCTCGGCACCGAATGCCTTGACCTGATCCAGGGTACCCTTCGACCAGTCGAAGTGGAATGCATCGCCGGTATAAAGCGCCGCTTCGGCTTCCACCAGGTCACCGGCAAACAGGATCTTGTGTTGCGGCAGCCAGGCGCAGATATCGCCAGCCGTGTGTCCCCGCCCGCAGTACTGCAGTACGAGGTCGCCGCGATCACCACCCAGGGGGATTTCCAGGCGATCACTGAAAACGATATCCGGATGCGTCAGGCCGGGAATGCCCTCGGGCTCGCGGAACAGCCGCGGCATGCGCCCGAATTCGCTGTCCCAGTCCTGCTTGCCGCGCTCGTTGATCAGGTAGCGGGTCTGTTCGTGGGCAATGATCGACTCCGCCTCTAATGCGGAGGCCCCGAGCACACGCACCGCGTGATAGTGGGACAGCACCAGATACTTCACCGGCTTGTCGGTATGCTCACGCAGCTTGGCCAGCCAGTCACGCGCGGCCCTGGGCGTGGCACGCGCCTCGAACGCGACCACGAAGTCCTCTCCCTCGATGGCTCCGATATTGGGGTCGCCTTCCGCGGTCAGCGCGTAGACGCCCTCGGCCAGCACTTCCAGGGTTTCCACTTTTTCGCCGAGGTCAGCCGAGGATGCAAACGGTTTCTTGGCCATAAATCTACCTATCTCTGCAAACTTATACGAATGTTAAGATACCACAGGTTAGTTGCATCGCCAACTTCTTCATTGCAGGACAGGCGCGACAATTCCGCAGATTATGGCAATACAATGTCGCTGAATCGGTTGTAATCGCACGTAGCATCCGCTATATTTATTCTCATTTGCAACTATAAGCAGGGATCGAATCCCAGTTAAGCACCCCGGAGGACTCGCGGCATGGCAAGCACCTACAGCAACCCGGAGTATCCCTACCGCAGAAGCCCCGACCAGGATGCTGCCGGGCCGGTGCACCATCGCGTGATCATCGTCGGGGCCGGTCCCGCGGGGCTTGCGGCCGCCACGGACCTCGCCCTGCAGGGCATTGATTCGGTGGTACTGGATGACAACAACACAGTCAGCGTCGGCTCCCGGGCGATCTGCATAGCCAAGCGCACCCTGGAGATCTGCGACCGCTACGGCTGTGCGCAAACGATGATCGACAAGGGCGTCATCTGGAAGCATGGCCGCGTGTATTTCGGCGAGGAACAGATCTACGAGTTCGACCTGCTGCCCGAGCAGCATCATAAGATGCCCGCCTTCATCAACCTGCAGCAGTACTACTTCGAGGAATACATGGTGGACCGCTGCTCGGACATGCCGGCGATTGACCTGCGCTGGCTGCACAAGGTGACCGAGGTGAAGACCGGTCCCGACCGGACCGACATTGTGGTCGATACCCAGGACGGCCCCTACAGACTCAGTTGCGATTACCTGTTGGTCGCCGACGGCGCCAACAGCCCGATCCGCGATTCGCTGGGTCTGGAAAGCAAAGGGCAGATCTTCGAGGATCGCTTTCTGATCGCCGACATCGTCATGGGCGCAGACTTCCCCGCTGAGCGCCGCTTCTGGTTTGATGCGCCTTTCCACCGGGATCAGTCCACTCTCCTGCACAAGCAGGCAGACAACGTCTGGCGGATCGATTTCCAGCTGGGCTGGGATGCGGACCCGGAAGAAGAACAGAAAATAGAAAACATCAGGCCCCGGATCGAAGCCATGCTGGGCGAAGAACAGAAGTGGGAGCTGGAGTGGGCCAGCGTGTACACTTTCCGCTGCCGCAAGATGGATTCTTTCATTCACCAGCGGGTTGTGTTCCTGGGCGATGCCGCTCACCAGGTCTCGCCCTTTGGCGCCCGCGGTGCCAACGGCGCACTGCAGGGTGTGGAGAACCTGTGCTGGAAACTGGCCGCGATTCTCGAGGGGCGGGCACCGGCATCGCTGCTCGCCACTTACGACACCGAACGCCAGCACGGCGCCCGGGAAAATATCCTGCATTCTACCCGGGCGACCGACTTCATGACGCCGAAGAATGCGGTGACACGCCTGTTCCGGGACAGCGCGCTGGATCTTGCCAGGGATTACCCGTTTGCCCGCAGCCTGGTCAACAGTGGCAGGCTGTCGACACCCTGCACCTACGAGGATACCCCGCTCAGCACACCTGACCGGGCCGACTTTGCCGAGCGCATGCGCCCGGGCTCGCCCTGCATGGATGCGCCGGTTACGGATGCCGATGGACGGGCGGGGTGGCTGCTGGACCACTTGGGCAACCGTTTCACTCTAATGGTCTACGGCGAAGTCACCGCAGGCACGCGCCGGAACCTGAAAACCGCTATCGACAGTCTCGAGGAAGAGGGCAATCATACCGACGTGCTGCAGATTCTTCCCCGTGGTCAGCACGCAAACGGGGTTCAAGAGGTCGTTGACAGCGAGGGCGTCCTGGCCAGCCGCTACGACCTGCGGCCGGGAACCGCCTACCTGATACGACCCGACCAGCACGCCTGCGCACGCTGGCGCACGCTGGACTCTGACGCCCTGATCCAGGCCGTGCACCGGGCCCTGGGACAGAACATGGCAGAGGAGCAGGCCGCATGAGCACGCTGATCACTGACAGCAACTTTACCGATGCCGATGCTTTCTACGCCGCGCTGGCTGATGTGCATCGCGATCGCAGCGATGCCGAAAGCGCGGCGATCAATGCCCGCCTGATTCTGCTACTGGCCAACCAGGTTGGCGACCAGGGCATCCTGGAGCAGGCACTGGACATCGCCGGCCAGGTTCACATTGAAGAGTGATATTACGATGACCGCAGACACAGATGCCACCGAGTTCAGCTATCTCACCGGTTTCGGGAACGAACACGAGACCGAGGCCGTGGCAGGCGCCCTTCCTGTAGGGCGTTTCAGTCCACAGCGCGTCAATTTCGGGCTGTATGCCGAACAGTTCAGCAGCACCGCGTTTACAGCGCCCCGCGCGGCCAATCGCCGTACCTGGTTCTACCGCATCCGCCCCTCCGTGGTGCAGGGTGACTACGAGCCCTGCTCCGTTACCGGCCAGGGTATTCACACCGGGCCGCTGGCGGGACCGACGCCGCCGAACATGCTGCGCTGGGATCCGCTCCCCCTGCCCGGCGCGGGCGTGGATCTGCTCGACGGCATGACGACCATCGCCACCTGTGGCGACGCGCTTGCACAGACGGGTATCGGGATTCACCTGTACGCGGCCAGCGAGTCCATGGGCCAACGCTTTTTCTACTGTGCCGATGGCGAATGGTTGTTCATCCCGCAACAGGGTGAGTTGCTGCTGCGAACCGAATGTGGCCGCCTGCGGGTTCGGCCCGGCGACATCGCCGTGGTGCCCCGGGGCATGAAGTTCGCGGTCGACCTGCGTAATGGCCCCGTCAGGGGCTACATCTGCGAGAACTACGGCGCGCCACTGACCCTGCCCGAGCGCGGTCCGGTCGGAGCCAACGGCTTCGCCAACGACCGCGACTTCCAGTATCCGGTGGCGGCCTACGAGGACATCGAGGGCGATTTCGAGCTGCTGTGCAAATTTGCCGGCCACTTTTACCGCGCCGATATCGACCACTCGCCGCTGGACGTGGTGGCCTGGACCGGCAACTCATCACCCTATAAATACGAGCTGTCCCGCTTCAACGTCATGGGTTCGGTCAGTTACGATCACCCGGACCCCAGTATCTACACCGTCCTGACCTCGCCGTCGGATACCTTCGGCGTGGCCAACCTTGACTTCGTCATCTTCCCGCCGCGCTGGATGGTCGCTGAGGATACGTTCCGTCCACCCTGGTATCACCGCAACATCATGAACGAGTACATGGGGCTTATCGAAGGTGTGTACGATGCCAAGGAAGAGGGCTTCGTTCCCGGTGGCGGCAGCCTGCATAACTGCATGTCACCGCACGGCCCGGAAGCGGCCGTGTTCGAGAAAGCCAGCTCCGCAGAGCTGGTCCCGGAACATTACGAAAACACCCTCGCCTTCATGCTGGAATCACGCTACCTGTACCAGCCCACGCCCTGGGCGATGGACACGGAACTGCGCCAGCGCGATTACATCCGCTGCTGGCAGGGATTACAGAAACGCTTCAAGGGCTGAATGCAGTCGTGACGCAGAGCCATGGCAGGTGCTTGATATTCAAGGCTCCAACTGGCTGTAGTAGGCGGCCAGGGCAGCAAATTCCTCTTCATCCAATCC
>CAYFVJ010000141.1:0-7036 GCA_964346555.1 uncultured Alteromonadaceae bacterium | reverse complement strand
GCTCAGTGATCTTCTGCTCGAGAGAAGCACCCTGCTCAGTGATCTCCTGCTGGAGAGAAGTACCCTGCTCAGTGATCTTCTGCTCGAGAAAAGTACCCTGCTCAGTGATCTTCTGCTCGAGAGAAGCACCCTGCTCAGTGATCTCCTGCTGGAGCGAAGTACCCTGCTCAGCGATCTTCTGCTCCAGAAAAGTACCCTGCTCAGCGATTCTATTCTCCAGTGAAGCATCCCGCTGCCTGGATTGCTCATTGACATTATCAATGCGCCGCTCCAGACACGACTGCAGCTGGCCAAGTCGCGCCTCAAGCGTCGCATCCAGGTACTCCCGGGTCACGATGTTGTGGGCAAAAAAACCGAACGCCTCTGCCATGGCCTCTGCGTGTGCCTCTGCCTGGGGCTCGGGTACACCCGCAGTCTTTAGCCTGCGTGCATACCTGAGTGAGTCAAACGTCATGGATTCCATGATAGACCTCCGCCGCGGTTTCGCAAATCATCGCGTATCGCGGCAGCGGCGGGAACGTCCAAAGTGTTCCCTGGCCCTACTTGATGTCGACGAAAGCCTCGTCGCGAATCTGTTGCAACCAGGCCTCCAGTTCCTCGTCATACTTGCGCTGGTGCAGGAATTCGGTGGCCCGCGCAATGCGCGCCTCCTCGCTGGTGTCCTTCACGCGGCGGTCCTTCACCTGGATGATGTGCCAGCCGAACTGGCTGCGCACCGGTGGTGAAATGTCGCCAACGTCAGTGGATTCCATCATATTCTCGAATTCCGGCACCATCTGGCCGCGGCTGGTCCAGCCCAGGGAGCCGCCCTCGGATGCGGAGCCGATGTCTTCACTGTGCTTGCGCGCCAACTCGGCAAAGTCGGCGCCCTCTTCCTCCACCTGGCGTTTCAGGCTGGCGGCCTTGGCGCGGGCCTGGTCGTCCGTGAGGATTTCCGAGGGCTTGATGAGAATATGCCGGACAAGTGTCTGTTTCTCGGATTGTTCACCACCGCGCTTGTTGTTGAGGTTGACCAGGTGAAAGCCGCTTGGCGATCGGAACACATCGGTCGTCTCGCCGACTTCGAGGTCTGACACGATGTCCTGGTATAGGGAGGGCAGGTCGTCCATCTTGCGCCAGCCAAGATCGCCACCGCTATAACGGAATTCGCCGTCGCTGCTGGAAATGACTTCGTCAAAGCGCTCGCCGTCGCGGATGCGCGCCAGCAGCTGCTCGGTGTGCTCGCGAGCGGCTTCCTCGAACTCTGGGGGAGCATTTGATGGCACCGACAGCAAGGCGTGCACGACGCGGTAGTCGGGCTCTACCAGTTTCTGACCCTCTTCCGTCTCGAGGAAGTTCTGCACTTCCTGATCAGTAATCGATACCCGCTGGTTGACGTTGCCCATCTGCACGCGCTGCAGGATCATTTCCTCGCGCACTTGTTCGCGCATGGCGACATAGGAGCGGCCTTCTTGCTCGAGCGCCTGGCGGAACTGGCCCAGCGTCAGGCGATTCTGGGCCGCGACGCGCTGCATGGCGGAGTCCAGTTCGGCATCGGATATGCGCACGCCGTAGCGCTCGGCCATCTGCAGCTGAATACTGTCGAGGACGAGACGGTCTAGGGTCTCCCGGATCAGTTCATCCTCGGGCGGCGCGTCCATGCCCCGTGCCTCGAGGTTCTGGTTTACCGTTGCCAGACGAGCGCGCAACTCGCTGGCGAGAATGATGTCGTCGTCAACGATGGCGACGACCTGGTCGAGCATTTCGGTCTCCGCCTTTGAGCCCTGGCCCAGCAACAGGGCCGCGGCGGTGCCGCAGGCGGCGGCGAACTGGGCGAGATTGCGTTTAATTGTCACGTGGTCGGAACCCCCGGATCATATCTGTCATCAGTCCCGCGACCTGGCTGCCGACGCCGCCGAGCCCCTTGAGAACGAATTGCACCTCAACGGTGCGCTCGCGTTCGAGATTCGGTGCGTTGAAGTCGGGGAATACACCGCGCGCGGTGTCGAAGTAGCGCAGGTGCAGTAAACGAATTTTGAAGCAGCACGTATCATATTCCATGCCGAACATATCTTCTACGCTGCGATCGGCCTGCAGGCTGTAATTCCAGGCCGCAAATATCCGCCACTCATCGTTGACGGGGTAGTAGGTGGACAGGTTTAGCTGGTCGATTACCGGCTGGTCGCCGACCAGCGCGATGGGCCGCCGGTAGGTGTAGCCCACATTGATGAGATGGCCGTCGTCGCGCTCGTAATTGGCCTGCGCGTTGCCGGCATTCATCTTGTTCGTCGAGGCATCGTATTGCGCGCTCGCTCTCACCGTTAGACGCTCATTGGGAAAAAAGTTCAGTTCACCGGCCATCTCCGAGTTGGACCGCTGCAGCTCCGGCGCGCCCGGCGAGACGCGCACGCGGCGGTTCTCAAAGTAGACGATCTGGCCGAGGCTGGCATTGAATATTTCGCGACCGTCGCGGCTGCTGAAAAAGCGGCTGGTGAGGCCGATGGCAAGCTGATTGGCGTCGTCCAGGCGGTCTTTACCGGAAAAGCGGGTATCCCGGAACAGCTGGTTATAGGTGAAGGTCAGCTCGGCGCTGTCGAAGTCGGGCTGGCCGCGCTGGTCCTCGAAGCTGCTGTAAAGATAGTAGAGGCGCGGCTCCAGTGTCTGGACAAGGTCGCGGTCTTTGAGGCGGAATTTGCGCTCAAAATACAGGCCGCCGTCCACGCTCAGCATGGCGGACACGGCGCCAGGCGTGTCGTTGTCCGAGAGGGTGTTGTTGTCCAGGTTGTATTGCAGCGCGCGGTACTTTGCCGTGGTGCGCAGAAACCCGGATTCCCAGAGCATCGGGTAGGCAACACCCGCCTCGGCGTACAGGCGCTGGCCGATGACGATATCTTCGTCACTGTCGAAGTTGGAGTACTGGGCGAGAAAAATCGGCTCTAACTCGAAGGGCTCGCGGTCCGTGCGCTTTTGCGCGGTGATCTGCGGCAGCTTCTTGTAGTCGTCGCGAATGTCATCAGCCAGCGACTGGAACTGCTGAGCTTCGAGGTTGATCAGCCAGTCGTCACCGAGGTAGTCGAGGCTGGCGAGCTGCAGCAGATTCACTTCGCGTCGGGTCTCCAGGTTTGAGGTCTCCAGGTCGCGTATGAAGTTCACGTCGCTGACCTTGGAATAGTCGATGCGCGAGCGCCAGCGCTGGTTGTACAATCCACGGTGCTGGACCCGGGCCAGCCAGCGGTCGTCGCTGTCCGCGTCGGGAAAATCCGCCTCGAACTGTCCATCGCCGGGCAGGTAGCTGCCGCCTACAAGCCAGCTACCCTGTTGCGGATCGAGGTAGCGCGCCTGCAGTTCGTGGTTGAAGCCGCGTTCCTGGATATAGCGCGGCGTATAAAGCAGGTCGTATTCCGGTGCCAGATTGAAGTAGAACGGCAAAGTGATATCCAGGCCGCCACGGCTGTCGTTACCGACGGTAGGAAACAGGAAACCGGTGCGACGGCGATCGTCGATCGGAAAACTCAGCCAGGGCGTGTAAAAGAATGGTACGCCACCGGCGGATAGCACGGCGCCGCGGGCGACGCCACGGCCGCTGTCTGTATCCAGCGTCATCTGCCGGGTTTCCAGCAGCCAGTCGGTGTTCCCTGGCGCGCAATAGGTCAGCGAGCCGTCCTCCACGCGGATCAGCTTGTCGCTGTCGCGGCTGAGGAGGGCGGCGCTGCCGCGCATGTGCTGGTCGTGCAGGACAAACCGGCTGTCTTCGAGCTGCGCCTCGCCGGTGCGGGAAAAGAACTCGCCGCGACTGCCCCGTAGCAGCATGCCGGGTTCGCGCAGGGTGATATTGCCCTCCAGGCTGCCTCTGGCCGATTCGCGATCATAGCTGGCGCTGTCACCGCGCAGGTCGCGGTAGCCCTGGGTGACCTCGACGCCGCCTTCAAGGCGCACGGTATCCCCCTGCAGTTCGCTGCGGCTTGCGCTGGCCTCGATGTCGGAAGTGTCGGGGTCGCCTTTGTCATCCAGGCCCGCCTTCGGGTCGAGGTAAGCGCCGCCACACAGGCGGCACTCGCGGTCGCGCAGCGCCTCCGGCAGTTCCTCGTAAGGCACCCAGTCCAGCGGGTAGCCGGCCTCGATGACTTCCTCGCGCAGCGTCTCGACGGTATCCTGCGCCCAGACTGCGACCGGGGCGACCATCAGGCCGCCGAGTAAGAGTCGGTACAGCGCCCGATGCAGAGCGCTTGGCATTATCATCGCAGGGTTGATTAGCTTTGTAGTTGCCCGGAAATTGATAGGGGAAAGCCTGGTGTCGAGACTGACCGCGATGATAAAGCATCAACCTGCGATTGTCCGGCAGAAACTCCGCTATCGCGCCGGGTCAGCAGTATGCTGAGCCGCCCCGCCCCGGCTTCCCTGCTGCCCTGGTTGCGCGGTGCGCTGGCACCGGAGCTTGTGCTGTCGGACCTGCAGCCGGTGGCTGGAGATGCCAGTTTTCGTCGGTATTTCAGGATTGTCACCGATACCCGGCGCTTGATCGTCTGCGAGTCGCCGCCTGCACAGGAAAAGAACGCCGAGTTCCTGTCGGTGCGCTGCCTGCTGGAGGCGGCCGGCGTGCGCGTGCCGTCACTGGTTGCCGCCGATCATCGCCAGGGTTACTTTCTGCTCGAGGATCTGGGTGACACGCTGCTACTGGGCGTCCTGAATGATGGGACGGCAGATGACCTGTACCGCCGCGCGGGACAGATACTGGTGGCCCTCGCCAGGTTGCGGGTGCCGCCGTCGGGTCTGGGGGCGCTGCCGGATTACTCCGATGAATTGCTGCAGCGCGAGATGGATCTCTTTCCAGCCTGGTTTGTGCGCCGTCTGCTCGGCGGGGCGTCACTGGAACCTCCGCAGGACGTATTCCGGGCGTTCTGTACGCGGCTTTTGCAGAATGCGGCAGACCAGCCCCGGGTACTCGTGCACCGGGACTTCCACAGTCGCAACCTGATGCTATTGCCGGACGGGGAGCTCGCGACCATCGACTTCCAGGATGCAGTCATGGGGCCGCTGACCTACGATGCCGTGTCGCTGTTCAAGGACTGCTACCGGCGTTGGCCGCGATCCCAGGTGGTGGAATGGGCGCTGGCTCTGCGCGATGAGCTGCGCGACGCGGGCATCGCCATGGGTCGCCTGGAAGAGGACGCGGCGTTCCTGCGCGCATTTGACCTGATGGGTCTGCAGCGGCACATCAAGGTGCTGGGTATCTTTGCGCGCCTGCACTTGCGCGATGGCAAGGATGGCTACCTCGCCGACCTGCCGCGGGTGGTGGCCTATGTCGAGGAGGTGTTCGACCTGTATCCCGACGAGCCGGCACTGCAGGCTTTCGCTGGCTGGTTCCGTGAGGTGCTGCGCCCACGCATTCAGGCGCAGCCCTGGTGGTCGGCTACGTGAAGGCGATGATCCTCGCCGCCGGGCGCGGCGAGCGCATGCGCCCGCTGACAGACCACACCCCGAAACCGCTGCTCGAGGTGGGCGGTATGCCGTTGATCGAGCATCACATCCGCCGGCTGGTCGCGGCGGGCATTGCCGAGTTGGTGATCAATGTGTCGCACCTGGGTGAGCAGATCACGGACTGGTGCGGCGACGGCAGCCGCTGGGGCGCGCGCATCAGCTGGTCTCGGGAGGCGCTGCCGCTGGAGACCGCCGGCGGCATATTGAATGCGCTGCCTCTTCTGGGAGAAGACGCATTCCTGGTGGTCAACGCCGACGTCTGGATGGACTTCGACGCCGCGGCACTGGCGGCGCGTGCCGGTGCCCTGAACCCGGGTTGTGCCCACCTGCTGTTCGCGGCGAATCCCGGGCATCACCGCGGTGGCGATTTTGCACTGGATGACGATCGTGTGGTGCCCGCCGGGCCCGGGCGCGACAGTCTCACCTTCAGCGGAGTCGCCGCCTATCGCCGGGATTTTTTTGACCGTCTGGATGCGTCGGCCCGCAGTGGACCCTTGCGGCCCCTGTTCGAGCGCGCCATCGCGCGCGGCCGGCTTTTCGGCGAGCGTCATTCCGGTGTCTGGGTGGATGTCGGCACGCCGCAAAGACTGGAGGCCCTGCGGTCGACCGTGGGGTGAGGTCCCATTCCGGGGTCCAGTCCGGGCCTGCCCGCAAAATGAGACCTCACCCCGCCGGGGTGCTAATATCCGCACTTTTATCGACACAGACCTTGAGGCCCAGAAATGGCCGACTACCAGATCGCTCCCTCTATTCTTTCAGCAGATTTTGCCCGCCTTGGCGAGGAGGTGGATGCGGTGCTCGCCGCGGGCGCCGATATCGTGCATTTCGATGTCATGGACAACCACTATGTGCCCAATCTCACCATGGGCCCGATGGTCTGTAAGGCCCTGCGCAAGCACGGCGTCACGGCGCCGATCGACGTCCACCTGATGGTCAGCCCGGTGGACCGCCTGATCGGCGACTTTGCCGAGGCGGGTGCCAGTTACATTACGTTCCACCCCGACGCGACCACCCACGTCGACCGTTCCCTGCAGATGATCCGCGACGCCGGCTGTCGTTCCGGCCTGGTATTCAATCCGCACATGGGTCTGGAGGCACTCACTTACGTGCTGGACAAGGTGGATATGATTCTGCTGATGTCGGTCAATCCCGGGTTCGGCGGCCAGTCCTTCATTCCGGCAACCCTGGACAAGCTGCGGGCGGCCCGCCGCATCATCGATGACTCGGGTTTGGACATCCGGCTCGAGGTGGACGGCGGCATTACACCTGCGAATATCGCCGAGGTAGCCGCTGCCGGCGCCGATACCTTTGTCGCCGGCTCCGCTATCTTCGGCAAGTCGGACTACGCCGCGGTGATCCGCGACATGCGCGCCGCTCTGGACGGGGTGTAGGCCGCCCTCATGACCCCGGCTGAATTCGACGCGCTGGCGGCTGCGGGCTATAACCGGATTCCGGTCAGTCTTGAGGTCCTGGCGGATACGGAGACCCCCATCAGCACCTATCGCAAGCTGGCGGAGGGGCCGTATTCCTACCTTTTCGAGTCCGTGCAGGGCGGCGAGAAATGGGGGCGCTACTCGAT
>CAYFVJ010000140.1:2495-7214 GCA_964346555.1 uncultured Alteromonadaceae bacterium | reverse complement strand
GCACCCCGCACGTTGATCTTTGCATCGTTTCCTACAAACGCAAAGTTCACACCGGGTACGAGCAAATCAATACGGCTGACATCCTCTACGCCACCGCGCCGCAGGGCATTTTCGTCAAAGGCCATTACCGAAAGACCCACGTCCTGAACGCTCTCGGCGCGTTTCTCCGCCGTTACTACAACTTCTTCAATAACCCCGGCGCTCAGTACCTGGGTCGCCATGATGCTGACTCCGAGGCCTACGGTAATTTGGACAGGTGTCCATTGTTTTTTGCGGTTAATATCTATCACGATGAGATCCCCTTGCATTTGCTAACTGTTAACATTCACTATCAGCCGTTGTGCCTATCAATACCGGCGTGACATCGCTTTCAAGTGTTTTTTTGTCACTGCAATTCGAGCTTGTCAGGAAAAGTACTTCGGATGCAAGTTTTTGTGAATAAATACCCGGATCAGCCATAATCACGTCCAGATGATGTCCGGAACGTCGCGATTTGCGCGTCCTTATTTGCATATTTGACTCGGGTCAGTTTATTTAACAGGTTACTTCGGATGCAATAAAAGCAAAGCATCGCCTGGAACCACGGCACCCAGGTGGCTCGTTGCCGAAGATGTGGAATCGCTCCCCGTGATCTTGAGCGGCGAGTGGCCGTCCAGCGCGATGACTCCTATTAGCGGGTATCGACCAGGCACGCATAGCGACCTGATCGAGGATAGCCGGTTCGGTCACTATGTGGATTAAGGCCCGTAACTTGCGTTTTGCGGTTGAATCGCTGTCCGCAATAACCGCACTCGTACACACAAATTAACCCGCCCGAATGTCCGAAGTCGCGAACGCGGTGCCGGATTCGATGATTTCGCGCTTGTCGATTACCGCTCAGCCTCCCGGGCCCAGCTTTCCGGCACCCATAACTGCCAGCGCGATACCAGCCTCGTGCATTTAAGTGCAGGATCGTGTACCGGCACCATGTGATTCGGGGTCGATATCGTCGGAGCAGGCGGATCAGGAATGCCCTGGTCAAATGACAGGTCGATGGCGATTCAGAAATTCCGCTCGATGCGGACGAAACAACGCAGCCAACACCATGCGCGTCAGGCCGAAGCACTGCCAGACCGGGAATTGAACTCGAATTATTCGTTTTGAGACAGCACTTTACGCGCTAAAAGTGGTGGAGGCGGCGGGAATTGAACCCGCGTCCGTCAGTACTCTGCCTTCGGCTCTACATGCTTAGTTTCCGTTTATTGATTTAGCCGCACACAGCCCAACGGGCAGGACGTGATTGGCGATCCCTGTCAGGTTTAGCAGCTCGGCCCAGGGCGAGCTTTGCTGCGATCCAGTTCTATATGACGGTCAGTAGCGCGATACTGGCATCTTGCTAAAGACCGCTAGCGGGGTTTATGCCGCCAGAGCGTAGTTGTCGTCGTTGGCAACTAATAGTTTGCAGCTTTGGATTAACGTGATTCGCTACCATCACGGCATGCACCTCAGGGTTCGTTACCGACGTCGAATCCGGATCGCCCCCGTGCGTAAGATATAATGGTAACACACTTGGTTTATTTCAAGGGGCTGTCGAGCCAACCCTGATAAAGGAGATCCATCATGCGAAGCATCATTGCTTTGAGCCTGCTACTGACGCTAGTCGCCTGTCAGTCTGCATATTACGGAGCCGCCGAGAAATTCGGTGTGCACAAGCGCGACATTCTCGTTGACCGCGTGGAGGCGTCCCGGGATGCTCAGGGAGAGGCGCAGGAAACCTTTCAGACTGCTCTCGATCAGCTGACTACGCTGATTGACCATGACGGTGGTGATCTCGAGGAGATCTACGAAGAAACGGATGCCAATTACAAGCGTGCCAGTTCCGCGGCAAAAGCCGTGCGTGAACGTGTGGCGGCGGTCGAGAATGTAGCCGACGCGCTGTTTGAGGAATGGGAGGCGGAGATCGAGCAATATAGCAGCGCCACCCTGAAGGCGAGCAGCCAGCGCAAACTGTATGAGACCCGCGAGCGCTACGC
Organism: uncultured Alteromonadaceae bacterium; assembly: GCA_964346555.1. Lineage (GTDB taxonomy): Bacteria > Pseudomonadota > Gammaproteobacteria > Pseudomonadales > Halieaceae > Chromatocurvus. The sequence goes on along the minus strand of CAYFVJ010000140.1, from coordinate 5,202 downwards.
GCGCACCCTCGAAGCCATGCAGACGGCCACGCGCAAGATGGATCCGGTGCTCACGTCGCTGAATGACAATGTTCTATATCTGAAGCACAACCTGAATGCCCGGGCAGTATCGGCGGTCCGGGTTGAGTTTGAGAGTATTGAGCGCGATATCCGCGTCCTGATTGAGGATATGCGACGCTCTATCGCCTCTTCGGAGGAATTTATCGAGAGCATGCAGGGCGCCTGAGCATGCAGCCGACGCTGTGCGACGAGCGGCTGGTCCGGCGAATCAGGCGTCGCGCAGGGCGGTCTCTACAACCACGGCGCTATCTTCATACTCGCGCTTATGGTCCGCGGCGGGTCGCTCCACCACCTGCCGCTTGCCGCGAGCGCAGTCAGACAGCGCCCGCAGCCCCTCGGCATCGAAGGCATCGACGCGAATCACGTCATACAGGGCGGTGAACGCCTCGATCAGCTTGTCGCGGTGTTCCGCGTCGACAATGTTCTCTGCTATGGCCCAGTCCACCAGCTCCACCCGCTGATGGCCCATGAGCAGTGCGATACCATCGATGTCGTCTTCGTCCCGCGCGCGTATCGCCTCGTGGATTTTGCCGCGCAGTTCCTCGGTCTCTCGCGCCAGTCGGTAGGCGTTGAGCACCCGACCCATAGAGTCCTCGGGATCAGCGGTCTGATAGCAGCCGGCGGTAATGGTCTGTCGCAGCGGCGTATCGTCCACGATGCTTGCGGCAACGCGCTTGCCCAGTGCGTCGTCCGGCCCGCTATTGCGCGTGTGCCCGGGGGGAAACACCAGCCATTTGAGCGGCCGGCGCAGGTTGGCAGCCGGGAAATTGTCGATGGTGGCGTGCAGGGCGCGCTCCAGGTCGCGCAGGCAGCTGTGCAGGCACCATTCAACCAGCGGACGCTGATTCTCGGCGTACTGCTCCTCGTGCCAGAACTTGATCACCGCCGATGCGTAGTACAGGTGCACCAGGCAGTCCGCCATGCGCCCGGACAGACGCTGTCTGGCTTTCAGGCCGCCACCGACGGACAGCAGCGTCACATCAGTCAGCAGCGAAAATGCCGCCGAATAACGCGCCAGCTGCCGGTAGAAAGGCCGGATACGGCCGCGCCCCGGCACCGTCTCGAGCCTTCCGCCCGCGTAGGCCAGCGCAAGCGCGCGCAGGCCGTTGCGCGCCGAGTGTGCCATGTGTGCGTAGAACACGCCGTCGAATGCGTCGGTGCCGGCTCGGCTGTCGGTGTTTTCCGCCGCGGCGATCTCCCGGGTTATGTAGGGGTGGCAGCGGATGGCGCCCTGGCCGAAGATCATCAGGCTACGGGTCAGGATGTTCGCGCCCTCGACCGTGATCGCGATAGGTATGGCCTGGTAGGCGCGTGCGAGAAAGTTGCGCGGGCCGGTGATCACGCCGCGTCCCGCCACGACATCCATGGCGTGGTTGATCGTGGTGCGCATGAGGTCGGTGTTGCGGTACTTGAGGACCGCGGACGGCACCGAGGGTCGAATGCCGCGGTCCAGCATGCCGGCGGTCAGCAGTCGCGCCGCGTTCATCATGTAAGTATTGCCCGCGATTGGCTCGAGCGCCTCCTGCACCCCCTCGAATTGACTGATGGAGCGCCCGAACTGCTCGCGGACAAGGGCGTAGGCGCCGCTGGAAAGGCTCGCCACCTTGCCCGCACCGGTACCCATGGCGGGCAGAGAAATGGAGCGGCCGATGGACAGACACTCGAGCAGCATGGTCCAGCCCTCGCCGAGCATCGCCTGGCCGCCGATGACCTGGTCCATGGGAATGAAAACGTCATTGCCCCAGGTCGGGCCGTTCATGAAGACCGCGTTCATGGGCAGGTGGCGCGCGCCGGCATTGACGCCCTCGAGTTCGCGCGGTACCAGCACGCATGTGACGCCGATGGTGTCGTCATCGCCAATCAGGTGGTCCGGATCGTAGACCTTGATGGCCAGTCCGATGATCGTCGCCACCGGTGCCAGGGTGATATAGCGCTTGTTCCAGGTCACCTTGAGGCCGAGCACTTCCTCGCCGTTCCAGTCGCCCCGGCAGACAATGCCTTTGTCGGGGATAGCGCCGGCATCCGATCCGGCGACGGGCGAGGTGAGGGCAAAGCAGGGGATATGGGCGCCGTCTGCGAGCCGTGGCAGGTAGTGATGCTTCTGGGTATCGGTGCCATACAGTTCCAGCAGTTCGCCGGGCCCCAGGGAATTGGGCACCATGACGGTCACCGCGGCGGAGACACTGCGCGTGGAAATCCGGGTGACTATTTCAGAGTGGGCTGTATTGGAGAAGCCTTTGCCGCCATGCGCTTGCGGGATCATCAGACCGAAAAAGCCCTGTTCGCGGATGTATTTCCAGACGGGTTCCGGCAGGTCGTAGTCCTCGTGGGTAATTTTCCAGTCGTCGAGCATGCCGCACAGCGTGTCGACCGGGCCGTCGAGAAAGGCGCGCTCCTCCCCGCTCAAGGTCGTCGGTTTGGCATTCAACAGGCGTTGCCAGCGCGGGCGGCCCGAGAACAGCTCGCCATCCCAGTCCACAGAGCCGGACTTGAGCGCCTGTGCCTCCGTGTCCGAGAGCTTCGGCAGCATGCTGCGGATGCGCGCGAGAAGTGGGCTGCTTATGCGCTGCCTGCGCCAGCGGTTGGGGAGCATGATCATGCCGGCGCCCGCCACCAGGATGGCGCCGAGAACAAAGCTGATAAAACC
>CAYFVJ010000140.1:0-2395 GCA_964346555.1 uncultured Alteromonadaceae bacterium | reverse complement strand
GCGTATGCCACCTGCATATTCACGCTCTGTCCCGGCGTCAGGTCGCCGCCAAGTCCGGCAATGCTGATGGTTTCCTCACCGGTCAGCCCGAGGCTCTTGCGGCTCTCACCCTTGGCAAACTGCAGCGGCAGAACACCCATGCCGATCAGATTCGAGCGGTGAATGCGTTCGTAGGACTCGGCAATCACCGCCCGCACACCCAGCAACAGGGTGCCCTTGGCGGCCCAGTCGCGGCTGGACCCCGTGCCGTACTCTTTGCCGGCGATTACCACCAGTGGCGTCTTGTCTTGCGCGTAGCGCATCGCGGCATCGTAGATTGCCATCTCCTCGCCGCTGGGCACGTGGCGCGTGTAGCCGCCCTCGACGCCGTCGAGCATCTCGTTGCGGATGCGCACATTGGCGAAAGTCCCGCGCATCATGACTTCGTGATTGCCTCGGCGCGAGCCGTAGGAGTTGAAGTCCTTGCGGCTGATGCCGCGTTCGGCCAGGTATCTGCCCGCCGGACTGTCGGCGCTGAAGGCGCCGGCGGGTGAAATGTGGTCGGTGGTCACCGAGTCGCCAAGCAGCGCCAGAACGCGGGCGCCGACGATATCCTGCACCGGCTCGGGTTCGGGCTGCATACCCTCAAAATAGGGCGGATGCTGAATATAGGTCGATTTGGAGGACCAGCTGTACACTTTGCTGTCCGGTACCTCGATCGACTGCCAGGTGGCGTCGCCATCGAATACCGCCGCGTACTCCTTGCTGAACATGGCGGTCTTGACCTGGGCCACTGCCTCGGCGACCTCGGCCTGGGATGGCCACAGGTCCGCCAGGTAGACGTTCTCGCCGTCACGGTCGACCCCCAGTGGCTCATTTTTGATATCGATGCGCATATTGCCGGCGAGGGCATAGGCGACCACCAGCGGCGGCGAGGCCAGCCAGTTGGTCTTGACCAGCGGGTGTACCCGGCCCTCGAAATTGCGGTTGCCTGAAAGCACCGAGGCGACCGTCAGGTCGCCGTTCACCACGGCCTTCTCGATCGGCTCAGCCAGGGGGCCGGAGTTGCCGATGCAGGTAGTGCAGCCGTAGCCGACCAGGTTGAAGCCGAGGCTGTCGAGTGCCGACTGCAGGCCACTGGCGGCGAGGTAATCGGTCACTACCTTGGATCCGGGAGCGAGGGAGGTTTTTACCCAGGGGCGGGTTTGCAGTCCGCGGGCAACGGCTTTCTGCGCCAGCAGGCCAGCCGCCATCATGACGCTGGGGTTGGAGGTGTTGGTGCAGGACGTGATCGCGGCGATCACCACGGAACCCGGGTCGAGACGTATCGACTCACCCGCCAGGTCGCATACCTGGCTGCTGGCATGCGCATAGCTTTTGTCGACGCCGACCGCGGTCTGCCCGCCTTCACCCTCGAAATTGCCCGCCGGGGCAGTGGCCGTGCCCTCACTCTGCTGCATGATCAGCTCGAAGGAGGATTTGACGTTTTTCAGGGAAACACGGTCCTGGGGACGTTTGGGGCCCGCCAGGCTGGATTCGACCGTGTCCAGATCGAGTTCCAGCAGGCCGGTGTAAAGCGGCTCGTGGCCGTCCTCGCGCCACAGGCCCTGGGCCTTGCAGTAGGCCTCAACCAGGGCGATCTGGTGCTCGTCGCGACCGGTCAGGCGCAGGTAATTCAGCGTCTGGTCATCCACCGGGAAAAAGCCGCAGGTGGCACCGTACTCCGGTGCCATGTTGGCGATCGTGGCGCGATCCGCAACCGGCATGTTGGCCAGCCCATCGCCGAAGAACTCTACAAACTTGCCGACCACCCCGTGCTCGCGCAGCATCTCCGTGACGGTCAGTACCAGGTCGGTCGCGGTCATGCCCTCGCGCAGCGCGCCGGTGATGCGGAATCCCACTACCTCGGGAATCAGCATGGACACCGGCTGCCCGAGCATGGCGGCCTCGGCTTCGATACCGCCCACACCCCAGCCGAGAACACCGAGGCCGTTGATCATCGTGGTGTGGGAATCCGTGCCGACCAGGGTGTCCGGGTAGGCCATCTCCTCGCCGTTCTGTTGTCCGGTCCACACGGTTTTCGCCAGGTACTCGAGGTTGACCTGGTGACAGATACCGGTTCCCGGCGGCACAACGCGGAAGTTGGCGAAGGCCTGCTGTCCCCAGCGCAGGAATTCGTAGCGCTCGCGGTTGCGCTGCATCTCGACAGCGACGTTGTCAGTGAACGACGCGGCGTCACCGTAATTGTCGACCATGACGGAGTGATCGATCACGAGGTCGACCGGCGAAATGGGGTTGATCTGCGCCGGATCGCTGCCGGCGACTTCGAGCGCGTCGCGCATGGCCGCAAGGTCCACCACGGCCGGCACGCCCGTGAAATCCTGCATGAGCACGCGTGCGGGGCGAAACTGTATTT
>CAYFVJ010000139.1:0-7225 GCA_964346555.1 uncultured Alteromonadaceae bacterium | reverse complement strand
CCCATCGCTTAGCCCTCCCCGCGCAGCCAGCGCCGGCTGTGCCGGTGCAGGGGGCAGAGCCACACGCTTTTCGGCGCGACGCCGTGACGACGATGGTAGCGGTCGTCGCGGCCCCGGCCGCGGGTCTCGCCCACCGCCATCCAGTTGGCGGCCCGATAGCACGCGCCGCGAAAGCGGCGGGAATCCACCAGCGTCTCGAGCAGCCAGGGCGTGACACCATACTGCGCTTGCCAATCCGCCACCACCTGCCGGGCACTCCGGGCCAGGAGGTGGCTCGCCAGGTTCGGGACCTGCACCCAGGGCAGGATCAGAAAACGGCTATTGCACAGGACATGCTGCAAGCGTGCCTGGCGCTGGGCATCGCTCCAGCCGATCCAGCGATCCCGGCCCTGCAGCCGCCAGGCGGGACTCGAGTATTGCAGGCAGCCGACCACCCCCTGCGCGGACACGGCGAGATAGCGCAGATGGGCGCCAAAGGGAATGCGATGGCCCAGATAGTGGTGCTGCTCGACCAGGGCGCGCCACTGGCGGCGCTGCTCGGCGCTCGTCAACGGCTCGAGGCGCAGCGGACTCAGCGTATCCAGCGGCCCCTGGATCGCTACCGGCGCCCGGGTGTCCTCGGCCGCAATGGCGACGGCGACCCGCTTGCTGCGCTTGTGCCGTCGCGCCGGCAAAACGATCCGTTGCTGCTCCTCCAGGGTGTCGAGGAAGGCCCTGCATTCGACCGTCTTCGGCTTGCCGTTGGGGCGGAGCCATCCCAGCAGCTCACAGGCGGTGGCCGCCAGTTCCGTGCGGCTGAGCTGGGGGTAGCGGGCAACCAGACCCCGGATGAGATCCAGTTGCGCTTCGTCGACAATGTGGCCGCAAAAGCGCGGCATGGAGGCGGCGTTGGACATCGCGTTTCCAGTGCGTGGTTGGCTCCAGCACCACACTACTCAATGCCGATGCCGATGTCCAGCGCGGAAGCCTCGCCCGGACAAAAGCGTAATGCTCCCCCGCGTCGACGAACGGGGCTTGGGCTTGACCGTGTAGGCCGCGCATCGGGCTATTTACCGCGTGCCCACTGTGCGAACGCCGGGCGAGGTGTCGGCCGCGGCCGCCTGCGTCAAAGCGCGGCCGGAGCCGCGGCATGATCCTGCGAACTGCCGATGAGCGCGGGCGTGACCGCGACGTCTTGATCGGCACTGTCAAATACCGACAGCAACATCAGTGACAGCTCGCTGATATGGCCGAGCGACCCCTGCGGCGGATTCACACCGTCGGTGAAACCACGCCGTCGTAAGCGCTCGGCTATCACCGGGTTGCTGGTGATCACGTGGACCGGCACGTTCCAGGTCGCATCCGGACCGGTTATGCCACCCGCCGGCTGATGGTCGCCCAAAAGCACCAGCACCGATTCGCGCGGCTGCGGCAGTGCCTGGTAACCGGCCAGCCACTCGAAGGTGTACTGGATGGTGCTGATATATCCCTGAAACAAATCGTGCCAATCGATTGCATCGGCCATCGCCTTGGCGGTGGCCTCGTCGGAAAAGGGTTTGTCGGAGGTCACCCGCGACCAATCCGACTGGTACGGTGGCGTCGGCCGGAACGGGATGTGCGTAGTGATCGTCGGGTAGAACAAAAAGCGCGGCTTGGCGTCGGGATCGGGCGGATACATCTCGTCGACACGCGCCATCGAGAATTGGTCGGGCAACCACCACAGGCCGAACTTCGGCCCACGGTAGTCCAGGCTCGGCGCGTCGTGATAATGGTCGAAACTGTAGAACGAGACTTCGGGCCATTCCCAACTCATCGCCGGGTAGAGGCCGATGGTGCGGTAACCGGCCCGTTCGAAGGTATCCGTCAGGACGGGACGATCGGTCGTGATCAGCAGGTCGTGGCGAATCGGGTCGGTCAGGTTGATGCCGGACAGGAAGCTCAGGTGAGACAGGTCCGACGCCCCACCGAACGCCGCCGCCCGTACGAATGCCGACAATACCTGGCGCCCCCGGGCATTGGCCGCTGCCTCGAGACGCTGACGCCCCGGGTGTATCACCTCGAACAGGTCATCGCGCTCGTAGGTGGTCGCGCCGTAAGACTCGAGGAAAATGACCTTGACCTCGGCCCCGTCGAGCGCGGCAAGGTCGGATTCCAGCGGCGGTGAATCGGGAAGCTCGTCGCGGAAGCGGTCGGGAAAGAACGCTGCGGCCAACAGGTGCGCCTGGCGCTCGTAGACCGGATAGGCCGATGCCGACACGTAGGGCGAGGCCGCGTCGACTTTAATCAAACCGGCGGCCGCCAGGCCAAGGGCAGCGACAGAGAGCAGCAGCGCGATCGGCGACCGCAGTGCATGCGGCGCGGCGTGCACGGCCAACACATCGATACATGCCCGGATTACGCGGGTCAGCAACCACAGGGCAGCCATGATCGCGACAACCATAGCGAGGAGTTGCCACCAGGTGTAGTCTTGGCTGGCGACATCGAGGAACTTGGGCAGGTGCTGGGCGTCCCAGTAAAGATTAACCTTGCGACCGAGCCAGGAAGGCACGGTCACATCCATATACCGGCCGATCACCGCCAACAGGACGGCCCCCGTCAACAGGGTGGTCAGGCGTCGCCCGATACTCCCGAACAGCGCCACCAGCAACAGCAACGCAAACCACAATGCAGCCAGATCCGCCCCCAGGCGCATGTCGGGCTGCACCCAGGGTGTCGACCAGACATTGGCGAAGCTGGTCAGAAAATTGAGGATCAGCAGCGCCGCCGCCACCTTGGTCAATTCCGACCAGCGGATACCGTGTGTTGTCCGGTAGTCCAACGCATTGCCCATGGCGTATCGCAGGTCCTTTCGGTGTAAGGAATAACAACCGGTCTTTGACGGATAGAACAACTTGCGGCCATCGGCAACCGCCCGCAGCCGCCACCGGCCGGTTCGCACGCACGCCTCGCCGCTGCCAACAGTAAGATCGTGCTCAGGTGTCCCTGGTTTTGTCTACCTGACCCCAGCCGATGTAGGCGATGCCGAAAAGTTCCGACGACCATTCGAACTGCGACAGGTAGAGCAACGCCCGATCCCAGGGTTTTTCCAGCCCCTCAAAAGTGGTCATGTACGGTCGTGCCTTAGCGCGCACGACGGTGTTGACCGGCGCCATCCACCAGGGCACGTATTTCATCCCGGCGATGGCTATCCGTGCGCCCGGGCGTGTCGCGGCGAAGATGCGTTCAAGTGCCGGCGCGGAACGCATGATGTCGTGGGTGAAATTGAACAGGACGGCATCGATTGGCCCGGGGATGTCTGCCGACTCGATCGGCGATTCCAGTACCGTGACGTTATGCCAGCCGGCCTCGCCGACGAGCTGCCGGGCTACGCGCGACATCTCGGGGCTGACATCGATGCCGATGACTTCGCCTTCGGCACCAACGGCGTCGCGCAGCAAGGGAAAACTCAGGCCGGTCCCGGACGCCACATCGAGAACGCGGTCGCCGCGGCGCAGACCGAGCTTGCTGATGGTTCGCACACGCATCGGCATTGTACGCCGTGCCGATGCGTTGTAGCCTTCGGCATGCTGGCGGTACTGGGCAACGGCTTTCGCCGCGTCTGGCCGATCGGAGTGGTCAGTCAATGGTCACCTGCGATGTCTGCGGCAAGCCCGGCGGGAAACGCGCCGCGAGAGCCCACTCAACGGCACATTGTTAAGCAAGTATTTTGCGCGCAAAGTTCCCGACTGACAAGGATCGGCATCCGCGAACCCACGCAAGCGGCGCGCCCGAGGTGCTGCAGACATCGTGCCGTCCGCTGCAATGAAGCACTACCCGTTCCGGTCTCACCCTGCGATGCCGTACGCGGGGGGCGCGCGCCGTCTGGTAGAATCTGTCACAAGCCCGCTAGCGCTCAAGCCCGCCGGGGCGCCATGCAGCGCAGCACGACCCAGGAGTCAGCACACACCGTGATCGATAGGGGTCCAGACCAAACAGTCAACCCTGGCCGGCGCAGGATCCGCCCGCTACGGCAGCTGCGTGCTCAGCGCTTCCCTGCCAGCAGCGGGTTTCTGCTGGTCGCCACAGCGACAGGCGAGCCGTGAAGCACGACAACACGCTGGTGCTCTTCGCCTTCGACTGGGATGGTGTTGAATTCCGCAAGTTGTCGCAGCATTGGCCACAGCTGTATGGAGGTTTTGACCTGTTCAGCTTCCCGAGCAATGCGCGCCTGGCCTGGTTCGACATGGAACGGTTCAGTCGCCTGGCCGCGCTTCGTGCAAAGCTGCAGGGCGCGCGCGCCGTGGTCAGCAACCACGAACAGTTCGGCGCACTCAGCGCCGCGCTGGTGGCGGAGAGGCTGCAATGGCCCGGCACCCCGGTGGAGGCGGTACTCGCCTGTCAGCATAAGCTGTATGCGCGGCAGGTCCTGCAGCGTGCCGCGCCGGAGGCCAATGTCGCGTTTCGCCGGCTGAACGCCACCTACGACGCCGATATTCCCGCAGGACTCGACTTCCCCACCTTCGTCAAGCCGGTCAAGGCCGCCTTTTCCGTGTTGGCCAAATCTATGCACAGCCGCGAGGCACTGGTCGACCACACGCGATTCGGTTGGCGGGAGTCATGGGTGATCCGCCACCTCGTCGAACCCTTCGAAAAGATCGTGCGCCGCCGCCTGCCGGAGGCGGGAACCGCGCACAGCCTGATGCTCGAGGAGAACCTGCGCGGCGACCAGTACTGCCTTGACGGCTATTGCTGCGATGGCGATGTCCGCCTGCTGGGTGTCGTCGATGCCATCATGTATCCCGGCACCGACGCCTTCATGCGCTGGGACTACCCGAGCCGACTCCCTGAAAACCTGCAGCAGCGCGCCGCGACAATCGCCACGCGTTTCCTGCAGGCGATCGGCTTCGACCATGGCTTCTTCAACATGGAATTCGTGATCGACGAGGCGACCGGCCAGCCCAAGGTCATCGAGTTTAATCCGAGGATGGCCGCACAGTTCTCCGACCTGTACATGCGCGTCGACGGTATCAACCCGCATGAGATGACCATGGCCCTGGGTCATGGAATCGACCCGGAAACCCTGCCCAGAGGCGAGCCCAGCGCGTCGTGCGCATCCAGTTTCGTGTATCGGAGTTTCGACCCAACCGCTGTTGTCCCGATGCCGACGGCCGCTGCGCAACATGCCTTCAAGGAAGCTTTTCCGGATGGCCTGCTGTTGCAGTTTCCAAAACTGTCCGGCCAGGTGGAGCGGGATTTCAAATGGCTCGGGAGTTACCGCTTCGGCGTGGTCCACCTCGGCGGAGAAGACCCTGCACACCTCATGCGGCGTTGCGAACGTGCAAGCGCCCTGCTTGGCTGGTCTGCCCCTTACGCTGAACAGGCGACCAACCTTCCGGGGTTGCCTGCGAACCGTGACGCATGAGCAAGTACGGTCAACGCCGCACCCCTTGCGCAATGTATCCACTACCGAGGAACGTCGCGTGAACGTCCTGCAGATCGACGTAACGCTGCAGCGGAATCCAGGGCTTGCCCAAGCCCTTGAAGGTGGTGAAGTAAGGGTAGGAAATCGCCAGCAGCCACAGATTGGCAATTCCGATGTACCAGGGAAACAGCTTGAGTCCCGTTGACACCACCCTGGCGCCAGGACACGTCGCCTCGAAGATACGCGCCAGCGCGGCATCGGATTGCAGCACGTCCTGCGTGTAGACGAATAGCACGGCATCGAATGAATCGGCCAGGTCTGCCGATTCCATGTTCGACTCGATGAGCCGTACATTGTCCCAGCCACCTTCGCGCACACGCTCATGGGCCTGTTCGAGCATCTCGTGCGACTGCTCCACACCGACCACGACACCGGCCGGTCCCACGGCTTCGCGCAACATCGCGAGGCTCTTGCCGGTACCGCACGCCACGTCGAGCACACGCTGGCCGGGCTGCAGGCGCAGTGTATCGACAGCCTGCCTGCGGATGGGCTCGATTCGCCGGGTAGCGTAGTTATAGCGCGCGGCAAGCCTGCGGTAACGGTCTTTGGCCAGCTTTTTGTCGATCCGAAACACTGCCGCACCCCTCTTCGACTGGCCCGCTTCACGGGCTGAAAGCCGCACCGTCCTCCAGCGTGCCCGCCCACAGGGCGGATCATGCACTATGCGCGTTGGTCTTTGCATCGGCTCACGCAACGCGAGACGTGGATCGTACAGCAATGGCATGCTTGAGTTCGACCTCACCGCCCTGCCTGCGGTCGACGACCGACGCGGTGGACCGTAAACGTCGATTGTTGCGCCAGCGGCGGGCCCGGAAAAACCCTGGGCGCGCACACCGATGCGCGACCACGTCGGGCACCAACACCGCCGCTGTTTGTCTTACCCACGACCCGCACCCATACTTGAGGAGGCGGCGCCCGGGCGACGTGTGCGCCATGAGCGATTTGACATTATCGGCCAGGATGAACGGTCACACCGCAGGTGGGATGAGACGGGCGGAGGGGCGCGCAGAACCCCCGGCAATGGACACAATCGCAGGTTTTCCTGTGGCACGTCAGCTGATGGCTAGATCACCCTTTGAACCTGAATGGAACGCCAGCCCGTCGCGCCTTGCGACTCGGCATGCGCTAACAGGCTGGCAACTGCAATGAACCGTTCGGGCCTGGTGATCGTTCTGTTGATGGGCCTGTTGACGCTGCTGCTGTGGTGGTGGGTCAACCGGCCGGGCATGGAACCACCGTGGCCGGCCGAAATCGCCGGGGTCTCCTTTTCGCCGATTCGCGCCGGACAGGATCCAACCATCGGCGAGTTTCCATCGAGCGAGCAGATCGATGCCGACCTGGCGTTGCTCGCCGGCGATGTCAGCGGGGTGCGCACCTACACTGTGCAATCGACAATGACCGAGGTACCAAGGCTGTCGGCGGAGCACGGCCTGCACGTCACCCTGGGGGCCTGGATCAACGACCAGGCAGAATTCAACGCCGCCGAACTGGACAGGCTGGTGCGCACCTACCGCGACAACCCCGGCCCGATCGTGCGCGTCATCATTGGCAACGAGGCCGTGCATCGCGAGGAGCAGACGGCAGAACAGATGATCGGCCACATCCGCTCGGTCAGGCATGCGGTTGCGGCACCGCTCAGCATCGCGGAACCCTGGCATATCTGGCTGGATCACCCTGAACTCGTCGATGCCGTCGACTTCATTGCCGTGCACCTGTTGCCATACTGGGAGGGCGTGGCGCTCGAGCATGCGGGTGACTACGTGTTTCAACGCTATCGGCAGTTGC
>CAYFVJ010000138.1:0-7324 GCA_964346555.1 uncultured Alteromonadaceae bacterium | reverse complement strand
CGTTGCAGGATGGCGCGATCCTGCCGGCCGTGGCGCTGGTCGGGGGTGGCGGCCCTTCTTCGCCAGCGACGACAAACAGGCCTATCTTATGCGACCGGCGCGCCACTGCGACAACACAGTGGGTTTTGTCCCAGCGGATGTTTCGGAAACCGCCGTCGGGCACCCGGATCGCGACCTGAAGGAGTTCTATCATGTCTTCCCGGGGGAAATGCTGCCCCCCGGACTGGCGCCGGATACCCTCGACTATCTGGACCGGGCCTTCATACTTGGCGTGAATATTCTCGACTGGCTGCAGGCGAACACGCCCGCAGACGTGCTCGCCGGGCTGCCCGATCGCCTCAGCCGGCTGCTGTCGAAACAGGCCAGCCTGCTGCGTGTGCTGCACTACCCGCCGCTGGCCGGCAGCGAGTCCGGCGACGCGGTGCGCGCCGCCGCCCACGAGGACATCAATCTGCTCACCCTGCTGCCGGTTGCCGAGCAGCCAGGCCTGCAGATACGCGATCGCCAGGGCAACTGGCTGGACATCAACGGCAGGCGCGGGGAGCTGATTATCAACGCCGGGGACATGCTCAGCGAGGCGACCGGCGCTTACTTCCCTTCCACCACTCACCGCGTGATCAATCCGGCGGCAGCCAACAATGTGTCGCGCTACGCCATTCCCTATTTCATGGCGCCCCGGCTGGATACCGTACTGTCTGAGCGCTATACCGCGGGAAGCTATCTGAGCGAGCGACTGCAGGCGCTGAGCCGTCAGTAACACAGCGGCTCGCGTCCACGGGTGCCCGCCGTCAGCCGGCGTTCGCCAGGGTCTCGAGATACAGCGCGCGCACGGCATCGGCATCGACACCCGCGCAGACCTGCAACGGCGCCGCCTGTTTCCAGTGGTCCGAGACATAGCCCGCCCCGGGCTCGCCGCCGATGGTCTGCCCGATTGCAATACCCTCGGTTGCCACGCGCACGACCAGTGCCCGGCGATCGTAGAATTCCGGGCGTAGAAGACAGGCCACGGCGCTGGAATCATGGATCGGGCACTCCCGTGTGCCGCCGGTGCGCTGGTAGAAATCGAAATAGAAACGGCTTATCCGGTGGATAAAGTCGCCGGCATCTCCCGCACGCTGCCGCAGGGCTTCGATAAAATCCTCATCCATGCGGGTGCTTTCTGTCACATCCAGGCCCACCACCGTTACCGGCATGCCGCTGGTAAACACCCTGTCCGCCGCAGCGGGATCACCGGCGATGTTTGCCTCCGCCACCGGTGACACATTGCCGCCCTGGCCGCTGAACCCGAAAACACCACCCATGACAACCACTTCGCGCAGGAGGCCGGGGAGTTCAGGACACAGCGCCAGCGCCGCTGCGATATTCGTCAGGCGCCCGACGGCGACAATAGACAGTTCACCCGGCTGCGCCCGCGCCAGCGCGACGATTGCCTCGGCCGCGGGCTGCGGGTCCTCGCACAGCGCGGGCGCGGCGATTGGAATATCACCGAGGCCGTTGCCGCCGTGCACAAAATCCGGATAACCCTCACCCAGCGCCGGCCCGCATGGCCGCGCCGCGCCGCGGTGAACAGGCGCCGCAATCCCGAACCGCTCCTTCACGTACAGGGCATTGCGGGTGGTGTCATCGATACTCGCGTTGCCGGCGACGCTGCTGATTGCCACCAGCTCCACTTCGGGACAGTAGTGCAGAAACAGCAGGGCCATGGCGTCATCGATACCGATATCCGTGTCGAAGATCACGCGTTTGCCGGGCCGTGCGTTCATTCCGGCGCCGATGCCGACAGCTGCGCCACGAGGAAGTCCACAGTGGCCGAGACCAGTTTCTCCGAATGAGGATCCGGATCGCTGAACAATCCGAAGCCATGATCGGCGCCGTCGATCAATCGCAGCTCGGCGCTGCTGGCTGAGCGCGCGGCGTCAACTGCCCGACGCGAGACGTCGGGATCGATAACGTCATCGGCCGTGCCGTGTATGAACAGCAGCGCGCCGCTGTAATCCTTCAGCGCGTCCATCGGCTGCGAATTCTCCATGTCGGCAAACCAGCGCGCGCCGAGCTCCTGCTCCTGTCCCCAGAACGTGGTGTACGCGGCGAAACCCTGTCTCGCCGCTTCGGCCTTCAGGTCCACCCAGGCGCCCGTACCACCGACCATGTCGATCATGTCGCTGGCGCCGTTCAGCACGGCCGGCGCCCACATCACCATGGCGCTGTAGGTCGCATCCGCCGCCAGTAGCGCGGCGACACGCCCACCCATACTGAATCCGACCAGGGCGATACGTTCCGGATCCACCCTGCCACTGTCCACGGCAAAGCGCTGTGCCGCCAGCACGTCGGCCTGCATGGTGGCGAGATTGTTGTGGCGAAACGCTTCGCCGCTGTCGCCACTACCTGCGAGATCCATGCGTATGGAGGCAATACCCTGTTCCCCGAGCATGCGTGCGACGCGGGTGAAGCCACCGGCCTCGTGCCGCTCGCCGCCGTGGCCGTGAATCAGCACCGCAAGCGGCACGGGATTTTCGGCATCCGCGGCCGCCGGCCAGGTCCAGGTAACCGGCACGGCCACGCCGCGGGAAGTCACCGTTGTATCAACGCTGTGGACGGCGACTGCCTCGCGCTCGATGCGCACCGTCCAGTTGACGCCGTAGCCGATGCCGTGAGTCTCGGCGAAATTGCCCTGATTGATGGCGATGGCCAGGTCGCCGCTGGAGTTGATGAACAGCAGCTCGTCACCTACCGGCACCGATCCAAAAGAGCGGACATAGGGCACGCTGCCGGACCAGACCTGATCCCCGCCTTTGCGAATCTCCACGCGGTAGCGATCACCATAGGATGGACTGTCTTTCTCGAACAGGGCCCGGTCGATATTGAAATAGGCGTTGCCCAGGCGCCCGACGCCGCCGGCGATCTGTCCCTCAAATACTCCATTACTGTAGCTGCCCGCGGGCATCTCCAGGGTCATGACCTGCGCCGGCAGTAGCGGTCCGACCTCCTCGAAGCTGATGACGCCGGCCGCCAGGCGCGCGCCGGTGTAGGCGTACACATCGCGTCCGTGGAAGGTATGTGACCACTCGGTCCCGGGACGACGATTCACCGATTCATCGATCTCGCGTACCGCGTCGATACCGTAGAGCTCTGCCGGACCGGACAGCGATCCGTTGTCGGGACTAACAAAGTACAGGCCGCTGCGGGTTTTCAGAACCACCGATTTGCGCTCCGTGCCGACGCCGGGATCCACCACGGAGACAAAGACCGTACCCGCCGGCCAGGTCTGCGCGTTGTAGGCCAGGCTGGCGCTGGCCGCTGCGATATCGTAAAGCGGGATCAGCGGGCGCACGTTGTGTACCGTCAGATCCGGGTGTACCGAATGGGCAACGCCGGTCATGACCAGGCCGGCAAAATCCGCCTGGATGACCAGCGGTCGCGGGGCCTCGCCGCTTTCCTCGGCGGCCCGGACGGGGGACAGGCAGACAATGAGCAGCAGCAGTGTTGTGGTTATTTGCGCAATACGGGCCATGTTTTTCCTCCGGAATAAATTAGCGTCGACGCCCGATTGCCGCGGCGGGCTCCGCTGCGCTGCTCGGCCGCCATCCCGGCGGCCCGAAAACACAGGATATGCTCTCCCGCCAGCTGCCCGCGCGCCGCAGGTCGCGACCGATTGCGCGATACTCGTGGCTGAGCACCGTCCAGGGGTTGTCGGAATCGAGGTTTTTTGTCAGCCCGTAGCGCACCGGGTCATCGTCGCGCTCGGGGCTGAAGGTGCCGAACAGTCGATCCCAGATAATCAGTACACCACCGTGATTGCGATCGATGTAGCGCGGGTTCGAGCCGTGATGCACGCGGTGATGTGACGGCGTGTTGAACACGGCCTCCAGCCACGGGTGCAGGCGCCCGACGCTGCGCGTGTGTATCCAGAACTGGTAGAACAGGTTGAGGCCGATCATCGTGACGATCATCGCCGCGTCGAAACCCAGCAGCGGCAGCCACAGCCAGAACAGGAACTTGTGCAGCCGTTCACCCACGCCCTGGCGCAGGGCAGTGCCGAAATTCAGATACTGCGAGGAGTGGTGGTTGACGTGGCCGGCCCACAACAGCCGCACGCTATGGTTACTGCGGTGGAACCAGTAGTAGCTGAAGTCGTCCAGAAAGAACAGCAGCAGCCAGGCCCACCACTGTCGCTGCACCACATCGCGCAGAGGGCTTATATCGTGCAGCTGAACGATCAGCCAGAGGGCCAGCAAGCGCGGCAGGATCTCGACCAGCGCCGACGCCAACAGCATGCTCAGGGAAACCAGCGTATCGCGCAGCCTGTAGTAGCCCAGCGCATGGCTGCGTGCGTACCAGGCCTCGAGAAGAATCGCCGTCAGATACAGCGGCAGGGCAAACGCACTGAGATCGTCCTGCAGTATGTCGATGATGTCCTGCATACCCGCGCCTGCCTGCAACCCACCCGTGAACGAAGAGTGTAGCGCAGTCCACCGTGACAGCGCGATCGGCGCAGCCGCATCAAGTGACGGCGGCGACCGCCTCGACGATGGCGGACGCCGAAATGCCGAAGTGGTCGCGCAGGGCGCTTCTCGACTCACTCATACCGAAGCCGTCCGTACCCAGGGTGATGTACGATCCCGGAATCCAGCGCGCGATCATCTCCGGCAGCGCCTGCTGATAATCCGTCGCCGCCACGAAAATGCCCGATTCGTCGCGGAACAGGTTTTCCAGCCAGGCTACCTCGCTATCCGCGTCCGATGCCTGCCGCCGCGCATGCTCCACCGCCTGCGCCTCCCGCGCGAGCTCCACAAAGCTGGTAATGCTCCAGACGTTGACACGGCGACCCTGTGCCTCGAGCTGATCGGCGGCGGCCAGCACCTCCTGCATGATGGCGCCGCTTGACAACAGGTTGACCGTTGTCCCGCTGCCCCCCGATCCGCGCCGATAGCAGTAGCCGCCACGCAGCACCCCTTCGGCCACTGACGGGTCATCCGGCAATGCCGGCATGGGATAGGTCTGGTTGTACAGCGTCAGGTAATAGAAGATGTTCTCCTGTTCGCCATACATGCGACGTATACCCTCGCGGATCAGGAGAATGATCTCGTAGCCGAAGGCCGGGTCGTAGCTCTTGAGATTGGGCACGCTGCTCGCCAGAACATGCGAGTGCCCGTCCTGATGCTGCAGACCCTCACCGTTCAAGGTGGTACGCCCCGCGGTGCCGCCAAGCAGGAAGCCGCGGCACATCATGTCGGCGCAGCCCCAGATCATGTCGCCGACCCGCTGGAAACCGAACATGGAATAGAAGATATAGAACGGGATGGTAGGGACGCCGTGGACCGCATACGCCGAGCCCGCCGCCATGAATGACGCCATGGCACCCGCCTCGCAGATACCTTCCTGCAGGATCTGGCCATTACTGGCCTCGCGGTAGGGAAGCAGGGTATCCGCATCCACCGGCGTGTAATTCTGCCCGGCCGGGGAGTAGATCCCGGCCACCTTGAACAGACCGTCCATACCGAAGGTGCGTGCCTCGTCCGGCACTATGGGCACCACGTATTGCCCGATGTGCTCATCCTTAAGCAGCTGCGACAGGGTACGCACGACGACCATGGTGGTGGATGTGGCGCGCTCACCGCTGCCTTCCAGCGTATTGCGAAAACTTTCCAGCGGCGGCGCTTCCAGCGTCGGACAGTCAACGCGCCGCTGCGGCAGATAGCCACCGAGCGCTTTGCGCCGGCCGTGCAGATAGCGCATCTCTTCGCTGTCCTCGGAAGGAAAGTACAGCTCCGCCCGCTCGATTGCCTCCTTAGGCAGTGGAATGCCGAAGTCGCGCGCACACTGCAGGCGCTCCTCGGCATTCAGGTTCTTTTTCTGATGCGCTGTGTTGCGGCCCTGTGCCGCCGCACCCATGCCGTCGCCCTTGACTGTCTTTATCAGAATAACGGTTGGACGGCCACTTGACCGGGTGGCGCGATGGAACGCGGCGTGGACTTTCTTCGGGTCCTGCCCGCCGCGCTTGATCGTGCGCAGTTCGTCGTCGCTGAGAGAGTTCATCATGCGCTCCAGGCGCTCGTCACCCTGCACCCAGTGCTCGCGCTGGGCATCGCCCGGCAGGATGGAATAGCGCTGGTAGTCACCGTCCACGCAGGCCTCCATTCGCGCGCGCAGAATGCCGTCGTGGTCCTGGGCCAGCAGTCCGTCCCAGCCACTGCCCCAGATCACTTTGAGCACGTTCCAGTCAGCGCCGCGGAAACTGCGCTCCAACTCCTGGATGATCTTGCCGTTTCCGCGAACCGGGCCATCCAGGCGCTGCAGATTGCAGTTGATGACGAGCACCAGATTATCGAGCTGTTCGCGGGCGGCGATATTGATCGTACCCAGGACCTCCGGCTCGTCCGCTTCGCCATCCCCGATAAAGCACCACACGCGTCCGCCCTCGTCGGTTTTCAGGCCGCGGTTCTGCAGGTACTTGGCAAAGCGCGCCTGATAGATGGCCGCCGGCGTGGACAGTCCCATGCTGGCGTTGGGCATCTGCCAGAATGCGGGCATCGAGCGGGGATGCGGATACGAACTCAGGCCGCCCCCCTCGCCCAGTTCGCGACGGAAGTTGTGCAACTGTTGCGCACTGAGCCGGCCCTCGAGGAATGCCCGCGCGTAGATTCCCGGGGCAGCGTGTGGCTGGGGCATGACGATATCACCGCCATAGCCATCGCCGCGCGCGCGGAAAAAGTGGTTGAAGCCCGTCTCCAGCATGGTCGCGGCGCTGGCATAGGTGGCGATATGCCCACCCACGCCGCTGCCGTTATCCTGGGCCTGCAGAACCATAGCCATGGCATTCCAGCGGATAATGTTCTCGATGCGTTTTTCGAGCTCGACATTACCGGGATAGGCGGGCTGCTCGGAGGGCGGAATCGTGTTGACGTAGGGCGTGTTGAGCGTCGCCTCGGCGAGCACCATCCCCTGAGACAGCGCCTCGTTCTGCAGCGCGCGCAGTATCTCGCGCACGCCGTCCTCGCCAAACTGTGCCTTGATATCGCCCAGTGCCTGCAGCCACTCCTTGCGGTCCAGCGCCATGGCCTCGGTCAAGCGCGCATCCGGTGTCGCTTCAGCGTGCATTCCTGACTCCTTACTGACCTGCGGTGCAATAGGCACAGCATAACGCAAATGCCGCTGCTGCCGCTTGTGTCGGAGACCACCTCTCCGCAGGTCGGCTATTCGATGGGAGGGGCAATTCCGGGGTCAGGTCCCGGTGGCAGCTAGTCGCATGTCCAGGAGTCAGGCGTCAATGACTAGCTGCCACCCGGACCTGTCCCCACAAAGCGGTCCGTCTCCCACGCAAGGG